>RDYJ01000105.1 GCA_004293145.1 Nostocales cyanobacterium | reverse complement strand
TCGGTGCTAACTGTAATACGTCTTCTACTAAACCACTATGATCTGGTTCTGTGTGACTGACAATTATATAATCAATTGTCTTAGGGTTAACAAGTCCTTTGAGGGTATCTAAATACAATTGACGAAACTTCTGATGAGAAGTATCAATCAAAACTGTTTGTTCACCCCTAATTACATAAGAATTATAGGTTGTGCCATTTTGCAATCCAAATTCTATATCAAAACGATCTCGATCCCAATCAAGAGAGCGAATCGCTGTAGTATTAGGGGCAATTTCTACAGTTTGTATAGTTAACCGGGGCTGAACTTTCTCTGAGATCGCTACCATAATTCGTCTCCGAGTCCAAATAATATTCTCTTCTCCCCACCATTTTCTTCCTAAAATCTTTTTAAAGTTGTAATTAAGAATATATTTCGTTAAATTGAACTTGTCTTAATTAATGCAGTTTTTTAGCATATTTTGTGACTAGAAAAATATACTAATTATTAATTATGTCAAATGCAATACGACTTAAATATTGATATTTTTCGGCATCATTTATAGCAGAAGGCAAGAGTGAAACTCTTGCTATTGTTGGGTCTTAAGGATCAATAATGTCCTAATTATCCTGGCTACAGCTATAAAACCCCTAAATTATTATACATATCCTTGGATTTCTTGACAAATAATTTGTAAACATAATAAAACCCAGATCCCCGGACTTCTTAGATCAATTCATAATTTAGGTTCAAAATAAACATAGAAGTTGGTGATCTTAATTATTAGTTTTACACGCTCAGATCCCCGACTTCTTAGATCAATGTTAGGTTCAAAATAAACATAGAAGTCGGGGATCTTAATGATTCAAAAACAAAATCCACTCACACATAAAAGTGTAAGTGGATTAGTTAATTATTGAAAGTGGAGCTTATGGGAATTGAACCCATGTCCAAATTGGGTATTGACTCCCCGCTCATTCACAGGTTTAGCCTTTCTGACCCTCAAGGCGGGAATCGTTCATTATCCCGAACGTAGGATGCTCTGATTTAATCTTAGTCAGCAAGCCAACCAGAGAACGCTTACTGAAGCATCCGTTGGGGTTAGGTCTCTAGTCCTTAACGGAGTCAAACTGGAGACGCTCGAACCTGTAAGAGGTGTTTTAGGCTGCTACTAGAGCTTCCCGACGAGCAAATTTTACGATATTGTTCGCATTTACTTTTTTTTCGAGTCTTTGATTTCCGAGAGGAGACTCGCTCTCGACCTGAATCACAGAGCAGCGTTCGCCAACCTGTCGAAACCGTTAAAGCCCCATGTCTTTCATATTTTTATTATAATCCACCATTTTGAAAATGTGTTAATTAACAGAAAAAAAATTTTCTTGCCAGCCTCCAGTCACCTATAAGTAGGTCGGCGTTAAAAATTGTCGTTATGACAAGGCAGCTATGCGGGAAGCAGCTATGCTGGAGGGAAGAGGTTTTTAGGCTACTTTACGTTGCGTTACATACTTGTGTTTTTTTGCGCCTTTCTACTTACTAAGATAGCGATACCTTATATTTATTACCTTGTTGCTGGATCTGGAAAGAACCGCAAGATTGCAGAAATTTTAGAAAACTGCCACTAATCTGTAATTCTTTCATTTGCTTAGTGATGGGTTTACCAGATTTTTGATGAAATTTAGTACCAAAAATACTAATATCAATATAACTGTTTTTGGATTCTTGTGTTAACTCTGTCAAAATTCTTTTTAATGTTTGTTCTAAATCAGCAGCAGAAGTGATATTAGATAATAAAACAGATGGGATATTACGGGATTCCAATTTACTAACTTCCCATTTATTATCTTTAAGTTCCACTTGAAAATAAGCACAAGATTGCAAAAACTTGACAAATGTGCCACTGATCTTTAAATCTTTCAGTTGCTCACTGATAGGTTTACCGTAATTATGTTTAAACTTACTGGCTAAAATACTAATATCAAAACTGTTAGTATTGGATTCTTTGATTAAATCTTCTAGAATTTTCCTGATTGCTGCTTCTAAATCTAAAGAGGAATTAATAGTAGATAATGACTCAGATTTATTTCTGTAATCTGTTCCAGATGTATCAATATTTTGGGTTTGAAAAGCTTGATGTTGTTCAAAAACAGTTACATATAATTCCCCCACATCATCAACTTGATGAATGACAAAATCTGCCGGGTAGTTCATCAACATATCCCTAGCTCTTTTACCAGGTAAATATTTAGCGACAATATGGCTAATATGTAATTGATATTTCAGTTTATATAATTTAGAAATCTGAGAAAGTTTAATCCAATAACTAGCAGTTAGCTTTTGCTCATCTTTAATTAATTTTTTAACCTGGAGAATAAATTGATCAAGAGATGGTAATTCTGGTAAGGGTTTGATACTATGGCTAGTAGTTGCACCTGTAGAATTATTGAAAATATTGATATTCTCCCCATGCTGACTGACTTGATATACCGTTAATCCATGTTGCTGTAAATTGTTGCATAAATTAGTCATTACTTTATCTGATGAGCAAACAAACACTTCTTTAGCATTGGGGTAAAGTTCGTGAATTGATGCCCCAAAAGCAATCATTTTACCATCAGCATTGTCTCTACCTGCGGGGACATGAATCAAATCATAACCACGTTCATGTAATTCTACATCTAATTTGCCACGATTACTCCAATTAGCAAAAGCAATTTTGACTTGAATGGGAAATTTACAGATAGTAGCTAAAAATTTTTCGGTGTTATTATTAAGTTGCAAATTTTCCGCATCTAAAAGTAAAACAGCAATTCCTACTGGTACTGGTACTAAAGCTGGAATAAATGTAGAATTTAATGAGCTATGTAACTCAGATATCACAGAATTTTTTGGGCGAATTTCCGCAATTAATTCGGAGACAATTGGCAAATTCAAAGCCTCAGAAACGAGAATAGCTTTTAGGGATGATTGCAGTTTAGTGATTAATTCTTCCCTACTTCGAGTTTGACTGAGTAATTCTGTAAATTTAGCATTTAAAGCAGATTGATTAGATGTCTTTTGCCACTGGACTTTCCTGTACTTTTCCAGTAATAATTCTGGCTGCTGCTGTTGAATAGTAATGATTGTTTGGCAGACCTGAGATGTTATTTTGTTTAACAAAACAGAATCAGATGTAGTCAGCGATCGCTCGTGATTTGACATAGCTTACACAGTACAGTAAGTCATTCTGGCAGAAAATCTCGTTCCCGCTCCTAAATTTATACCAGTTTCGGGCTTTATAGTGGGGAACATCTCTCTAGAAGTATAAAAGTGCTAGTCTATTTTTGGGGAAATTTTCTGACTTGATACTCACCAAACTCTGACATTTCATAACCAAAGCCCAAAGATTCATCAAATTTTTGTGTGATTGCCTTTATTTCCTGTTCAGGAATAGCTTTCCACTGTTCTCGACTTTGCCAATGCACCACAATTACCACTTCTGTGAGATCATGGGGACTAATCCAAACTTCCTTACTTAAAAAACCTGGGTATTTACATAACTCAGTAGTCCAGATTTCTTCATCCTTCTGAATAAAGATTTCCCGCAGTTCCTGTGAAACCTTAAACTTAAGTAACTCAATCACCATATTTTCTAACTCTTGATCACATAAAAACTGTAAAGTTTGTAATTATTATCACCTTAAATAGACAGGAGCTTTCACAAACTAACTGCTATAACAGGTAATAGTTAACACCTGAATTGATTTTGCCATGACTCAAGGAACAAATACTCCAATTCAAGGTATCTATGAAGTTGGTATTGGCGTGACAGAGCCAATTATAGCAATTCAATATTGGCACCAGTTTGGCTATCGCATTGGGCAAGTGGGAGAACTCAGCCCAGAGGCAGCGTATCAATTATACGGGGTAAATTCCCCATTAACCGCAATTCGTCTCTATCACCAAGATGCAGATCACGGTTTAGTCAGGTTGATGAGTTGGCAAAATCCCACAAATCAAGGTTTGGGTATGAGTTCCATGAAAGTTAAAGGAAATCGCTGGACAACCGCTTTAACTGCTGATTTATTGGAAATTTTAAACCATGCGGAAAATGCCAAAGCCGCCGGTGAAACAATCAGGTATACTTATCCTTACTGGGAAGTCATCTATCAAAAAGAACAAAAAAGCCGTCCCTTTGTTGAACCTGCGGTGGGAGTCAGAGAAATGCTACTGCTACAACCACTAACTAGACAGGTATTATTTCAACGGTTCGGTTATGTCATGCCCCATTATGGCAAAATCAATCACAATGCAGCTTTAAACACCAGTCAATTTACCCATTTGGGGTTAATTGTTCAGGATGACAGCAAAGCAACTATGCGGTTTTATGAAGACGTTTTGGGTTTGTTGCGTGTGCGGGATGATGTGGAAACTAGCTATGAATCTTCTTTAGCAGGACGAGATTTTTTTGATCTCCAACCAGGGGAAAAATTTATAGTTACTGCTTTTGATGATCCTCGTTCCTCTGGGACTGACTTAATGGCAGCACGCAGTGGTAGACTTTATATTGTCCGCTTTCCAGAAAGTATCCCTTTAGAATCACGCTTTACATTTGCCCAACCAGGAAGTTTAGGAATGTGTCTTTACACTTACCGAGTCCAGGAAATACAAACTTATTTTGACCGCATTAAGGCAAGCAATGTCCAGAAATTTACTAATCTTGTCAATAATGAATTTGGAGAAATGAGTTTTTCTTTTGTCTCCCCAGATGGCTATTTCTGGACTTTATTAGCAAAAAATTAATGTCAGGAATTTTAGGAGTCAGGAGTCAGTAGAGACGTTCCGGCGGAACGTCTGTACAGGAGTTAGGATAATATGTTTACCCTATTCCCTATTCCCTATTCCCTATTCCCTATTCCCTATTCCCTATTCCCTATTCCCTACTATCAACATCAGGAGAAAATATACAGAATATGGTAGCTCACATCCAAGAAATAGATGCCCAACAATGGGTGAAAACTCGATCTTCCCTAGATGCTAATGAATCTACTTTCCTGGTTTGGACAGGTAAAATTTATAGCTTTGTCCCTGGGGAAAAGCGACAATTATTATTTAAAATCATGGGCATGAGCGTTAGTCGCTGTATTCTCACTGCTGAAGGTCGTTGGGATTTTACTTCTAGAGAATTAACTTATTACCTCAACCCAGAAACAGACGAGATTTTACGGAAGTGGGAAAATCCTTGGACTGGGGAAACTGTTCCCGTGATGCACGTTGCCAATAGTCCGGTACAAGGTAAGTTTAAGGGTAAGCTGCCTGTGGAAGTGGAAGGGGAAAATACGACTTTTGTATTTGATTTGTTTCCCTATTATCCTAACCCTTTGGCAGAAGATCCCCAATTTGCCCCATATTGTCCATCTTCAATTTATCAAGCGGCTGAGTTGTTTAAAATCACAGTCAAGAGTGCAGATTTGCTTAATTCAGAACTTAATTCTGTTACGGAATTAAAATTAAGTTGGGATCGAATTGGTCAATGGTTGCCTTGGATGAAAATGGGTGAACACCCTGGTCAACTTATCTATAGTGCTACTGGTGGTAAGGTTGGCGGTTTTACCGAGTTACCCCCACTGCTACAAACGGAAATTAATAACCATGTTCCTTTGTATAAGCAAGCGCCGAAGGCTTTTATGGATGGGGAAGATATGACTTCTTGGTTGTATTTCCAAAAGAATTTTCCCGCTTATTTAGCTGGAGAGATTTTTCCTTTACCTGCACCGGAAGAAGGTTAGTTTTTGGCTAAAATGCACGCGGCTGAGTATGTATGTTGAAACTACTCAAATACCTTAGTATTTGTCTCATTAGCGCCTGGGTGCTACTTGCTTGTCATCCTTGGTCACCAACCGAATTAAAACGCCCTCCCTTGAAAGTGCAATTTGGATCTTTTGTTGGTGAATATCCAGGGATCATTGCTCAAGAAAAAGGATTATTCAAAGCCCAAGGCGTAGATGTGGAACTAATTTATAAACGGTACACCAAAATTGAACAAGCAAATTTCAGTGCCGGTAAGTATGATGGTATTTCATTGTCCTTGGGAAGTTTTATCATCTTGAGTGCTACAAATCCTGATATCCAAAGCGTGATGGTTATAGATGAATCAACAGGAGCAGATGTAGTAGTCGCCCAATCACAAATTAAAACCGTCGCTGACTTAAAAGGGAAAAAGCTGGGTGCAAATCTAGGCGGTTTTAGCGAAGTTTTTGTGACTGAAATGTTGAAAAGTGCCAACTTAACCAGCGATGAT
This sequence comes from Nostocales cyanobacterium, assembly GCA_004293145.1. GTDB lineage: Bacteria > Cyanobacteriota > Cyanobacteriia > Cyanobacteriales > Nostocaceae > RDYJ01. The sequence goes on along the minus strand of RDYJ01000105.1, from coordinate 11,535 downwards.
GTGAATTTGGTTAAATTAGAGGCTTCAAAAATTCCTCAAAGTCTGAAAAATAATGTTATTCAAGCTGGACATACTTGGCAACCTCATCTTTCTGAAGCTATCAAATCAGGGGGACATATTCTATTTACCAGCAAACAAACCCCTGGCTTGATTTTAGATATGATTGTCTTTCGTAAAGAGATCATCCGCGATCGCCCCGAAGATGTTCGTGCATTTGTGCGGGCATGGCTGCAAGCAGTAAACTACTGGCAAGCAAATGTTCAAGAAGGAAACGCTATCATCAGCAAAGTGTTAGAAATTCCTAGCAATACAATCTCTCTGGAGGGATTACATCTAACTAATTTAGCAGAAAATCAAACATTCTTTCAATCTAGCAACCCGAACTCCATTTACAAACCTGCCAAGATATATGCAGACTTTTTTATTCGCTCTGGAAACATAACGCGCCTTCCTGAGTTAAAAAGTTTATTCAATTCTTCCTTCTTGAACCCTCCCTCCTAGTATAAAGCCATGCAGCAGACTTTTTTGGGTGGAATTCGGAGAAAGTTGATCGGCTCATTTCTAATTGTTGCTTTAATTCCCTTGCTTTTATTGGCATTTATCAACAAACAGACAACAGAAAACGCACTTACTGAAAATGCAAAACAGGCTTTATCTGCGGCGGCTAAAGAAACTGCTAACAGAATAGATGCTTTTATTGATGGAAATCTCAATTCCGTGCGCGTAGAGGCGATTTTACCAGGTTTGGCAAGCTATCTCAGCCTCACTCCAAAACAGCGAGATGACAGCCCCGAAATGCAATTGGCGACAGAAACATTAATCCGTCTGAGTCGCAAAGATATGCTCAACGTTATCTCATACTCTTTGCTAGATTTGAACGGGAAAAATTTATTGGATACAGATACATCGAACATTGGCAAAGATGAATCAGTTGAAAATTATTTTAAAAAACCACTGGAAACTGGGTTATCCTATGTTTCCGGTATGAAACTGTCGCCAACAATTCCTGATCTTGTTACTCTCTTTTTTAGTAGTCTGGTTCGCAATACCAAGGGCGATATATTGGGTGTATTGCGAGTTTCCTATAATGCTACTGTTGTCCAGCAGTTAGTAACTAGAGAAACTGAAAGGTCTGGAACTAAATCATTTGCTATTCTTTTGGATGAAAATAATATTTATCTAGCACATAGTACAGCACCAGAACTACTTTTTAAATCAATTGTACCTCTGCCTTTGAATGTTATCACTCAACTGCAAAAAGCAGGTCATTTGCCTAATGCTCCTATTAAAGAATTGGCAACTAATGAGCCAAAACTCAAGCAAGCATTAGATAATAAACAATCATATTTAATTGCATCTTTGGCAGCAACAGAGAATCAGGTTAATCTGATTGCGATCGCTTGTTTAAAATATAAACCTTGGTCTGTGTTATTCGCACAACCCCTTGCTGTTGCCCTCGCACCTGTAGAAAAGCAAATTTGTGATGCAATGTTTCTCTTTGCAATTATCGCTTCCGTAGTTACAATCATTGCTTTTGTGATTGGGCAACTGCTAACAAAACCAATAATTTACCTGACCAATATAGTTTTCCAGTTTACCACAGGAAACTTAGATATCCGCGCCAAAATTACTTCAAAAGATGAAATAGGTCAACTGGCAAAATCCTTTAACAACATGGCACTTGAGTTACAAACAGCTTTGGCAACTTTGGAACAACGGGTAGAGGAGAGAACAGCAGAGTTAGTAATTGCTAAAGAAAAAGCAGAAAAAGCAAATCAGAAACTAGAACAACTGGTCAATCTAGATGGTTTGACTCAGGTCGCTAACCGTCGCTGCTTCGATGAACGACTGCAAGCAGAATGGAAGCGTCTTGCACGAGAGCAACAACCCCTGTCATTGATTTTATTTGATGTTGATAAATTCAAATCCTATAACGACTACTATGGTCATCTGGGAGGCGATGATTGTCTAATTAGAGTAGCTCAAATAGTGCAACAAACAGTGTATCGTCCTGCTGATCTTGTGGCACGTTACGGTGGAGAAGAATTTTCGGTACTCCTCCCCAATACTGACTTAGCGGGAGCAATTCAAGTAGCACAAAATATTCAGCAAGCAATTGACAAAATGGCCATTCCCCATGCAAAATCTGATGTCAAGAATATCGTCACCCTTAGTATAGGAATTTGTTCGCTCATACCCTCTTTGGACATCAAGCCAGATATACTTATCAGTTCAGCCGATCAAGCACTGTACAATGCCAAAGAAACGGGGCGCAATCGCTATTGTTACTTATTAGATGGAGAGCAATTTTTTCGGTCGAGATAGGGTCTGATTGAATACATCCCCCTAGTAGCAGAAACTGAGAGAATTACTACCAACTCTCACTTGCTAAGTAGGTTGGCGTTAAACATTGTCGTGGGGATAAGGCAGGGGGCAGGAGGAAAAAGGGTTTTATTCTGCCTACCTACTAAATATGAAACGTGTCAAATTAGAGAACTCCACAGAATCAATAAGGATCAGAATCAAACCTACCCCGCTTCACACTTCTGAGATAATAACCCTTTGAAGGTAGAAGATTTAAATCAAAAGTTTCACCTCTAGGAACTCGCCAAATTTTATAGTCATAATATGTCAAAGGTTGACCAGGTTGACAAATTTCTGGGGGATGATCACCGAAAACAAAATAAGCCGCACCCCTACCCATCACCTTAGCAATACCGTACTTATCAACTAATAAAGAAGTTTCTTCACTGATAGCTATTCCTAAAGCACTTGCGGAAACACCATCTTGAATTTGACGAGCGATAAAAACCATAACTCGTCCCATTCTTTTGCGTTCATCAAAATGAGTATCAACTATCGTTCTTCGCAAATACTTCCACTGAAAAAAGTTATAGGTAAAGGTAATATTCCGATATGGATCATCAAGTGCTTCTTTAGTTTCAATACTATCTTCACAAGCACAAGAATCATAAACAAATTCACCTTGAATCATGGCACCTGCACTTGTGCCACCAATAGCCCCACCTTTATCATAAACCGACTTAATGGCAACTTCTAATTTAGTGTTTTTCCAATTGCGAATATATTCACATTGATCACCACCAGCAAAGAAAATTACCCCAGCATTTCTGACTTTATCAAAAATATCAATTCTGTTGGCTTCTTGTCTGTTCCTGATGATCAAAGTTTCTACATAATTCACCCCTTTCATGCCATAAATTAGCTGATTGTAGTCATCATCACCAGCAGCACGAATAACTAAAACATTAACTTTTTTGTCAGAGTTAGAACCACCTCTGACTTGATGAATCATCCACTGAATAGCGTCATCGACATCAGGACCACCCCCTCCCAAGTTATGCACCGGACCAGCTAATAAAGGTGCTTTATAACTGGTTTTAGCCACAGGAGGATGGATATCGGTGGTGATGTCTCTCCATAATCGCTGCCATTGTCCTGTCAGATGGTTGATAATGCGGTTGATCATTCTCAACAGGTTAGATTTTGCATTCTGCAAACGCCTTGCTATATTTGGGAATGCCTTTGTCATAGTTACCTTTTGGCGCAAACAGCAATCATGCTAACTCTCTCATCAATAGGGGTGAAATTCCCAGCGTACAGACTTTGTACTGTTTTTTTACGCCAAAAAACGCAGAGTAATGATTAATTCTCTCTACTACTCTGCGAAAACCTCAGTTTTACTCTGTGTTTAATTATCAATCCACTTGCAATTACTGTGCTTGCTGAAGACATCGCTCTTTTACGACTCTCTCATAGACCGCTTCTGTCCTTTTAGCTAATTTTGGCCATCGAAAGCGTCGTTCTAAATCTTGATATGCGTTATCTACTAACCATTGTCGATAACCTGGATTTTGCAAAACTTCCAAAATTCCCCATGCTAACGAATCAGGATTATTAACTTTGGTGACAATACCTGTTTTTGTATGTTGGACTACTTCGGGAAAACCACAAGTATCTGAGACCACAACAGGTACTCTAGAAGCAAAGCCTTCTAAAGCCACAATACCAAAGGGTTCATAAAGACTGGGAAAAACTGCACAGTCAGCGATGGTTTGAAATTTATCCAAGTATTCATCAGAAAGGAAACCAGTAAAATAGCATTTATCCCAAATTCCTAAATCCCAAGCTTGTTTTTTGAGATGGTCAGTATTACCACCACCAACAATCACAAATTTAACATAACCTCCCATTTCCCAAAGCACCTTGGAAGCAGCATTAAGCAACACCTGTACACCTTTCTCATAGGTCATCCTTCCCAGGTAATAAACAATTTTTTCATGATCTGCGGCAAATTGGCGACGAAAATCTTGAGCATGAAAATATTGATGATGCTGCTTTTTTTCGGGGCGAATACCATTAAAAATGACATCAATTTTATTCCCAGGACTATGTAAAGTTCTGACTAGTTCCCCTCGCATATATTCAGTACAAACTATGATGCGCCAAGCGTTGTTAACTAGTAACTTTTCCTTACCACTAATATAGCGTTGGGTATCATTATAAATACCATTGTAACGTCCGTGTTCTGTGGCGTGAATAGTAGCAATTAATGGAGTGTTAAAAGTATGCTTGAGAGCGATCGCCGCATCACCAACTAGCCAATCATGGGCATGGATAATATCAAATGGACCCTCTTCCAAAATCAACTTACCACCGTGATCTCCCATACTCTTGTTTAAATTGACTACCCAATGGAAAAAGTCATTACTATCTTCTACTGAGACTCGATGAACATGAATACCCTCAATTGCCTGATACATCGGCGCTGGTTTAACTTCTGGGGTAATCAGGTGAATGTCATGCCCTAGCTTTACCAGTTCTGGGTATAATTCTGCTACATGACGGGCAATTCCTCCCACTATCCTTGGCGGAAATTCCCAACTCAGCACCAGTATTTTCATTAACTTGACTCCCCAATGATTTACAAAAATTTAAAAAACCACATCTATCTCAAAATCCGAAATGTAAAAATTACCATGAGAGTGATGACAATAATTTTTAAATTTTTTAATAAATAGTTTTTTGATAAAGCTTATCACTTAACAATACCCATTGGCGATTTATAGTTACATAAAAAACCCGATTTGATCCAAAAACCAGGTTGATAATATTTTAAAATATACGCGACAGTGAAGAAGATAGGAAGCAGGGATGTATGAGTGTAGGGAAGAAAAATAAATTCTTATTCCTGACTCCTGTAGAGACGTGCCGCCGGAACGTCTCTACTGTCACCGTCTTTTGGCTCTAATTTTGATCTAACCGCAACACAGCCATAAAAGCTTCCTGCGGTACATCCACAGTTCCCACAGCTTTCATCCGCTTTTTACCCTTGGCTTGTTTTTGTAAAAGTTTCTTCTTCCGGCTGATGTCGCCACCGTAGCACTTAGCCAAAACGTCTTTCCGCAAAGCTGGGATATGTTCACTGGCGATAACTTTACTACCAATAGACGCTTGAATGGGTACTTTAAATTGATGGCGTGGTATAAGTTCTTTTAATTTCTCAGCCATTGCCCGACCAACATTGTATGCTTTATCCCGGTGGACAATCATTGCTAAAGAATCTACCGGATCACCGTTGATCATAATATCTAGTTTCACCAAGGGATTTTCTCGGTAGCCGATCAGATGATATTCCATACTCGCATAACCACGAGAACGGGATTTCATTTGATCAAAAAAGTCAGTGACAACTTCTGCCAAAGGCAACTCATAAGTCAGTGTAGTGCGCCCTTGGGTGAGATATTTCATATCTTTGAAAATACCCCGGCGGTTTTGTGACAATTCCATCAAAGTGCCAACATAAGTTTCTGGAGTAATCATTTCTACCTTAACGTAAGGCTCCTCAATTCTTTCCCGGTCATTGGGAGCAGGTAAATGGCTAGGATTATCAATGTACAGTTCTTCACCCTTGTTAGTGATCACCTTATAAACCACAGAAGGCGCTGTAATGATTAAATCTAGGTTATACTCTCGCTCTAACCGTTCTTGGACAATTTCCATGTGTAGCAAACCCAAGAAACCGCACCGGAAACCAAATCCCATGGCGCTAGAAGTTTCTGGTTCGTAGTGCAAAGCTGCATCATTAAGTTCGAGTTTTTCCAAAGCTTCCCGCAAATCTTCAAATTGATCTGCGTCTATGGGGAACATCCCACAAAATACCATTGGGTTAGCTTCGGTGTAACCAGGTAAAGCTTCTGTGGCTTTGGCTTTGGCTAAAGTAATGGTGTCACCGACCCTGGCATCAGCTACAGCCCTAATTGATGCGGCTAAATAGCCCACTTCCCCCGCGTGTAGTTCTTCAACTTGTTTTTGGGTGGGAGAAAGAACACCTAACTCATCAATTTCATATTCTTTACCCGATGCCATTAAATAGACGCGATCGCCCTTTTTGACATTCCCATCCATCACCCGGAAATAAACAATTACACCCCGGTAGCTGTCATAGTAACTATCAAAAATCAACGCCCGTAAGCGTTCATTGACTCGATCCGGTGCTGGGGGTACTCGCTCAACAATTGCTTCTAAAATTTCAGGAACTCCAATTCCCTCTTTAGCAGAAGCTAAAATTGCCCCACTGCAATCTAAACCGATAATTTCTTCAATTTCACCAATTACCCGGTCTGGTTCAGCCCCTGGCAAGTCAATTTTATTCAAAACCGGGATAATTTCTAGATTATGCTCCAATGCCAAATACACATTTGCTAAAGTCTGTGCTTCTACACCTTGGGAGGCATCCACTACCAACAAAGCACCTTCACAAGCTGCCAGACTCCGAGATACTTCATAGGAAAAGTCTACGTGTCCAGGAGTGTCAATGAGATTAAGAACATACTGCTGACCATCTTGAGCAGTGTAGTTCATCCGGGCAGCTTGCAGCTTAATTGTAATGCCGCGCTCCCGTTCCAGATCCATGTTGTCAAGAAACTGCTCTTTCATCTGTCGGGTTTCTACAGTGCCAGTGACCTGTAGCAAGCGATCAGCGAGCGTAGATTTTCCGTGGTCAATGTGAGCAATAATACAAAAATTGCGAATGCGAACTGCGGGAACGTCAGTCATATACTATCTTTGCTGAAAGCAAACCAAAATAAAAGCTATTTACTTCATGTATTTTAATGCTTTCTTGGGTAATGGGTAATTAGTAATGAGTAATTGGCAATTGGGAGGAGTTTTTAAATTTTTAATTTATTTCTTTCCAGTCCCTGGATAGGTGAATTATTTTTCAAGATATGATGACACTGTATATTAAAACTGCCACTTACAAACTGACCATCTCAGTTGAGTAATTTTTTGGAAAACTATAAACCTATGAATATGCAAGAAAACCCTACCGATGCGGAAAACATACACGCTGACAAGGTAGAAATCGCTGTTCGCCTAGACTCTGAGTTAATAGCCCAAATTCAGCACCTTACCAACGATCCTAGTAAGGTAATTGAAGTGGCGATCCGCCAATGGTTGCGGGGCGATGTTCCCAGAGATGATGAGTTAACACGCACACCGATACGTACACCTGTCCCCCCCAGAGGAGAGTGGAATGATTAACATTCCCAAAGAAAGACAGGGGGGCAGGGGGCAGGGGAAGAAAATTTGAGATTTTAGATTTTAGATGACAAAAACAATCCAACATCCAAAATCCAAAATTGCATTACCAATCCCCAATCCCCAGTAAAGAGTCCCCCGTAAATAATAAAAAATGTAAAATTTAATGCTCTAGATTCCAGGAAAGTCAAAAATCCATAATCGAAAGTGTGAAAGCTGTAAAACTTTATGCCAAAATTTAAACAGCTTTAGTACAACTACGGTGGAAAGCAATTTGTCTATCCAACTCGATTAATGACTATTACTGCGAATACCCAATTGGCAAATTTATTTTCTCAGAACCTGGAATCTACTCACCGCAGTACAGATAGCCTATTACCAACTCTTACCTCTGAGTTGGTATATACGCAGGATGGAACTGGGCGCTATCTGACATTCGATTGGCAGTACAGCGAACTCCTGGATTTCGGGCATGAGACAATAGTTGATGTGCTTAATGACGACGAAATCTTTACTCCGGTTGATCAAGTTGCTTATTTGGAACGATTAGACCGGATTTTAACAACTTTAGTTCCAGAAAAAATTCAGTGCTGGTTTAAGTGTAGTCAGCAGTTATTAGAGTTGGAGTTGACAATTACTCCGATCATGCCGCGATTGAGTCAGTCCGCAACGACAGTCCTGGTGATGGGTAGGTTGTTACCATCTCAAATCGATGACAAAGCAGTGAATCCGGCTGCAAAAACGCCTTCACAACTAGAGTTAGTTTTGGGTTCGCGTACTGTGCCACAGGTATCGGTACAATACCAAAAACTATTAAACAAAATTACCAGAAATATCCGGCGGACACTGAATCTAGACATTATTTGGCAGCAAACCGTTGACAGTTTAGGAAAAACTCTCACCCTGGAACGTTGTATTATTTGTCCTTATCAGCCCAACGCCTCCAAAGTCCAAGTCATCGCAGAATATCACCAACCAGAATTAGATCCATTGCTAGGTTCAGAGATAGAGATATCTTCTAAACCAGCCTTTGTTCAGGCTTTGGCAACTTTGGAACCGATGGTCATAGAGTTGCCTTCTCAACAAAATTCTCAGCCTCAAAAATTTTTACTGTTTGCTACCAGCTATCAAGACCAGGCAAATGCTTTATTGGCCTTAAGTTTAAGCCGGGAATGCCAATTTTTAACAGAAACAGAATTAGAATTAACTAAAGAGTTGGCAGATCAATTGGGAACCGCCATTGCTCATGCAACTTTATACAAAGAACTAGAAGACGCACGACAAAAAGCTGAAGAAGCCTCCCGCTTAAAAAGCGAATTTCTCGCCAACGTATCCCACGAAATTCGCACACCTCTGAACGGCATGATTGGCTTTTTAAAGCTAATTCTCGAAGGAATGGCAGATGATCCCGAAGAACAACATCAATTTGTCAGTGAAGCTCATCAATTATCAATCCACCTGCTCAATATTCTCAACGACATTTTAGATATTGCCAAAATTGAAGCTGGCAAAATGGAGCTAGACTGTTCACCAGTCAAACTAAATGAGCTATTTGGTGATGTGGAAAACTTTACCCGTCCCCAAGCGGAGATGAGAAGCCTCAGCCTGCAAATGCAGATGCCTGTCACTTCCGATGAAATTATTGTTCAAGGTAATTACCAACGGTTGTTACAAGTTATGCTCAATTTGGTGGGCAATGCGATTAAGTTCACCCATGAAGGTGGAGTCACTATCAGCGCCGATTTAGTTGTCAAAAAAAGCAAAAGCAAATCTAGTAAACCACCAGCACCTGGCATGGTGAAAGTGCGGGTGGCAGATACTGGGATTGGTGTTTCCTTGGACAAACAAGATAAACTGTTTCAATTATTCTCCCAGGTGGATGGTTCTCGCACTCGCCATTATGGTGGCACGGGTTTGGGTTTAACCATATCCCAAAAACTCATAGAAGCAATGGGTGGTGAGGTCCATTTCTACAGTTTGGGTGAAGGACTTGGCTCAACAGTCACCTTCACAGTCCCACTTTATCAACAACCAGTGCTGTATTCCCCTAGCGAGTGTGAGATAGAAACTCAAAATTGAACTAGCCGGACTAAACTGAAATAAGTGAAGTCAAAGTGCTTGTATGACAGTTCAGACAACAGCAGGCGTTTTATTCCAAACCGCTGAAGAAAGTCGTTACACTTGGGACGATAACTTCCCTGGCTACTATGCCGATGTACAATTGTTCCAGGGAAGTGATGTTTACACTGGCAAGATTCACATTAACCGTGACTTGAACGTGGAAGTGACAGGCGTTGCAGATCAACAAATAGAAGAAGGCATTTATATCCAATTACAAGAAACAATTATCCGCTGCAAACGCTACAATTTTCAGCAGTTTCACAGTCAGCATGAGTTTAGCTTAGAACCGACAGATGATATCGGCGCAGTGACAGTGATAGTGAAAGGAGAATCGATAGATTCTCAGTATAAAATCCGTGACCAGAAAATTTGTCAAGAACGTCGAGTTATGGGTCGCATAGCTTTGCTTATTGATACTTGTGATTACTTTGATACAGGGGCTGGATATATTGCCAACCGTTATAATGTGATGTTTTGCAACTCCAAAACCAATGAGGTGACCAGCGTTCTCAAATTTACAGATACATATCAAAAATTTGGCGATTATTACATCATGACTAAACAGGTTGTGGAAGAGTATGAAAATGGTATTAGCGATGCTTCTCTCCCAGATACTCACTCTATCACTGAGTTTAAATACTCTAATATCAAGCTTCTATAGCAGGGGACAGTGAACAGTTTAAGGGGTTGAAAGTCCTTCAAAAACAGAATCAAAAATAGATAGCTGACAAGATAACGACAATTGGATCTAGGATCGATTTAATCAAGCAAAAGAAAAAAATTTTGGCTATTTTGGGTAGTGGGTGATATAGCCGTAGACAGAGTAGTTAGGACATCAATTGATGATGAAACTTTCGCTATGAGAGGGTTGTACTCCTGACTCCTGACTCCTGACTCCTGCTATAACTCTCAACTGCCATTTCCAAAGCCATCCTTAACTAAGCAGGTCTAAAATTATGGAACTGACAACTGAAAACGTTGAAACTGTATTAAATGAAATGCGCCCTTATCTCATGTCTGATGGGGGTAATGTGGAACTTGTAGAACTTGATGGACCTATTGTGAAATTGCGTTTACAAGGTGCTTGCGGTTCTTGTCCTAGTTCACAAATGACTTTGAGAATGGGTATTGAACGCCGTCTCAAGGAAATGATCCCCGAAATTGCTGAAATTGAACAAGTAGTTTAGGCACTAGGGGGGACTGGGGACTGGGGACTCTTTATTGGGGACTGGGGACTAGGGACTTGGGGAAGTATTTTTCCCAACCACCAATTACCCATTACCAATTACCCATTACCAATTACTATCATTGATAATTCAAGATTATTAGCAAATCCCGAATAACTTATCACTCCTCATGTCTCACCCCCTGTACGTCGCTTTTATCTGGCATCAACATCAGCCACTGTACAAATCTCCTGGTAGTGGTGTCTCTACCCCTGCTAGTCAGCAGTATCGCCTACCCTGGGTACGGTTACATGGTACTAAGGATTATCTGGATTTAATTTTACTACTAGAAAAGTATCCCAAGCTACACCAAACGGTCAATTTAGTACCGTCTTTGATTTTGCAACTGGAAGATTATATTGCTGGGACTGCTTTTGATCCCTACCTTATAGCCAGTTTGACACCTGTAGAAAAGTTAACCACAGAACAGAAAGAATTTATTGTTCAACATTTTTTTGATGCTAATCACCATACCTTAATAGATCCCCATCCTCGCTATGCCGAGTTGTACTACCAAAGACAGGAAAAGGGTCAAGCTTGGTGTTTAGCAAATTGGCAATCAGTAGATTACAGTGATTTATTAGCTTGGCATAATTTAGCTTGGATTGATCCCCTGTTTTGGGAT
>RDYJ01000104.1 GCA_004293145.1 Nostocales cyanobacterium | reverse complement strand
CATAATCAGTGTTACAATATCTCTTATATCAAATCCTTTTGTTCGCGTTATATTTGTCAGGGCTGGAAAAAAGGTAATTGGGAGTTGTAATTGGTAAAAATTAATTAGCAACCTGCCCAGAGGACATCAATTGATTTGATTAATCATGAAACTCCAACTAAGTGGATTTTACTCCTGACTCCTGAATTATGCTGTATATAAGTAAAATTTTCAATAGATGTAGGATTTACGCAACTGGCACATTAACAGGGTGCCTCAGATGTCAAAGATTTGTTTATTTGCAGGATTTATCGAGTCTGATATTTATGTCCGCATAGCGTGGCATCAGCCATATTTTTCGTTGACGCAGGGAACTCTTCACAGAGAAGAAGGATTTGAGTGTGTACTGAGTCTTGTATGGCTACGCCACGCAAGCTATCAAAAATCAAATAGGAGTCCTAAGTAAGTCGGCTCGAAAAAACCGAGGTATGTAACAAAATGTAAAAGCTCTGAAAGTCTCTTCCCTCTTGCATGAGTGCCTTGCCATCACGACAATTTTCAACGCCAACCTAGTTGTATCTATAACCAAAGGCATAAATAGAACTTCCTCCAAGGGATTGATGAAACTTTCATCCAAAAATCTAACCTAGTAATAGAGTTATTACCTTTTATTGTTTTCAACAAACGTATTGGGAAATGATTGGCAATCATTTTTTAGGTTTTTGGATTGGAGGAATATTTAGTTATGGTTACAGGTATACATAAACGAGGAGTAGGCGTATTTCCTAATCGCCATGATGTCGAACAGGCATTATATGAATTGAGACATTCAGGATTTCCGATGGAAAGAGTTTCTGTAATTGCTAGACATGAACAAGACGGAGACGAAATTGCTGGTCAGCAAGTACAAAAAAAGGTTGATAATCAGGCCGAAGAAGGTGCAGCAGTGGGAGTGGTTTCCGGTGGTGTCTTAGGAGGTATAACTGGTTTATTAGTGGGATTGGGAACTTTAGCAATTCCAGCAGTAGGTCCAATTATGCTTGCTGGAGCTACAGCAACTGCTTTAGCAACAACTATTGCTGGTGCTGGTATTGGTGCGGCAGCGGGAGGTTTAATTGGTGCTTTGATTGGGTTAGGAATTCCCGAAGAAAGAGCTAAAGTTTATCACGAAAGAGTAGAGAGAGGAGAATATTTAGTCATCATCGATGGGACAGATGCAGAAATTGCTAGAGCCAAAGAAATTCTTCATCGCTGGAAGATTGAAGAATTTGAAGTTTATGAACAACCAGATAGTAGAGAGCCAACCAAAAATGTTGTTCATGAAAATGTGGCTGTTCATAGAGATGTGACTGTTCATAAATATGCAATAGGTTATTTTTCCCAATTGCAAGATGCGGAAGTTGCTATTAATGATTTAAGAAATGCAGGTTTTCCCTTGAGCCAAATTGCTTTAATTAACAGAGAGCATCAACATCAACATAGAGATAGTTTTGGTGGGATTCATTGGAGCGATCACTTTGATTCTACTCGTTTTAATATACCCGATCATCGGACTCAATTCTACAACGAACGCATCCATCAAGGGGACTATATCATCATCATCAGTGGTACAGATGCTGATATTCACCGTGCTGTAACAATTCTCAACCGACATGGGATCAAACAGTGGCAAGTTTACGAATCAAATGGCCATCTGAATTTACCTTTGCAAACAAATAAAAGAGCAATTGGTGCATTTCCCCATCGTCGTGACGCAGAAGCAGCAGTTAGAGAATTACGAAGTGCTGGTTTTCCCATGAGCCAAGTTTCTCTGATCGCTAAAGAGATCAACAATGGTGGACAAAGAAATCTAGAGATAGGGAATAAAGCAGACGAAGGACTCAAAACGGGTGCTGCTACTGGTGGCGCTATTGGTGGGTTAGGTGGTTTATTAGTTGGTTTGGGAACTTTAGCAATTCCTGGAGTTGGGCCTGTGATGGCTGGTGGTGCTGTAGCGACTGCTTTGGCTTCTACTCTAACAGGTGGCGCTGTTGGTGCAGCAGTGGGAGGTATTGCTGGGGGATTAATTGGTTTGGGAATTCCTGAAGCACAAGCGCGAGTTTATAGTGATCGCTTTCAAAGAGGCCATTACTTGGTCATTGTTGATGGCACAGAAGCACAAGTTCACCAAGCTGAAACAATTCTCAAAGGTTTGGGAATTGAAGAATTTGCTATTTATGATGCCCGTGATGTCAGCAAACATCAACCTAGTTTTGAGCAAGTCAGACAGACAGACACCATTAATACTAATGTGGTTGGAGAACCACCTGTAATAATTATTGATCACCGCACCAAAACGAGTTGATTCTAATTTCATTTCTACGGCTTACTAAAAGAGTAAAATCAATTGTTTAATCCACATCAAGAGGTCAAAAAATGAAAACCCCGACTTCATTTTTAATTGGGTTGCTGTTAATTTTTACGGCTGCTTGTGATAATACCTCTAAAACAACTGTGACTGCACCTGAAGCGGGAGAAGCGACTCCAGCCGCTGACACAACCCAAGCTGCAAAAGAAGATGCTCAAAGTGAACTTCGCAGAAGACAACTCAATGCTGATATTCGCGCCCGTGAAGAACGAAATTTAGCAACTGGTGATCGTACCAATAGAGCTGCTGCGGACTTAGCGAGTGAAGTTCGTTCTAAATTAGAGGCTAATATCCCCGCGAGTCAATTAACAGTTAATGCCACTGATGAAGGCACAGTTACTGTATCAGGAACTGTAAGTAATCAGGATCAATTAGCCAAAATTGAACCTTTGTCTAAAGAAATCAATGGTGTAAAAAATGTAATTGTCAAAGCTACTGTTGCATCACCAAAAAGCTAAAGTTGTGAACAATTAATATTTCTCAGTTGGTGGACTAAATAAATGTTTATGGTCAAGGGTAAGTAATCAAGATACAAACTGAAACATTTTTGACTTGGTATTATGGGTCTAGACTGTTATATTTATTTACGTCCAGCTACTCATTAACACTGTTCTGCCAAATGGCAACGTTATGGAAACTCAACAACAGCTACCAGAGACATTGAATTCAGGTTCGCCTGAAAGTGCATTATCCCTTGAAGGTGCAGGAACTGGGAACTTACCCAAATTACAACCAGGTACAGCGCCCACAAGCCAATGGCAGCGAATTAGCAGACAAATTGTTGACTTCTTAGACCAACTACCAAATTATCTAGGTAGTTTTTTTGACAAAAACAAGCAGGCTATCTTAACTATTGTTTTAATTTTGTCTGCATTTATCACTGTTAAGGTAGTAATCGCTGTTCTTGATGCAGTTAGTGGTGTGCTGTTATTAGCGCCCATTTTTGAGATAATTGGCATATTCTATGCCATCTGGTTTACTTTCCGTTATCTCATCAAAGTTGAAACTCGCCAAGAATTATCCCACAAGGTTAATTCATTCAAACAACAACTTTTAGGTTAGGATTTTTCAGAATCATTACGATAAATCTATTTACTGATTTAATGTAGGGTTGCTATTATCTACCCTACATTTTTTGTCAGTTGATTGTTTTCAGTCCAACAAAAAACATGGTTTTCAAAAGTATGATTACTTTAACATAAGTAGGTCGGCGTTAAAAATTGTCGTGATGGCAAGGCAGGAGGCAGCTATGCTGGAGGGGAGAGGTTTTTAGGCAACTTTACGTTTTGTTACATACTTCTGTTTTTTTGCGCCTTTCTACTTATATCTCCAGATATATTATGTTAGTTGAAATTTCTAATTAATTCACTTCTTAAGATAGTATCTTGAGCGGTTAGAAAAAAGTAATCTAGTTCTCGAAGTTATTTTGAACATAATTACAAAGGACTAAATTTATGGCTAATACACCAGCAAAAAAAACAGTAGATTCTACTCATCGCATTGATGCAGATAGCTATGATCGGGGAATTATTCCCGCAGAAACAGCCGCACGGATAGCCAGAGAAGGAGAACATTATAAACACGTTCCCACGGAAGAAAATCTTTCTAGTGCGTCCACTGATGACCAAACAAATGCAGGAAGTATCCGCACTACAGATGGTTACACTGTAGATCAGGAAGGTTTGTTAAATAACTATCCAGTTGAACCAGAAATGTATTATGAAACTCCCGGTGATGCACGGCAGAAAATGGTTGAAGACACCGCAGAACGTTTGGAAGAACTCAGAGAAGTTAATGAAGATAAAGAAGGTGAGTTAACAGAAAAAACAGACAGCCGTGGTAAAGGTGCTGGAATAATTTAGTGAGTAATTTACAGCAGATTGCAGGTATATGAGGTATAACCATAAATGATCAATGGGCTGCCCGCCGCGAGTGTACCTCACTGAGATGAAATTCGCTGTAGCTGTATATAAGCTGTCCCGCATTTAAACTGTATAACTTAAATAAGTCTAACTCTTGTGGGGTGGGCATCCCTGCCCGCCCTAATATTTAAATTAGATGAGTTTTAGCTTATTCAGCTATTCTGACTCCTGACTCCTGAATTCTTAGGTAGATGCGTCTTTGATTTCCACAGTTAAGTTAGGTAATCCCTCGAGTTTTTCTGTGGGAATTTCTTCTTTGACAAATGGAACAAAAACCCTCAATCCTGCTGGTATACACTTAATTTCTACAGGAGTTGTGCCGACTATTTCCCCATCTACAACAATTTTTTGTGGTGGGTCAGTTGTGATTTTAAATTGTTTGGCTCGCAAATAACCAATGTCATTCCGTTCTACAGGTGTACCTGTAGAAGCTGTTTGGAATAAATGAAATGTGGCTGCGATCGCCCCTGTTTTATTCTCTGGAGATACAATTGTTAAATCTAATAATCCATCATCAAAAATAATACCGGATGGTCCTTGAGCTAAAACTGAAGTGGGAGGTGCAGCATTTGCCACTGTCACGGCTGAGGCGATAGTTTTAATAATTTTATCTTCGGTTTCAATTTCTACAGCAAATTTCTGTAAGTTTCCTAATTCTTGAATTCCTGCTAAGATATAAGCCATCATGCCAAAACGATTTTTTGTGTCCCGATCTGCCTTTTCTACTGTTTCTGCTTCAAAGCCAATACCTGTTAATAATACCATGAGCCGATCATTACAAGAGGCTACATCTACTGTCCAGGTTTTACCTTGTAAAATTGTCTGACAAGCCGCCGCAATTGTATCAGGAATATTTAAAGCTGTGGCAAAAGCATTTGCTGTTCCTCGTGAAATAATTCCCAAGGGAATATTAGTATTAACTACCGCTTCCGCTGCTGCTGATAATGTCCCATCTCCCCCAGAAGCAATGATCGCTTCTACTCCCCTTTCTACTGCTGCACGTGCGAGTTCATCAGCATCAATTGCTTCGGTGGTGAGATAAATATCTAATTTAATTTCTGGTTCTAATATTGACCTAATTTGATCTAGTTCTAATTCTGGATCACCTTGACCTGCAACTGGGTTAAAAATTAAACAAGCGGAACGACTCATAGAGATAAAATAATAGAGTTATGAATGAACCCAAGTTATTCTTAGCATATTTTTCAAATTTAAACTTCCCTCCCAAGACTACTTTATCTGAATGAGCAATTTGGGATTCAGTCAATAAATTTAGTCAATTTCGGCACAACAACCACCTGATTACGACCATTTGCTTTAGCTTGATATAGAGCTTGATCAAGAGCAATAAAAAATGAAGTTAGTGAATTAATATAAGCCTTTTCAAAAGTAGCAACACCCAAACTAATAGTATAATATATTTTTTCCTCACCGACTGGATTTTCTGCAACTGTTATTCGCAACCTTTCAGCAATCAAAAATGCACTTTCAAGATGGGTATTTGGCAATAAAATCAGAAACTCTTCTCCTCCCCAACGACTTACCAAATCTTGAGAACGGAGAGATTGTTTGAGGGTGTTAACTAAGTTCTGTAAAACAATATCTCCGCAATTATGCCCATAATTATCATTAATTAATTTGAATTTATCAACATCTATTAAAATTAAACTAAAGGGTGTTTTACTACGTTCAAATCTGCCTATTTCATGATGTAAATACTTTTCTATTGCTCTACGATTTAGCGCCTTTGTTAAAAAATCTGTTGTAGCTAATGTACGTAAATCTTGATGCAGTCGTTGATTGACCATCATCATAAAGCCAGAGTTTCGCAGGTAATCAAATAAAAATATTGACCAAAATGTGATGATATTTATGCTATTTGGTTGCATGAAAGATTTGGTGTTAGTCATTGGTACTATCACAACACGACTGAGAGAAAAAATAATCTGAATTATAAAAGTAAGCGCAGTAAAAATAGAAGAACCCAAAATTGATCTATCTATATTAACAATCAGATAATAAAATGCTAAAAGATGGATAATTGTGATAGATAAAATAGTAATCAAATTTCGGGATAAATAATCATCTTTAATATAGACATAATAAATCTGAGTAAATAAAAATGTAGAGCTAACAGCCAATAAAATTAGATAATTTAGTTTCTTGTTGAGAAATTTAGCAATGCCAATAGTGTACATTATTTGTCCACTGGTCATCAATAAGTTACCCAAAAATCGCAAATTCAAAAGTAATATTGGATCTAATAAATTTGCTAACAATAAGCGGAGGGGAAAAATCAGAAATCCCAAAGCTGATAATACTGTACCAAGGGCATAAATACCAACCCCCTGATTTTGACTGGCTAAGAAGAATAAAAATACCAATGTAATTGATTGCAAAATAGATGCAGCACTTACCATCAAGGACATAGTGCCAACATCAATCATCATGATGGTAACTAAAAAAATCTGCATATAGGTAGATGTTTAAAAATAAACTATGTAAAAATATACCTGAAATTTTATCAACCTTGTGGCTGTTGTTGATATCAGACAAATGTAACCGAATGTAAAGAGAGTGATTCCATCCGGTAAGTCACTTGCTGCGGTAGTCTAGATCAATGTGAATTTATCGCCTGGTTTGACAAATTATTTTATGACTTCAGTTTCTAGCCCTTCTCGTACTATTCGTATTGGTTCACGTAAAAGCGATTTAGCTCTAGTTCAAACATATTGGGTACAAGAGCAACTTCAGAAAAGCTTCCCTGATATCAATTTTGAAGTCCATACCATGTCTACCCAAGGTGACAAAATCCTGGATGTAGCATTAGCCAAAATTGGCGATAAAGGACTATTTACCAAAGAACTGGAACTGGGAATGATCAATCAAGAGATTGATTTTGCGGTTCATTCCCTCAAGGATTTGCCTACTAATTTACCAGAAGGTTTAGCACTGGCAGCAATTACCGAACGGGAAAACCCGGCTGATGCTGTGGTATTCCATGAAAAATACAAAGGCCAATCTCTGGAAACTCTGCCAGAGGGTGCGGTGATTGGTACATCTTCTCTGCGAAGATTGGCACAATTACGCCATAAGTTTCCCCATTTTACATTTAAAGATGTGCGGGGAAACTTAATTACACGCATGGCAAAACTAGATGCGGGTGAATATGATGCTTTGATTTTAGCGGTAGCCGGTTTAGAAAGATTGGGAAAAAGCGATCGCATTCATCAAATTTTAAAACCAGAAGTTTCCCTTCATGCTGTTGGCCAAGGTGCTTTGGGGATAGAATGCCGTGCTGATGATCAAGAAGTTATCTCCATTCTCAAAGCTATTGAACATCCGCAAACACGCGATCGCTGTCTGGCAGAACGCTCTTTCCTCCGCTCTTTAGAAGGCGGTTGTCAAGTTCCCATTGGTGTAAACACAGAAATTAAAGGTGACGAATTAACATTAACTGGTATTGTAGCTAGTGTTGATGGTCAAAAACTGGTAAAAGATACGGTGACTGGTAAAGCCCAAGATGCTGAAAATCTGGGTATAGAACTAGCCAAAATTTTACGGCAACAAGGAGCTACACCCATCTTGGAGGAAATATTCACCGAGATTAAACGTGGTTCATAAGGTGACTGGGAATTGGGGAGAAAAATTTTAGATTTTAGATTTTAGATTGGAGTTCATGAAATACAATCCAAAATCCAAAATTGTATCACCAATCACCAATTACCAATTACTAATTACCAATTACCAATACCAATTACCATGCGTATTCTATTTGTTGCAGCCGAAGCTGCTCCCATTGCCAAAATTGGCGGCATGGGTGATGTAGTGGGTGCATTACCCAAAGTTTTAAGACAAATGGGGCATGATGTCCGGATATTCTTGCCTTATTATGGTTTCCTGCCAGATAAAATGGAAGTCCCCAAAGACCCGATTTGGAAGGGATACGCCATGTTTCAGGACTTTGCAGTTTACGAAAGTGTTCTGCCTGGTACTGATGTTCCTTTGTATTTATTTGGACATCCTGCTTTCACACCCCGGCGCATTTATGGTGGAGAGGATGAAGATTGGCGGTTTACCCTATTTTCCAATGGTGCAGCAGAATTTTGCTGGAATTACTGGAAGCCAGAAGTTGTCCATTGTCACGATTGGCACACAGGAATGTTACCCGTGTGGTTGAACCAATCCCCAGATATTACCACTGTATTTACAATCCATAATCTTGCTTATCAAGGTCCTTGGCGCTGGTATTTGGAGAAAATTACTTGGTGTCCTTGGTATATGCAAGGTCACAATACTATGGCTGCCGCAGTGCAGTTTGCTGATAGGGTAAATACGGTTTCACCCACTTATGCAGAGCAAATTAAGACACCTGCTTACGGTGAACAAATCGAAGGCTTACTATCTTTTATTAGCGGGAAATTATCAGGAATTATCAACGGTATAGATACTGATGTTTATAATCCTGCTAACGATAAATACATCACCCAAACTTTTACCACTGACACCCTGGACAAACGCAAAGCTAATAAAATTGCCTTGCAAGAAGAAATGGGTTTAGAAGTTAACTCTGGTGCCTTTTTAATTGGCATGGTGAGTAGGTTGGTAGAACAAAAGGGTCTGGATTTGGTTTTACAAATTCTTGACCGCTTTATGGCTTATACAGATGCCCAGTTTATACTACTGGGTACAGGCGATCGCTATTATGAAACCCAAATGTGGCAGTTAGCGTCCCGCTACCCTGGCAGAATGGCCACTTACCTACTTTATAATGATGCTCTTTCTCGTCGCATCTATGCTGGTACTGATGCCTTTTTAATGCCTAGCCGTTTTGAACCTTGCGGTATCAGCCAAATGATGGCTTTACGTTATGGTTCTGTCCCCATCGTCCGCCGTACTGGTGGATTAGTTGACACTGTATCACATTATGACCCTGTAAATGAAGCAGGTACAGGTTATTGTTTTGACCGCTATGAACCTTTAGACCTGTTCACCTGTATGATTCGCGCTTGGGAAGGTTTCCGTTTCAAACCCCAATGGCAAGAATTACAAAAACGGGGTATGACTCAAAACTTCAGTTGGTATGAATCTGCTAAACAGTACGATCATCTCTATCGCTCAATGTATGGTTTACCACCACGAGAAGATGAAGAAACAGCAGCAGAGTTAATTTTAACTGAAGCTGAAAGCAAATCCTGATTAATAATGTGGAGACGTTAGCATCAACGTCTCTGCAACTCAACTCACTAACTTAAACTTTCAATATCAACCCCTAAACTCTTGAACATTTCTGTTAGTTTACGGGTTTTTTCTTCAGCTTCTAAACGTTTTCTTTCTGATTCTAACTGTTTTCTCTCAGCATTCAAAAATGCAATGGGTTGTAGTTTAGCAGATGCTACAAATATCTATTTCTAGTATATGTGATTGTCAAAATCAGGATTTTTAAGATTCCAGGATGAACAGGATTTAAATTTTTTCCTCGTCTATCCTTGATCGCAATTTTAGTTATACATCTATAATATGGTTGACGATCAAAGTTAGATCCCAACAAACGGTTAAATCTGTCACCAGCTATAAATGTAGCAATTTTCCTGATGTTAGGTGAGAAATGCTGAAACAGCAAATAAAGAACCCAAGAGTTTTTTATGAAAAAAAATACTATTTCTCGGTTTTGTCGTTATACCTTGATTGGGATTATATCTTTCACAGTTTTTGTAGGTACAGCTACATCTGCGTTTCCTCAGATCATCAAAACTTCCCTAGTTAAACCAAGTTCTTCCGCAGATACGACTTTAATCTGGCCTACTCACGGGATTGTTTCTCAAGGTTTCCGTAAACATCAACACGAAGGAATTGATATTGCAGGTGCTATTGGTACTCCTATTTTTGCGGCTGCATCAGGTACAGTGGTTAAAGTTGGTTGGGATGATTGGGGATTAGGTAATTTTATAGAAATTCAGCATCCCGATGGTAGAATGACAGTCTATGGACACAATAATCGTTTGTTAGTTAGCAAAGGTCAAGAAGTTAATCAAGGCCAAATAATTGCAGAAATGGGATCTACAGGTAATAGTACAGCCCCGCATTTACATTTTGAGTTGTATAAAAATAGTCGGTTAGCTGTTGATCCTCTGGGAATCTTATCTTCTTCAAATATTGCTAAATTACCATTAAATAAACCTGAGAATAAACCAGTTTCACCTTCACAACTAGTTCCCGTTAATATTCCATCTCTAACAACTGATCATGAATGCGCTGGGATGACAGTTATCACAGGTGAAACGGCAAAAATTCGTGTCCAAGTCTGTGAAGAAAATGGTCAACTATTTTATATTGGCCAATCAAAGCAAGATGCCAGTAAACCTGTCAAGATAGCTGCTTGGAATGTTGGTAAAAATAAATATAGAGCAGATAACGGTACTTTTTCATACTTAGTTAGTCCAGATAAGGTAGAAGTTTGGCGTAATGGTAGTCAGATTCGTTCTGATAATTTTGATACTTTGCATCACGCTGGCAATTAAAATTACTGTTTAGTTCAGTAAGTTATGATTTCGTCAAAAATACTATAGTGTGACAGTTGAAAGGGCGTAATAAGGTGTAAAAAATTCTGCTAATTAAAGAGTATAAAATACATCTAGATTAAATCTAGAAAAAATCACAGTCACTGTTTGTAATATTCCCAGTTTTTACATCAAGGAGCAGAAAATCATGGAATATATGGCTTATTCCTATATGTACATGGCCAATGAAGAGACTCCCGTTAATGTGGATTTGAATCTTCCCAAGTTGCTATTTAACTGGCAAAAATTACTGAAGTCTTCCGCTTGGTTAACCTTGGCGGGTGTTAGTGTTTTAGTTGCTTCTCTGTCTCAAGTTCAACAAGCTTCAGCAGATTATGTGAGAACTAATGGTAATTGTTTATATATCCGCAAGGGTCCTGGTAGTGATTACTCTTCTGTAACTTGTGTCCCTAATGGTACAAACATTGGGAATACAGGAAATGTAAGCAATGGTTATGCTCAAATTACTTCTGGACGTTACCAAGGAAATTATGTAGCTGAAAAATGGCTTGGGATGAAGCCTGGAAATTCTCATAGTCGTCCTGGTCCTGGTGTGGGTGGTCGAGTTTTTCTGAGACCAGGAGCTAGAGGTGAGCGTGTGAGAGTGGTACAACGGGCTTTAGGTATTAGAGTTGATGGTGTTTATGGACCAGACACTACTCGCCAAGTCCGCAACTTTCAACGACAGAATAATCTCCTTGTCGATGGGATAGTTGGTCCAGCTACTCGTGGCGCTTTGGGTATTAGTTAGTGGGAATAGGTGACAGGTGACAGGTGATAGATAATAGATAATAGGTAGCAGGTAAAGCGTAGAAGTTATCTTCCCAGTCAAGAGTCCCCAGTCACCAGTCACCAGTAAAGAGTCCCCAGTTTCCTTAACCCAAATAATTTTTCACAATTTGCAAAATGCGTTCTGCTGCATGGCCATCACCAAAAGGGTTAATTGCATTAGCCATTGCTGTATAGGCGAATGGGTTACTAAGTAACTCACTTGCAGCAGCAACAATACTTTCTGTTTGGGTTCCCACTAATTTCGCTGTACCTGCGGTGACTGCTTCCGGTCTTTCTGTGGTGTCTCTGAGAACGAGTACCGGTTTACCAAGACTGGGAGCTTCTTCCTGTAAACCACCAGAGTCTGTTAGTAATAGGTGCGATCGCCCAATTGCTCCTACTAATTGAGCATAATCTAATGGTTCTGTCAAGAAAATTCGGGGATGATCACCTAATAATTGCTGTAATGGTTCTCTAACTGTGGGGTTTCTGTGTAAAGGCAATAATAAAGCTGTATCAGGAAACTGATCCAAAATCTGTAAAAATGATTGAGCGATCGCTTGCAGTGGTTCTCCCCAATTCTCCCGACGATGGACTGTGGCCAAAATTGTCCGATATTCACCCCAGTTTAAACCCGATATCTCACAAGCTGGGTTAGTTGCAGCCACATTCAACAACGCATCAATTACCGTATTACCCGTCAGGTGAATTTCTCCTAACACACCAGAAGCCTGTAAATTTTCCACCGCGAGGGAAGTAGGAGCAAAATGTAATTGAGTAATTTGGGAAATTAATCTTCTATTCGCTTCTTCTGGATAAGGATTAAATAAGTCATCAGTTCTTAACCCCGCTTCGACGTGACCAACGGGGATTTTTTGATAAAAAGCCGCCAAAGCTGCTGCAAAAGCCGTTGTCGTATCTCCCTGGACTATAACTAAATCTAGCTTTTGTTCTCTAAATAAAGCTTCTAAACCTTGCAAACTCCGACAGGTAATATCATTCAGAGATTGTTGAGGCTGCATAATCTCTAAATTATGATCTGCTTTCAAGTTGAACAGTTGCATTACCTGTGCAACCATCTCCCGATGTTGTCCTGTGAGAATTACCTGCACTTGCAAATCTGGAGAACTTTGGAAAACCTGAATTACTGGTGCTAGTTTAATGGCCTCTGGACGAGTACCCAATATAATGCCAACTTTTTTAGTCATTAGTCATTAGTCATTAGTCATTAGTCATTAGTCATTAGACATTAGACAACTGACAACTGACAAGGGAACGGGGAGATGGGGAAAATAATATACTACTTCCTGCCTGTTCCCTGTTAAGAGTTCCCCCAAAAATGAAAAAACCCGGATTGACCGGGCAGATGTACTGTTTATCGAATTCAGTAATGTTTATTATTTGAGTTCGCAAGTTAAAGGACAAGCAGCATAAACGGTGGTCTGCACTTTATCCGCTTCACCATGTAGCCAGCTTAACCATTTAACTTCCTTGGGATGAACGCCTTTAGCAGTTAGTACACCGGCCACGATCAACACTGTCAAAACGTTGAACATGATTAAACCACCTGCTACCAGCAGCACTGCACTGACAGGCATTACAGATTGCAGGACTATGGATAATAGGCATCCGACAGTAGCCATAACAACTACTAATGGGAAACCCACTACTAGTAGACATACTGCCAATGTGAACGTCCAGATTAAAAAGCTTTTAATCATCAACAAGGAGTACGTCTTTCCTTGATTAGAGCTTTGAGCCGAAACCATGACTTTATCCTCCTAATTACACAGCAAAGTTTAAAGTTGAACTTCAGTTATGGCTCGCTGTTTACGAGTTAACTGTTTTGATTCAGTGAAATCCAGTATATAGAAACTTCCAGGAAAGATGAGCATTTCTTTACTAAACTTTACACTTAATTTTTTGTAATTATGAAAGCGAAGCCTCCGTCAGGGTTGAGGAGTGAGTGGTAGTGGAGTATATGCCTTGAGGAATATACCCTGATGAATAGAAAAGCCAAAAGCTAATCCCCAAAATGTATATCTCAGTTTGCTTAACATTTCTTATAAAAATTAGGATTGTTTCTCATAATTCTCTGACAAGGGGTGAAAAATCACCTGCTGGTGATTTTGTGGTTGTGGGGGTGACTATAAGTAGTAATTTTTGAGAAAATTTTTATTTCACATCTGACAATTACCGTAGGTTAAATGTACTGTATGAAAAAACACTATCAAATCCTGAAATATTTTCGTGATCCTGCTGAAGATTTACCGGTGTAAAACAAGGTTATATTGATTAAAGAATATGTATAGGAATCCTATTTGATTTTTGAGAAAAGTCAGTACACCTACTTCTACTGTGCTTTGTGCCTGTTTCCTGTGAAGAGTTACCTACTTTGACGAGTGATTTCATCAATCAGATCGGACTGCTATATGTAGCGGATAAATCCTGGAACTAGAGGCGAAAAAACACAGATGGAGGTTGTTGTCTGTCATTGACATAACCAGGAAATTAATTGTCGATTTAATTTTTGCCTACCCAAGTTGAAAATATATGACAGAATCACAACCCCGCAGACAACCACCTGTACCACCAGTACCATCGGCACCACCCATCCAAACATCAATGGCACCGCGTAGTAGCAACCCTACGCAAACAGTGCAGATGTCAACAGAGAGGAAGGCTAATTCCGCTGTCAGCAATGCACCTCCACCACCCCCAGGGATGGCTCAACGTTCAGTTGCACCTCCACCAATGCCAGCTGTTCCAGCCACGCCTAAAGCGCCTTCGGGATTAAGCCTAGCGCAGTTGATACAGGAAGCATTTGATCAAGGATTTTCTGACGTTCACTTGGGAGTAGGCGAAATACCCCGCTTTCGTAACCGGGGGGAAATTCAAACCACGAGTTACCCAGAAACGGATAAAGCCACCTTTGTCAGTTGGTTACGGGAAATTATGACTGATGCAGAAATCCAACGCTTTCAAGACAACTTAGAATTTGACGGTGCGACGCAGTACGAATTTGCCCGTGTACGGATTAACGTTTTTGATTCTCTTCGTGGCTATGCAATGGTGCTGCGGTTAATTCCACTGAAAATATTGTCAATGGATCAGTTGAGATTACCACCAATTTTTCGGGATATTTGCCATTATCACAAAGGGCTCATTTTGGTGACAGGTCCGACCGGTTCTGGTAAATCGACGACAATGGCGGCAATGGTTGACTACATCAATCGAGAGATGCCTAAGCATATTATTACCATTGAAGATCCTATTGAATTTGTTCATCAAAGTCGCAAGTCTTTGGTCAAGCAACGGGAAGTGGGAATGCACACCCGCAAGTTTGATAATGCTCTCAAAGCAGCTTTGCGGGAAGACCCAGATTTGATTCTCGTTGGGGAAATGCGGGATAAGGAAACTGTAAATACTGCTCTGAAAGCGGCTCAAACTGGTCACTTGGTGATGGGAACACTGCACACTAACAGTGCTGTGAAAACTATTGAACGGATTCTCAATTTGTACTCAGGTGATGAGCAGGATGCAATGCGGGTGGCAGTTTCTGAGTCTTTGGTGGCGATCATCGCCCAGGGTCTGTGCCGCACCACAGATGGCAAACGGGCAGCTTTCCACGATATCCTGATCAATACTGAGGCGGTCAAAGAGTGGATTAAAGATGGTAAATATGATGAAATTTCGGAATTGATGAAACAAGCTGGTTTTGATGGCATGATTACCATGAATCAATCTCTATTCAATCTTTACCAAGAAGGTCGGATTACTGAAGAAACAGCTATAGAAATGTCACCAACTCCCAATGAAATGATGCAATTCCTCCGGGGTCGTGTATAAGGATTGATAGGGGTCAGGAGTCAGTAGAGACGTTTCGGCGAAACGTCTGTACAGGAGTCAGGAGTGAGGAGTTATTTATTTTGGATTGTGGATTGTGGATTTTGGATTGTTTTTGTTATCTCCAATCTAAAATCTACAATCTCAAATCTAAAATTTTCTCCCTCCTGTTCCCCAATCTCCAGTCCCCATTCCCCAATCCCCAGTGCCACAAATTCTATGACCAAGTTGATTACAGAGAAACTATCTCAATCCCAGTTGTTTAAAGGTATTGCTTTGTTTACACCTGGAGGAGATTTAATTTACTGTATTGACCCTAGTAAGCAGGGTCGATGGCATTTGCATTTGTGTGCGGCTTTGCAAGAAATCCTAGATTTACCAGAGCCGCCTCATTTTTTAGTACCTTCTTATACAGCAACTATTGATCATTGGTTAAATCCACGTACACAACAGATTCAAACCTTTGCGGAGGCTTATCCGGCAGTTATGCGTCATCAGTCAGTGCTGAAAGCAATTTTTGGCACGGGGGATCTAGTCTGGCAAACAGTCCCTTGGCAAGAAGGTTTGTGCGATCGCATGGTGTTGGCTACTTATCGTTCTTCATTTCCCCAACTCTGGGAAGATCATGATTTAATCGTGCGCTTAGACCGTGCAGAGATAGCACCACGATACCAGCAAAATCATCTGCATCCACCAGGAAAACTTCATGGTCAAGGGTATGTTTTGCGTCTGTTTGTTGCTGGGCATAGTATAAATACAGAGCGTATTTTAGAACATTTACACGAATTATTAGAGCGATCGCTCGGTTATCCTTACACTCTCAAGGTAATTGATGTTTTAACACATCCAGAGCAAGCAGAAATTGATCAGGTTTCGGCAACTCCGACTTTAGTTAAGGTTTGGCCTCATCCCATTCGGCGCATTGTTGGCAATTTGGATAATGTGGAAAAACTCTTGCAAATGTTAGGCGCTAAGGAAATGTAAGGAGGTAGAAGAATTTTAGATTTTAGATTTTAGTAGATTGTTTTTGACGATCACTTCGGGAACAAGTGCTAAGAGAATGTTTGAAAAGTCCTTAGTAAGGTATCAAAAACTTTTAGATCCCCCTAAATCGCCCTTGGAAAGGGGGATTTTGATTCCAGTTCCCCCCTTGTTAAGGGGGGTTAGGGGGGAATGGCTACGCCACGCTTCGCGATCAATAAGTGCCTAAAGTTACAGCCAGAAACTTTTAAAACAACCTCTAAGAGAATGTTTGATAATAAAATCAGTCGTTACTCTTACTACCTTAACTGCTATGTATTTTACTTGGTTAGACAGCAATAGTTGGCTGATAGAAATTGGTGGACACCGGATACTCTTAGATCCTTGGTTAGTTGATTCCTTGACTTTTAATAATTTGGATTGGTTATTTAAAGGTTCTCGACTTCAAGATCGGCCAATACCAGAAAGTATAGATTTGATTTTGTTATCTCAGGGTTTGGAAGATCATGCTCACCCTCCAACCCTGAAGCAGCTTAAGAAGAATATTCCAGTTGTCGCGTCTATCAATGCCGCTAAAGTAGTCAAGGAATTGGGTTATACCAATGTAACCACCCTCAATCATGGTGAAACCTTCAGCTTGAATAATCAGGTAGAAATTCAAGCCCTTCCTGGTTCTCCCATTGGACCGACTTTGTTGGAAAATGCTTATTTCCTCAAAGAGTTGGTAAGTGGTTTAACACTCTATTATGAACCTCATGGATATCATTCACCCCAGCTTAAACAGCTTGCACCAATTAATGTAGTGATTACACCAATTATTGATTTGGGTTTACCTATCCTGGGTCCAATTATTAAAGGTATGAGTAGTGCTTTAGAAGTTGCTCGGTGGTTACAACCTCAAATTATGTTACCTACAGCAGCTGGAGGGGATGTATTATTTGAGGGATTGTTAAATAAATTTCTGCAAGCTACGGGAAGTATTGAAGAATTTCAGGTGTTATTAGAGAAAAACAATTTAGCTACACGGGTAATTGCACCTAAACCTGGTGAACAGGTGACTTTCTAGGAAATAGATATAGATCCCCTATTTTTTGAATAAATCGGGGATCTTGTTTACTAAAACCAGATTTTTTAATAAAATAATTCAATCAAAATGATAGAGAAATATAAAAAGATATTAAAAATATCATAAATGGATTGGATTACTTTACTGCGATCGCTACAGTCAGATTTTATTAAAAGGTTCACATCTGGTTGTCTACTTCACTGTGAAACACCAGGACAACATAGTGAATTAACTATCATATCTGGACAAAGATTAAAATCATTACGGGAATTTTGCTGGTTAATGGCAGAAAAATATAAACGGACTTCT
>RDYJ01000103.1 GCA_004293145.1 Nostocales cyanobacterium | reverse complement strand
ATCAATCTACTCTAATAACCTTAATTCAATCCTGGTTAAGAGATTTAGATTATCATTGGAAAAGTGAAAATCCTCCTTACATTGAAGAAATAAAGGAAATTGGTTTATTTGCTCTTTTAGATGAAATCACTACAGAGGAGCTACAATTATTATGATAATTATTTATTTAGAAACTAATTCCATCATGGCAATTGCCAAAGGGAGAAATGAAGAATTAGAAGATTTTATTTATCAATCTTCAGATAAAATCAAGGTTGTGATTCCCAGTATTTGCTTGATGGAAACCCTAGTAGCGATAGAAAGAGAAGAAAAACGTAGTCAATCTTTTTCTCAAACTATTCAAATAGAGATGAATGAAGGTAAGAGGAATAAAGAATTAGCTAATTCTGACTCTTTTGTCAATTATTTAGAACTTTGTTTGATTGACTATGGAAAATTACTACGTGATTTTAGAAAACGTTTTTTGAATATTCTCGAATATTTGAAAAATCATGGTGAGTTGATTGAACCAAGTATTGAAATCTTAGAAACTACTTTAAATAATCCTGTATTACCTGGAAAAAATCAAAAAAGAGATGATTTTATTTTACAGGTGATTTTAGCTCATGCTCAGAATAATTTATCAATTTCCAAAGTATTTTTTCGTGAAAATACCAAAGATTTTGAGAATACTAATATTCAACAGGTATTAGCTAATGTGGGAATTAATTATTTTAGTAAAGTATCTAATTTAAAAGGATGGTTAAATAAACAATAAAAATATCATCATGTAGGGGTTTAGTAATGCTAAAACCTGACACCACGAAAGAAAATTGATAGTAAAATTAGTTTGAATCAATAATTTAATGTGATAGAATATAAGAGGATTTACCAATTTATGAAAATCACAGGTTATGACTACTCTATCTGTTAGCAAAGAACATATAGTTATTACTCCTGGAGTATGTGGAGGAAAACCCCGTATTGCTGGACATCGGATCAAGGTTCAAGATATTGTCATTTGGCATGAAAGGATGGGAATGTCACCTGATGAAATTATTTATCAACATCCTACTATTACTTTAGCAGATGTTTATGCAGCTTTAACTTATTATCATGATCACAGAGAAGAAATTAGACAGCAAATTGAAGAGGGAGAAGCTTTTGCTAAACAATTACAGGGAGATAAATCATCTTTAGTTGAAAAAATCTTAAAAGGTGAAAATGTCAAACAATATTAAGTTTCACCTTGATGATAATTTTACACACATCATAGTTATGTGACAAAAAATAGGAGTTTTACTTATGACTAATTCTACCACTATTCGCCAAGAAATATTAAAACAAATCAGTCTCATTCCTGATGAACAATTAACTTATGTATTAGAGTTTATCCAGAAAATGAATGTTGCTGATCAACAAACTAATGACAATGATGAAGATGTAGATGATGAATTGTTAGATATGAGTGCATCTGCATTACAAGATTATCTTACAGGAAAGGATAAAGGAATTTCATCTCAGGAATTAAAGCGTCAATTATTAGGAGAAGATTTTGCTTGATTATATTATTTTAAAACCTGCCCAAAAATATCTTGAACGATTAAGAGTTGAAGATCGAGTAAGAATTATTCATGCGTTGGATGGTTTAATCACAGGAACAGAAAATCTTGATATTAAACCATTAAAGGGTAGAGAAGAAAGTCGTTTAAGAGTGGGTAAATATAGGATTTTATTTATTGAGGATACAGTTAATCAACTGTATGTCATTACTGCTATTGGTGCGCGTGGGGATATTTATAAATAAAGGGTTTTGTCAAAATATAAAGTAGGGGTTTATCCAGCAAGGAAATGAATTTCCTTGCTAATAGCAAAAGTCATCTAAAGATGACTAAAAACACAAAAAATTATGTGTTGGGTTTTGTTACCTCAACCCAACCTACTTACTACTTGCTAAAATTTTAAATTGAGTTCAACACGCCCTTTATTTTCTAGTTCTTCTAAAATGTCAGAGGGAATATTAGTTACTCGTTTTACTTCAGCATCAACTGTGATGACAAAAGTCTTATCATCTCTCTTGGTGTAAGTCCGAATTTCCATAAAGTTCCGTTCATCATCTAAGATAAGATGACTGCCAAGAACTATATCACCTCTGGCTTTCATATCTCCTTGTATCCGTCTCACGTCTTCTTCAATTCGATCAAAATTCAACAATCCTTCTTGAACACAGACTAACTTAGAAGTTTCTTGCAATCCCTCCTCAACAGCATCTGCAAGTTTCTTAGGGATGCTCGTTATATTGTTGAATAGCTTACTAAACTTATCTTGAAGGCTTTCTTGCTTATCCATAACTGATTATCTCCTAAGTTGCCTGTTGCATAACTTTTACTTTGTCGTTTCTCTTAAATTGCTCCTCAACTTCAGCCGGGACTTCGGCAACTTCCTCCTCTCTGTATTTAAGGGTTGTCATATTAGAGTAACGATTTCTGACAAAAACTTCTATCCTCTTATAAAAACGAGCGCCTTTTTTTACAAGATAAACAGTTGCATCTGATGTAAGTTCAATTGCTATGTTAACGGCATCAAGGATATAGCCTAGCATTCGACTAGCCCATTCCTTAATTTCATCCCAAAAATAACCAACAGCAGCTCCAGCCAAGAAGCTTCCTATAATTATTGCCCAAGATATTGGATCAATTGGCATAAAATTCTTGCTCCATAATATTTTTATCAGATCCATTCACAGGAGTTTCGGCTAAAAGTGCTTTTCTCTTATGCCGGATTTTTACTTCTGTGTACTTTTGAATTTCTTCTTTGACTAAAAGCTCATCAATACTTTTTACCTTTCCAGTCAACAATTTCAAGCCTAACTTAATAGTGATATTTTTGATATCACCACCACAAAGACCATCACTAATATTTGCTAAATGCTCATAACTGACTTCCTTCGGGACTTTTTCAGATAGGTGAAATCTCCATAGCTGTTCTCTCATTCCTAAATCTGGAGCTAAAAACTCTATATTAAAAAGAATCCTCCTCAAAAAAGCCTCATCATAGTTATCAAAAAGATTTGTGGCAAACACAATAATCCCATTAAATTTATCTAAGAGAGTGAGCAAGGTACTTTTTGCTGAGTTAACACCATGATCTGCTGCTTGCGATAGATTGGAGATTCTTCTACTAAGTACAGCATCAGCTTCATCAAAGAATAGTAAGCTTTTTGTTTCTTCTGCTGTTTTGAAAACTGATGCTAAGTTATCAGATGTTCCTCCTACAAAAGAAGATTCAAGCTCACCATAGTTAGCTCTAATAATTGACATTCCAACTTTATGAGCAATTGCTTCAGCCGTTATGCTTTTACCTGTACCTGGTACGCCAAAAAAGTTAATGCTTAAAGCACTTCCTGTTTTCAGAAACCGATTGAATTCCCAATCATTCAAAAGTTTGTCTCTGTTTTCTATGTAAGCCACCATCTGGTCAATTTGGTCAAGTGTGCTTTCCGATAGTGCTACTTCAGCAAGAGTCCACTTAGGTTGCTCTACTAAAGTCTGTGCTTTCTCTTGCTTACTTGACTTATCGCTATCTTTGACAATTGTGTACTCCATATTAATACTTATTTTGTTTGACTCACCTACAACAATGCCAGAACTTCAGTATTTTGAACAGTCTTACATAAACGGATTTATACGGTTGTTTCATTACAAAATACTAAGCAAAAAACCGGAAAAGATCGGAAAAAATGGCATTATGTTCAGCTACAATGGTTAAAACCTTTACCATGTATAGCTTGTATGAATGTAAACGAAGTTGTAAAATTTGTTGATAAGATAGTTTTTGATAAAACTGGAAAGCATTTAGATGACATTCAAATTGCTGTAGTTCAGGGAACATGGGAAAGACAAACCTATGATGATATTGCACAAGAATGTAATGTCACTAAAAATCATGTAGGAGATGTAGGTGCTGAATTATGGCAACTTTTATCTAAAGCCTTTGACGAAGATATTAAAAAAAATAATTTTCGTTCTACATTTGAAAGATTACAGATAACATCATCACAATTTATTAATATACAAAGTAGTCATAATTTTAAGTTTTGTTCATATCCTACCCAAAATAATAACAACAGCCAAGAAAATCATATTCATCATAAACTATCTTATCACGACTTAACTCTAGCTTCTAAAATAATCAATTTCTATAATAGAGAAACTGAACTTAAAACCCTCTCTAATTGGATATTAAATCAAAAGACTCCGTTAATCTCTGTTTTAGGATTATCAGGAATTGGCAAAACTACCCTAGTTAAGAGATTTGTTGATCTAAATTTACAACAATTTGAAGTAATTATTTGGAGAAGTTTAAAATTCCCTAAATCCCTAAATTTACTTATTGATGATTTATTGAATGTTTGCAAACAAGAAACTAAAGAAGTTATAGATGATAAATTAAAGCAATTGTTTGATATTTTTAAAGATAAAAAATGTTTAATTATTTTAGATAATTTAGAAAATATCTTTATTCATCGTCAATATGCAGGACAATATAAACCTGAACATCAAGATTATCAAACCTTCCTGCAAATGATTACAGGAATTGAACATCAAAGCTCCATCATTTTAATTAGTCAGGAAAAATGCCAAGAAATGATATCCTTAGACAGTGAACTTTACCCCAGTCATTGTTTAGAATTATCAGGATTAGGTGATGCAGCTACAGAAATATTAAAAAATCAAAGATTGCAAGATGAAGAAGTTTGGTTAAACTTAATTAAGTTATACGAAGGTCATCCTCGATATTTACAGTATATCAGCATTTTAATTAAAGAAGTATTTCAGGGTGAAGTTGCAGAATTTCTCAAAGAAAATAATTTGATATTAACAGAAGATATTAAATCAATGTTTTATTTAACGTGGATGAGATTATCTGAAGTTGAAAAACAAATGCTATTAGAAGTTAGTCAAACTAAGCAACCTTTATCCAGAGATGAAATAAAAAAATTATTATCTCCCTCATCAACAGATGTAATTAACGGTATACAATCATTAAACCGACGATTTTTATTAACCAAATCAGAAACCAATGAAAAATTATTTAATCTCTCCCCTGTATTGAAAGCATATTTAAAGATTATCAGCTAAAATATTAAACATAAACACACAATTATTCAATAAGCGGAACTACAAAATGTCTAACACGCTGTACGAACGCGATTTACAATTATGGATTGAGCAAACAATTCAGCAGTTACAAAATCATGAATTTGCATCGCTGGATATTGAGCATTTGATTGAGGAGTTAATAGAATTAGGTAAGTCAGAAAAAAATGCTCTCAAAAGTAATCTGAAAATTCTCTTATTTCACCTACTCAAATTAAAGATTCAGCATAATGTCCCCGATTCAATGAACGCAAGTTGGTACAGTTCAATTGTAGAACATCGTCAGCGAGTTATTGATAATTTAACAGATACCCCATCTCTCAAAAGTTTCTTAATAGAAGCAGTAGAAAAAGCCTATCCCGATGCTCGAAAACTAGCCATTAAAGAAGCTAAACTGGCTAAATTTGGAATTCGTGTACCAGAAGAGAGTGAATATCCTCTGATTTGTCCTTTTTCGATTGAGCAAATTTTGGATGAAGATTTCTACGGATTATAGAGCTTAATTAATAGAGTTATATCCTTCTTCTCTTTGCGCCTCTGCGTCTCTGCGTGAGAAAATCATTTATTCATCATCTCAGCATAAGCAGCATAAACCCCCTTAACATTATACCAATTCAAAAAAATCCGCGCAATTTCTAAAGCCAACTGCGGCTTACCAATATTAATTAACCATTGCAAAAATGGAGACATAGTTTTTTCATTCAACAAGCCATTTAAAGAAAGAATCCCCCACAACAAACGATGAAACCAAGTCATTTGAATCATCATTTTTACTTCCCAAGTAGGATGCTTTTGATAAAACAAAACTCCCATCCTTCCCCGTTGAATTTCCTGATCAATTAACTTAGGAATTTGCTGTAAACTAAAAGGTGGATGCCAATGATAACCAACAGCTTCAGGACATTTAATTAATTGCAAACCCAAGTTTTTTAACCTGACACCTAACTCTAAATCTTCCCAGCCATAAAGTTGAAAACCAGTATCAAATAAACCAGCTTTCTCTAACCAATGTTTAGGAATAGCGACATTACCCGTAGCAAAAAAAGCCGCAGAAAAATCTGTGATTTTATAAGGTTCTGAAGTAGGATTTTCAAAATTACAGGTGTTAATTACAGCACCATAAGTAAAAAAACTGTCGCTTCCTAATTTCTCTCTTCCTTGTATTAAAGCATCTGTATGAGCTTGCAGGAAATTAGATAAAACTACTAAATCACTATCAATAAAAATAATTGTGTCACCGTGAGCTTTTTCTACCCCCAAATTTCGCGCCGCAGCCGGACCGGCATGATTCTGTTCAAAACAGCGGACATGAGGAAACTCATCTTTGTGTGCTGCTAACCAGTCCAACGTACCATCAGTAGAACCATCATCTACTAAAACAATCTCATATCCTTCATTACTCAATTTCTGTTCCTCCAAAGCGCGGAGGCACTTTTCCAAAATTGGTAAGCGATTATAAGTGGGAATGACAATACTAAAAAACACAGTTTCACCCAAAAAACTATTACCCATATTTAGGATAAGACAAATAGAACAAAGTCACGGTTTCTTGAAAAAATATCTGTGTAAGTAAGTAATTTGAAGATACCATATTTGTACTGAGAATCTATTCCCTAACTCAATAAAAAGCCTATAGAGTAAGGTTTTTTAATTTTTAATTTTTAATTTTTAATTGAATTACTGTTGCATAAGAAAATATACGCTAGGCAAGTCAGATATAATAATGACTCATTCTTTGTTTTCCTAAGTGGAGAAACTAATGGGTCGCGCCAAAAAGGTTGTTTTAGCATATTCTGGTGGAGTTGATACTTCTGTTTGCATTCCCTACTTAAAAAAAGAATGGGGAGTTGAAGAGGTCATCACCCTAGCAGCAGATTTAGGTCAGGGAGATGAATTAGAACCAGTTCGAGAAAAAGCCCTGAAATCAGGTGCAAGTGAATCCCTTGTAGCGGATGTTAAGGATATATTTGTTAAAGAGTACGCATTTCCGGCAATTCAAGCCAACGCCCTCTATGAAAATCGCTATCCTCTCGGAACAGCCCTGGCTCGGCCTTTAATTGCCAAAATTTTAGTAGAAGCGGCTGCAAAATATGGTGCTGATGCGATCGCTCACGGTTGCACAGGTAAAGGTAATGACCAAGTACGCTTTGATGTTTCCTGCACCGCCCTCAATCCTAACCTCAAAATCCTCGCACCAGCCAGAGAATGGGGAATGAGTCGAGAACAAACCATAGCCTACGGTGAGCAATTTGGCATTCCTGCACCCGTAAAAAAATCCTCTCCCTTCAGTATAGATAAAAACTTGCTTGGTCGCAGTATTGAAGCTGGTACATTGGAAGATCCAGCAAATGAGCCACCAGAAGAAATCTATGAAATGACCAAAGCCATAGCGGATACTCCCAACGAGCCGGAATATCTAGAAATTGGTTTCCAAAAAGGACTTCCTACCACCATTAACGGTACATCAAAAGAGCCTGTTGAGTTAATTGAACAACTCAATCAAATCGTTGGTAATCATGGTATTGGCCGGATTGACATGATTGAAAACCGCTTAGTAGGGATTAAATCACGGGAAATCTACGAATCACCAGCAATGGTAGTTCTCATCAACGCCCACCGTGATTTAGAAAGCTTGACTTTAACAGCAGATGTCAGTCAGTACAAACGGGGCATTGAAGAAACATATACCAAACTTGTATACAACGGACTTTGGTACAGTCCACTTAAAGCAGCAGTAGATGCCTTTATTCAGCAAACGCAAGAAAGAGTTTCAGGTGTTGTGCGATTAAAATTGTTTAAAGGGAATGCTACTATAGTTGGTCGATGGAGTGACAATTCCCTTTACACTCCTGATCTAGCAACTTACGGCGCAGAAGATCAATTTGATCACAAAGCCGCTGAAGGCTTCATTTACGTATGGGGTCTACCTACCCGCATTTGGGCGCAGAGCAACAAGTAAAAAGCAGGGGAGCAGGGGAGCAGAGGAGAATATTTTTCTTCCCAATCCCCAGTCCCCAATCACCTATTCCCCGGTATGCTTAACTTGGCGTGCTTCCCACCAAATAGACACAACAATCACAGAAACCAGGATAAGTAACGCTAAAATTGCAAATTGACTTACCCAAGCAACTAATTGTTCTAGGGAAACAATTCTCCCCGCAAAGAAAGCTAAAGTCACCATTACACTAGCCCAGGTAGTTGCACCTGCTAAGTTATATACCAAGAATTTACCAAAGGACATTTCCGCAATACCAGCGAGTGGAGAAGCGAAAATTCTTAGCAAGGCGAAAAAGCGACCAAAAAACACAGCTTTAGCAGCATTTTCACTAAATTGCTCTTTAATACTTAATAGTCGTGCTTCGGATATGCGGAATATCTTCCCAACTTGTAGCAGGAAAGGCCAACCACCAACCCTACCAATCCAATAACCACAATTACCGCCAATTACAGCACCTGTAACAGCGTCACCCAGAACCAGCCAGTAATTTAGTTCATCACTACCAGCCAGGAAACCGCCCACTAAAGTCACGGTTTCACCGGGAAGAGGAATGCCCAAATTCTCTAGCAAAATTCCCAAAAAAATAGCCCAATAACCATAAGATTGAGCAAATTCTTGGATGTTTTCTAGTGAAATTAGCTCAAAAGACATCCAGCACCGCCGACTTTACAAATTTTTACTTTTACTATATATTGGCTTGTTTTTGGTAAGGCTGTCAACAAAATTAGTAATTCAGAATTCATAATTCATGATTAAAAACGCGTGAGAATACTCGGTAATTATGAAGTAGCCTGTTTTTGTCGTGATTTAAATCCACTAGCATAGCAAAATTATGAATTACAGCAGATTGCAAGTGAATGAGGTACAAACTGAAAATCAAAACTCTAACAGCGGTTTTCACTCCTGACTCCTATACAGACGTTCGGCTGGAACGTCTCTAGTGAATTCTGCTATATGAATTTTTCATCAAAATGCCACAAGAAATCATGAGATTGGAGTTTTCTGTAGATGATTGAGATTTAATTATTAAAAAGTTATAAAACTACATATAAACCATCAGAATTTTTTAATAGTTAAATTCGCTACCGAAATCAACAGGCATTTATGCTTATACTATGGGTATCTATCAAATTTTATACCCTATTTAGCCATGATTTCTATAGCACATCCATATATATCGACTATAATTGCATTAAGTACCGATTAATGAAGTGAACAGAGTATTTTCACCGTAGACACTTAATCACTATTAATGTATTTGCACTTTTCTGAACATTTCAACTGCTCAGTTCAACTACCCAGTTAAATTCATGACTCTTACACAAGAACACCAAGTGATTTTGTTCAAACCCGAAGGAAGGATAGACTTACAGGTTGGTACAGTCTTGAGCGAACAGATGGCTGGACTAACACCCCAACCTGATCAACTGTGGGTGATCGATCTAGCAGAAGTTGAATTCATGGATAGTTCTGGTTTAGTTCCCCTAGTCCAAGCACTAAAAGCTGTACGCAGAAGCGGCTGTCGCTTGGTTCTTTGCAATGTCCAACCTCCTGTAAGGTTAGTTTTAGAACTTACTCATCTAGACTCAGTGTTTGAGATAGTTAACAACTATGAAGATATATTTTCTCACACTAACGAGAAAATTATGGTGACAGCTGGTTAAGTTCTTCAGCTTTTATTCACCTTTGCACCCGATTACTCAATCATCATCAACCTTTAAATTCTCGCTCTAGCAAGCTGAATCTTGATGAAACCTCCAAAATATCAGCAGGTTGACTGAAGGTTTAGCCGCTAGGCGATCAATTTTTTATTGTTACCAAAATTTGTAAGGGTTTTTGATCAGTTTTGGTAATAAAATACCTGCGAACAAACATTCATTAAAGAGAATATAGGTTCTTCCCTGAGATTATTCATCTAAGCATTTTGATGAGCAGATATATTGGTATTATCAGCGATAGGATTAGAGAAATTTGGTAAATCAATGCCACTATGACTTGAGTTACGGGTTTTTAGTGCTAACCGATAACTCACACTTTGCAATTCTGCTTGTAGTTGGCGATTTTCTCTTTGTAGCATTGCTACCTTATCTCTAACTGGAGTCATCCGCTCCTCAAATTTGCGACGATAAATTTGGGGTAATTCCTGTACTACTTGCTCCAACATCCGACTGCGATCAGTTAGTTCTTGCACTGACTGTCGTAATTGGTGAATTTCTGAGTCACGCGATGTAATTTGCTCTTGGTAGAACATTACTTGCTCCTCAACAGCTTGGAGTTGTTCTTTTAAAGCTTCTAATTGACTCAAATCACATTCAGTCTCAGTTTTTTGAGGAATAAAACTACTATTCCCCTTTACCAGTCGGAACAGTTCTTGAGACAGTTGTTGTACTAATTGCTCTCGGAGTTGCAATTCTTGATGCAACTGCGATACTTCAGCAGAAAGAGCTTGGATGTTGGGGGTGTCAGATTGGCTCACAATGGCTTACATCTCTTAGGTATAACTGCGAAAATATTACCTTTGGCAAGTGCTTGAAGAACCACCCGCATACTAGGGTTAGTTACTTTGCAATCAAGCAAATAGTAAACTAGAAGCTGTTGATTTGGAAGTTTTTACACCTCTATTTGCAAGCTTCCTGTAGGCGGTGTGAAACTTTAGTACAATCAAACCAGGTCTTAAGACTGTTTAGGATCAAACTTTTTTTACTTAAAGCCCTGGCCTTCATGGTTAACAAAAAAGTTCCCATCTGTGCTTCTTGTGTCCTTTCCTATACTTTGTCTGTATGAGAAAAACACTTACCTATGATTTGATCAAAAACATATCGCAATTAAGATAAATTGACAACTGTTCAAATACGCAAATTTCCCTAAAAATGTCGAGTATTAAGCAATAATGTCACCAATTTACTGCCACAGCAGGCAATTAAACGTTAGACACCAAAATTGCTTGTAGATATGGAGTATGCCACCAAAAATCTAGTTAAGCCAGGAGCGGGGAATTCTGGGAGAATTCCTCACTTAGCAGTTTTTTAGGCGGTTACAGCTTCTTTTTCTGATTTATCTTCCTGGACTTGCTGCTTAACAGTCATATAGCGAATCACGTCTTCACTCAACCGCATAGAGCGTTCCAAAGGAGCGATTGCACCTGCTGGGGCTGTGTAGTTAAATTGGATGTAGATGCCGTCACGATGTCTGTTAATTTCGTAAGCAAGACGACGCTTACCACGATTTTGGATTTCCAGATTCTGTGCGCCTTGTTCCGTTAACAAGTTTTGGTATTTAGTAACTGCTTGCTCTACCTGCTCATCTCCCAAGTCAGGACGGAGAATGTACATTGTCTCGTAAACTGTGGTCAT
Source organism: Nostocales cyanobacterium (assembly GCA_004293145.1). Lineage (GTDB taxonomy): Bacteria > Cyanobacteriota > Cyanobacteriia > Cyanobacteriales > Nostocaceae > RDYJ01. The sequence goes on along the minus strand of RDYJ01000103.1, from coordinate 6,480 downwards.
ATATTTTTAGTCACCTTATGGACATAAAAGGCTGCCGATGTAGGTTTATACAAGTAAAACATAAAATCTACTGGTAGAAATCAACATCTGAAGCAACAAGGAACTATAATCTTACCAGTTTTCAATTCAAATCATTAGCCTAATCTGCCGCAATTTGCATCTCTAAGGATAAGGATATTAATCAAGGTTATGGCGCAACGCTATGTGCGAGTTAAAAGTCAAGAAGGAAAAATTTACTATGGGATGCTGCAATTATCCCTCAACGTGGAAGTTTTAGACGCTCCACCTTGGATGGAAGGACAACCCACCAATGTAATTTTAGAACCAGACCAATACAAACTTCTGGCTCCCTGTTCTCCCTCAAAAATTGTGGCAGTTGGCAAGAATTATGCTGATCATGCAGCAGAAATGGGAACAACTGTACCCGCTGAACCGCTGATTTTCCTCAAGCCACCCACAACTGTGATCGCCTCAGAAATGGAAATTAAATATCCGCCGCAGTCACAGCGGGTAGACTATGAAGGCGAGTTAGCAATAGTGATCGGCGATCGCACTTGTGAGTGTACACCAGAGCAAGCCCAAAGCAAAATCTGGGGTTACACCATTGCTAATGATGTCACAGCCAGGGATTTACAAAAAAAAGACGCTCAATGGACAAGAGCCAAAGGTTTTGATACATTCTGCCCCTTGGGTCCTTGGATTGTCCGAGAATTGAACCCAGGAGCCAGATTACAGACTTTTGTGAATGATGATCCCCATCCAGTCCAATCTGCTGGTATTGATCAAATGGTGTTTTCCCCAGATTTTTTAGTATCTTACATCAGTCAAGTGATGACACTATTACCTGGGGATGTAGTGCTAACAGGTACGCCCTCTGGTGTAGGATCATTAAATATAGGCGATCGCATCCGTATTGAAATCGAAGGAATCGGTCGCCTAGAAAATCTCGTTATTAGCCGCTAACACCAAATTTTGATCAAGAGCATAGTGTCAGATTTTGGCAACAGCTAACTAACTGTTAATCCAAAATCTAAAATCTAAAATTGGGATCTCTCCTAGCGCACCTGCATGTGAACGGCATCAGAAATAGCTGGTATTTCTGCGTAACGTCCCATCAGCGACTGGAACACAGAATAGGCAACAGATACTAAAATTCCTAAAAAGATAGTATTGGCTAGGGTTTCGATGGCAAAATCAGCACCAGGCACAGGAACTAAAATTCTCAGGAGGATGGAACACAAAAATATCACAATATCTAAAAGAATTGCTTGCATTGTATTGAAACGAATAAAATGGCTGATTTTATCATTTCTCACCACCAATAAAAACAAGGCAAAAAACACAATTATTTGACCTATTGGCCCTAAACTATTGTAAACTGATGCAACTGGTAGCACTGGCAACAACAGCACACCCAATATTGGGAACTGTCTTAACAAAGAGCTACCAAAGACTATACCCTCAACCAAAGGCAGTAAATAAGGTAAACAAGCAAAAATTCGGTCAGGAACAGTTGTAGAGCCGCGCCAAGACATAGTAAATTCTCCTATGGCTAAATTTCAATAGCTATTTGTCCATAGGATAACTCAATTGCTTAATATTGCCAGACAATTCAATTATTTGATAGCAGTTGCCAGGATAATTAGGACATAATTAAATTGTGTCATCTTGACCAAACCAGAGTTTTAACAAGCTGACTGCTGACTAAGATATCTTAGCAAGCCTGAATCCCATGATACATTCATACTGATCTGGTTGCTGTTCCGTACATTTGCGAATAGTTTGACCACAGCGCAGTTTATCCCCATGCCAGCGGGGTTGTCCGCTATTGTTAGCAAGCAAACAAGATTGGCAAACTTGCTCAGGGGCAAAGATTTGATCATCCGTTAAAATGACTAACATCCAAATACCTCCATCGCTCCTTTTAGCATCCCGACATCAACGCAGAAAATAGCAAATTTTTGCTAACTGTTCCTTGTTTTATTGTATGTTAGATATCTTAGATATTTGTTTTTGTTAGTCAAAATTAATACTTACACTTTTAGAACTAGTTAATGACAGGCACAAGATGGAAACTGATATTCGCAACCAGCTTGCTCATAAAAGAAACTATTTTACAGCAGATTGCAGATCAATGAGGTACAGAATCAAAATTGAAACCTATACACATTCGCCAGTTTCACTCCTGTACAGACGTTCCGGCGGAACGTCTCTACTGACTCCTGATAGCGTAGCGTGGCGGAAGCCATATTCTGCTGTAATTAGCTTGTTGTTAAATAATGAAGTTAAGACTCAAACAAGCTGAAAAGAACAGTTATAAGGCTGTTACTGACATTGCTGTACGGCCAACAAAATCTCACGTTTTACCAATTTATCAAAGGATAATTCCCGTGAATAAGACCAACTCGGACATACTTAAATCTTCTGATCCTGCTGTTAACGAATTAATTAACCAAGAACTACAACGGCAACGTGACCATCTAGAATTAATTGCTAGTGAAAACTTTACCTCTGCTGCTGTACTAGCCGCCCAAGGTTCTGTATTAACCAATAAATACGCGGAAGGCTTACCAGGTAAACGCTACTATGGCGGTTGTGAATTTGTTGACAAAATTGAACAAATAGCCATTGACAGAGCCAAACAACTATTTGGTGCGGCTCATGCTAACGTTCAACCCCATTCTGGCGCACAAGCTAATTTTGCCGTGTTCCTGACCCTGCTAGAACCAGGTGACACAATTATGGGGATGGACTTGTCCCACGGTGGACACTTAACCCACGGTTCACCTGTGAATGTTTCCGGTAAATGGTTTCAAGTGCGTCACTATGGGGTCAGCCAAGAAACAGAACAGCTTGATTATGACCAAATCCGTAATTTAGCCCTTAAAGAACGTCCAAAACTGTTAATTTGTGGTTATTCAGCCTATCCCCGGATCATTGACTTTGAAAAATTCCGCAGTATTGCGGATGAAGTTGGCGCTTACTTGCTTGCAGATATTGCTCACATTGCTGGGTTAGTAGCTACTGGTCATCATCCTAACCCCCTTCCCTACTGTGATGTAGTCACAACAACCACTCATAAAACCTTGCGTGGTCCAAGAGGTGGCTTGATTTTAACCCGTGATGCAGAATTGGGTAAAAAGCTGGATAAATCAGTTTTCCCTGGTACTCAAGGCGGACCATTAGAACACGTAATAGCTGGTAAAGCTGTAGCATTTGGTGAAGCACTCAAGCCTGAGTTTACAACCTATTCTGCCCAAGTAATTGAAAATGCTCGTGCTTTGGCCACCCAACTGCAAAACAGAGGTTTGAAATTAGTATCAGATGGAACGGATAATCATTTAATGCTAGTAGATTTACAGTCAATTGGCATGACAGGTAAAAAAGCAGATCAGCTAGTAAGTGGCGTAAATATTACTGCTAACAAAAATACAGTACCTTTTGATCCAGCATCACCATTTGTTACCAGCGGTTTGCGATTGGGTTCGCCAGCCATGACCACCAGGGGCTTAGGTGTGGGAGAATTTACAGAAATTGGGAATATTATCAGCGATCGCTTGCTTTCTCCAGATTCTAGCGCAGTGGCAGAAGATTGCCGTCGTCGAGTGGCTGCCTTGTGCGATCGCTTCCCCTTGTATCCTCATCTGGAAATTCCCTTACCAGTTCTAGCATAAACGAGATTAGATATTAGATTTGAGATTGGAGACGGTAATCTAAAATCTAATATCTAAATATTCTTATGCTGATAAATACCCCAAATGTAGTAAATATAAGTAGAAATTGCCCTCACACAATTTTGCCAATACCAACTATTGATTAAAAAATACCAATGCCTGCTCAGATTTATCATCTGATTGCCTTCCTCATCGCCGCAGTAGTAGTTCTTTGGACTATACCCGATGTTAAAAAAATTGGCATCAAAAGCGGAAATTTAGATAAACCTGGTGGTCGAAAACTTCATCAACATCCGATGGTACGCCTGGGAGGAGTTTCTATCTTCGCAGGTACTTTCATATCCCTATTAATTGTCTGGTGGTTAGGAGGTTTTGCTGATTTACCAACGGAAAAAGAATGGCAAATTTGGGGTGTTACAGTAGGTGGTCTGTGCTTTTTTCTCATTGGATTAGCAGATGATTTATTAAATTTATCGCCCTTAGCACGCTTACTGATCCAAGTAATTGTCGCTGCTGGTGCATGGAAAACAGGAGTCAGCATAGATTTTATTACCATTCCTACGATTGGCATCGTAAATTTAGACTGGCTGAGTTTACCCATGACAGTGATTTGGCTGGTGGGAATGGTTAATGCTATTAACTGGATTGATGGTTTAGATGGACTAGCGGCCGGAGTTACAGGAATTGCTGCTATAGTTATGCTGTTCGTATCCTTATTTATGCACCAACCAGAGGCAGCCTTAATTGCAGCCGCTTTAGCTGGTGCAGCATTAGGATTTTTGCGCTACAATTTCAACCCTGCCCAAATCTTTATGGGTGATGGTGGTTCCTATTTTATGGGATTCACCTTAGCATCTGTAGGTGTAATTGGTCTGGTGAAAATCCCCGCTTTTACCGCCGTTATCCTACCCTATTTGATTTTAGCAGTACCAATAGTGGATATGTCAGCCGTGATTTTATCCCGACTCCGCAAAGGTAAACTACCTTGGATTGCTGATGGACATAGCCATTTACACCACCGACTGTTAAGAGTGGGGTTATCTCACAGATTAACTGTTCTGTTTATTTATTCCTTAACTCTTTGGGTGGGTAGTTTAGCATTAGCTATTGCTGGCATTCCCAGCGGTATGACTTATGCCTGTGCATCTACATCTGTACTAAGTTATGCTATTTGGCGAGTTTGGCAACTTTCTCGACAATCTTGATTTTAGTCATAGGGAAGAGGTGACAGGTGAGAGTCAATATCAGGAAAATGAAGAATTTATTGATTCCCAATCCCCAATCTCCAATCCCCAAATCCCATGAGTGCAGAAATTATTTGTGTCGGTACTGAATTGCTGCTGGGAGATATCCTCAACAGCAATGCTCAATTTCTTGCCCAGCAGTTAGCACAGTTAGGAATTCCCCATTACTATCAAAGTGTGGTAGGGGATAATCCCGAACGACTGAAGCAAGTTATCGAAATTGCTGCTTCCAGGGTGCAAACTTTGATTTTCACAGGTGGGTTAGGACCCACACCAGATGATCTCACCTGTGAAACCATCGCCGATTTTTTTGGTGTTCCCTTAGTAGAAAATGCAGAGATTATTGAAGATATAACTCAAAAATTTGCCCAACGCGGACGGGAGATGACTCCTAGCAACCGCAAACAAGCCTTAATTCCCCAAGGTGCGGCAATTTTACCCAATCCGACGGGAACAGCACCAGGTATTATTTGGCAACCCCGTCCAGGATTAACCATTTTTACTTTTCCTGGTGTTCCTAGTGAAATGCACCGAATGTGGTCAGATACAGCCGTCCCTTTCCTGAAAAGTCAAGGTTGGGGCAAAGAAATTATTTATAGTCGCAGTCTGAAATTTTGGGGTATTGGTGAATCGGCTTTAGCAGAAAAGGTATCTGCTTATCTGAATTTACCTAACCCGACGGTTGCACCTTACGCTGGTAAGGGAGAAGTTAGACTGCGAATTTCTGCGAAAGCATCGGATAAACAAGCAGCAGCAGATTTAATTACACCAATTGAACAACAGCTTCGGGAAATTGCTGGTTCTGATTATTACGGTGCTGATGATGATACCTTAGCTTCTGTTGTGGGTGAATTATTGCGGTCATCAGGGGAAACTCTATCAGTAGCGGAATCTTGTACCGGTGGGGGACTGGGGCATAAGCTGACAGAAATTCCCGGTAGTTCTGATTATTTTTGGGGCGGTGTAATTGCTTATGATAATTCTGTGAAGGTTAGATTATTGGGAGTTAACCCCGAACATTTAGATCAATTTGGGGCTGTGAGTGCTATTGTAGCCGAACAAATGGCTATTGGTGTCAGAAATCTTCTGAAAACTACCTGGGGATTAAGTATTACAGGAATTGCTGGTCCGGCTGGTGGTACTGAGACAAAGCCAGTGGGTTTGGTGTATATTGGTTTAGCTGGTTCAAAAGATGAGGTAAAAAGTTATGAGTGTAGATTTGGAACTATGCGGACGCGCTCTTTTGTTCGTCACTTAAGTATGTATTCAGCTTTGGATAATTTGCGTCGTAGCTTGTTGAATCAGTAAGACTCATGACATATCATTAGGCTAATCCTACGCTGCGGGATCAGAAAATTTTTAACATCAAGAATTAACAGATGAGAGATGTTATAAAAATTATCAAAAATGATGTTGAAAATTTTACGTTTGATCATAGAGGCGTACCTGTGCTTTGTGCTATTCTTGATTATGCCTTTTTAGTATTAATTTAGTTAAGTTTAAACAGCGAAGAAGTGTGTATGTATATACCATGAGATCACTATTAATTTGGTGTTTTTAAC
>RDYJ01000226.1 GCA_004293145.1 Nostocales cyanobacterium | reverse complement strand
GGTGGCCATGCTTGTATTCGTAATACCCGCATTCCCGTATGGGTTTTGGTTTCGTTACGTCAGCAGGGAGCGAATGATAGAGAATTACTGCAAAATTATCCCAATCTCACACCTGAAGATTTGATAGCAGCTTGGGAATATTACGAACAGCATAATTCTTATTATTCAAGACTCATACAAAATCTCTCTCAAACCCTCTTTTCTTCGTGTTCTTCGCTTCTTCGTGGTTCATTCTTCCTTTCTTCCTTTGCGTCTTTACGTGAGAATAAAAAATATCAACCAATACTTTTGAATTTTGAATTTTGACTTATAAACACCCCCTCCATCTCACAACGAAGGGGGATAAAAAACTAAGCAGTGAAATACTTCGCTACAGGGTGATAAGTAATAATCGCCGTCGTAGACTGTTCAGGATACAATTGTTCACTTTCATCCATATACATCTTCATCCTATCAACTCCCAACAATTCCAACTGCTTAAACTGATCCTGAATATTCGGACAAGCAGGATAGCCGAAACTATACCGAGAACCTTGATAACGCTGCGCCAAAATATCACGAATATTATCTGGTTCAGCATCACCAAAACCCAACTCTCGGCGAATTCTGGCGTGTGTCCATTCCGCTAAAGCTTCCGCAACCTGTACAGCCATTCCATGAAAATACAGATAATCAGTGTATTGATTATCAGCAAATAACTTTTGTCCAAACTCCGTTGCAACTTCTCCCACAGTCACCGCTTGCATGGGGAAAACATCAATTATTCCTGACTCCTTCGGTGCAAAGAAATCTGCAATACACAATCTTCTCCCAGAACGTTGACGGGGAAATTCAAAACTGGCAATTTGTTGAGATTGATTTTCCAGATCATATATATGTAGAGAATTTCCCTCAGACTGACAAGGAAAATACCCATAAATTACTTGAGGATGCAATAAATTTTCCTCAATAATTCGCTGTTTCCAACTTTCTAAAACTGGGTAAACCTTCTCATCTAAAAACGCCTGATATTCCTCTTTAGATTGTTCCTTGGGTTTGCGGAATTGCCATTGTCCAACAATCAAAGCTTGCAAATCTAAATGCCAGAATAATTCCTCTAAAGAAATATCATCAGGTTGTAAAAATTGCGTTCCCCAAAAAGGTGGTTGAGGACGTTCAATATTGACCTCTACAGCTTCCGAACGCCGGGTATCTATTTCTTTTGGTTCAGCAGGTATTTTATCTTTAACAGTATTATCTACTGTTTCTTGATGCCCATTGGTTAATTGTTCAGATTGTCCTAATTCATCCAAAAATCCCTGCAAATCATCCCAATTACCCGCTGTTTTTGCGGGCATTAATTTATCCATGAAATGCAAATCAGAAAAAGCATCTTTGCCATAAACAACCTTACCTTTGTAAGTACCTTGGCAATCTTGATTGACAAACTTAGGAGTTAAAGCCGCACCACCTAAAATCACAGGAACTGTAATTCCTTTTTCATTAAAAGCTTGTAAGTTCTCTTTCATGAAAGCGGTGGATTTTACCAACAAACCACTCATAGCAATACAATCAGGTTGATACTGTTCGTAAGCTTGAATGATGTTTTCTACTGATTGCTTAATCCCCAAATTAATTACTTTGTAACCATTGTTAGATAAAATGATATCTACCAGGTTTTTACCAATGTCATGAACATCGCCTTTTACAGTCGCAATGACAAAAGTTCCCTTGGCATTATTCCCAGATTCTAACTTTTCCATGAACGGTTCTAAATAAGCAACAGCAGCTTTCATGGTTTCGGCTGATTGTAAAACAAAAGGTAGTTGCATTTGTCCAGAACCGAACAATTCACCGACAACTTTCATCCCGTCTAACAGGAAAGTATTGATGATTTCTAAGGGAGGATATTGTTCTAAAGCCTTGGTTAATTGTGTTTCTAAACCAATACGTTCACCGTCAATAATATGCCGTTTCAAGCGTTCTGGAATGGGAAGATTTTCATCAATTCCAGTATTACGTTTAGTTTTGACTCCTGCAAAAATTGTTGTCAATTCTCCCAAAGGATCATAAACGCAGACATCACCCTCAAATTTGCGTTCATCGTAAATTAATTGACGACAAACTTCTTGATGTTGAGGTTCAATTTTTGCTAATGGTAAAATTTTGCTGGCGCTAACAATTGCTGCATCCATTCCTGCATTCATCGCTTCATGCAAAAACATCGAATTTAGAACCATCCGCGATGCTGGGTTTAAACCAAAGGATATATTAGATACACCCAAAATCACATGACATCCCGGCAATTCTTGACGAATGCGGCGAATTGATTCTATTGTTGCTTTACCGTTTGCTCGGTCTTCTTCAATCCCCGTAGAAATCGGTAAAGCTAAAGTATCAAAAAATATTTCAGTGGCAGCAATACCATACTCTACAGCTTGACGGTAAGCACGTTGGGCAATTTGAAACTTTTTCGCTGCTGTCCGCGCCATGCCATCTTCATCAATTGTACCAATAATGACACCAGCACCGTATTTTTTCGCTAATTCCAGCACCTTCAAAAATCGCGGTTCGCCGTCTTCATAATTGGTCGAATTCAGCAAACACTTACCACCAGCCACTTTTAGCCCCGCTTCCATTTTTTCCCATTCAGTGGAATCGAGCATCAAGGGTAAGGTAACATTGTTCACAATGCGAGAAACTAACTCGTGCATATCACGCACACCATCACGTCCCACATAATCAACGTTAACGTCTAAAATGTGAGCGCCTTCTTTAACTTGACTCCTCGCCATTGAGACTAAACCATCCCAGTCTTCGGCGTTGAGTAAGTCACGGCATTTTTTAGAACCACTGGCGTTAAGACGTTCCCCAACAATCAAGAAAGAATTATCCTGATCGTAAGGTTGAGTAGTATAAATTGAAGCTGCGGCTGGTTCTAAACTGGGTTGTCTAACCTTCGGTTTTAACTCTTTGGCAATTTCTGCTAATTGTTGAATATGTTCAGGTTTTGTCCCACAGCAACCCCCAATCACTTGGACACCCAAATCTTCAATAAAGTGCATTAAAGACATCCGTAATTCCATCGGTGTCAATCTGTAATGTGCTTGACCACCAACGTTTTCCGGTAAACCCGCATTAGGAATACAGGAAACTACGAAAGGAGAATGTTCGGATAAATACTTGATGTGTGGTTTCATCAAGTCTGGACCAGTGGCGCAGTTTAAACCAAGAATGTCAATGGGATATGGTTCTAAAATTGTGAGAACGGCTGCAATTTCCGTACCTACCAACATTGTTCCCATGCTTTCCATCGTTACGGACACCATTAACGGTCTTCTTTCGCCTTTTTTGGCAAAAACTTCCTCAATTCCATTTAATGCTGCTTTGATTTGCAGCACATCTTGACAAGTTTCCACAAGAAATAAATCCACACCACCATCAAACAAAGCTTCTGCTTGTTCAGCAAAGGAGGCTTTCATCGTGTCAAAGTCAATATGTCCCAAGGTGGGGAGTTTAGTTGTCGGACCAATAGAACCGGCAACAAACCGGGGTTTTTCTGGTGTAGAAAATTCCACAGCGACACTTTTAGCCAGTTCGGCGGCTTTCTTGCTGAGATAATAAGCCTGGTCTGCTAAGTCGTATTCTGCTAGAACTATGGACATAGCGCCAAAGGTGTCAGTTTCAATCACATCAGCACCAGCGGCGAGAAAGTCACGGTGAACTTTAGCCACAGCTTCAGGTTGACTATGAACTAGATACTCATTACAACCCTCATACTGTGCGCCTCCAAAATCTTCAGCAGTCAGGTTTTGGGTTTGTAGGTTAGTTCCCATCGCCCCGTCAAAGACGATAACAGGACGTTTTGGACTATGCAGGTGTTCTAAGAAAGGATGTGTCATCTTTAGTTAACAAAAATTACGTATAATCTGATGATATGCGACCTAATTTATTATTTTCTAAGATTTTGATAGTTTAAACAGGTTTTCCAGAAAACAATACAGCAGAATTCAGGAATCGGCGTTAAAAATTGTCGTGATGACAAGGTAGATGGAGGGAAGAAGTTTTTAGGCAACTTTACGCTTCGTTACATACTTCTGTTTTTTTGCGCCTTTCTACTTAAAAGGAGAGGAAGAGGTGGCTGCGATTATCCCTGCTGATGAATTTGAACGCCTTGAGTTGTTGATGTATGATATCAAATATGGACAATTCTAGCTAAATGAAAAAGATGATTATGAGGATGAGTGTGCCATTCAATCTATTACAGCAGTTTTCATGTATTTAGAACACACTCTTAATTCCTCTTTGCGCCTCTGCGCCTCTGCGTGAGACAAAAAAATCTGGTTATTTACCAGAAAATCGCTGTAATCTCCAAAAATTAGCATCGAATTTTGATCAAATACTTGCTCAAGTAATGTGTAATGATGAAATTATCGGTTTAACTTTTCCCACACTTTCCTGTGAAGATGAT
>RDYJ01000225.1 GCA_004293145.1 Nostocales cyanobacterium | reverse complement strand
TTCCCATTCAAGTGAGGTACAAGCAATAATAATTAAACGCAGATGGACGCTGATAAACGCGGATAATTTTGTACTTCATTAGACTAGGAAATGCTATAACTCATTGACAGGATATAGGAACTAAACTGTAAGCAAGCATAATCAGGGTGGGTATAATGCCCATCCGAATGGAGTTTTGCTTATAGATAATATCCAAGTTAAATGTCTAAAAACTCATAGTAAATACAGTGCGAAAAAGTACCGATCAATCAAGTAAAAATATTAGTATTTATCCTGTTCGCCGTCTCAAAGCAACTCTGATCTTGATCATGGTTTGGGGTGGCGTGAGTTTGCTGCACTTGCTACCCGAAACACTATGGTTGATGGTGGGATTAACAGTAATTCTGACTATACAAACCGTTAGGATGTTAATAGCAAAACCAGTCAATTTGCTAATTGAAAATTATACTTATTTACCTCCAGTTTCAATTTTGATTCCAGCTAAAAATGAAAGTGCTGTTTTGCCTGATTTAATTGATAGTCTATTGCAGTTGAACTATCCAAAGAATAGCTTAGATATTTGGGTAATTGATGATGGTAGTACGGATGAAACTCCCCAGGTGTTGAAGAAATTACAAACTCAATTTCCATCTTTACAAGTACATCAACGGGAATCAAAAGGTGGCAAATCAGGGGCTTTAAATGCGGTGTTTCCCTTTACCCACGGGGATATTATTTTAGTCTGTGATGCTGATGCCAAATTACCTGGAAATTTTCTTTTACAAACAGTACCTTTATTTCAGCAAAAAGATATTGGTGCAGTGCAGGTGAGAAAAGCAATTTCTAATGCTGATACTAATTTTTTAACTCGTTGTCAGCAGATGGAAATGAACTGTGATAGCTTTCTGCAAACCCATCGTATTGCCATTGGAGGTATGTCTGAACTCCGGGGGAATGGGATGTTAGTTAGTCGGGAATTGTTAGAAAAGTGCCAAGGTTGGAATGAGGATACCGTAACCGATGATTTGGATCTTTGTTTCCAGCTTTATTTAGCAGGTGCAGAAATTGAATTTGTCACAGTTCCAGTTATTCAGGAACAAGGGGTGACTACCTGGAGAAAACTATGGCTGCAACGCCGTCGCTGGGCTGAAGGTGGCTATCAACGTTATCTCGATTATTTTCCGCAACTTCTTGCTTTAGGTTGGGCGAAGGAAGTTGATTTATTGTTGTTCTTTTTATTACAATTTCTTTTACCAATTGGGTTAATTCCTGATTTACTTTGGACTATATTTTATAGTCATCATCCGGTTTTATTTCCCTGGCAAACATTACTCAGTATTATTCTTACAGTTGCTTTTACTGCTGGACTTTACAAATTCCAAAATTTACGCGGTTTATCGTTAGTTTGGGCAACTATTCAAGGGTCATTATATATGGTGCATTGGATTCCGGTGATGATAGTGACAACTTTAAAGATGTGTGTTCAAAGAGAGCGATCGCCCTGGGTAAAAACTGAGCATCGGGGTCTAACTAATTGAAGAAAACTAAGTATAATGTTGAATTTGCCGAATTGTCAGATGATGAAAGCAACTGATAGGATTATTATTAGTTAAGCAGAGGGGTTGAAATGTCAAAAATCCATCCACTAAAAGGTAAGAATTCAGGAGTCAGTACAGACATTCCGCTGGAACGTCTGTACAGGAGTCAGAATATTTGTTTGTAGCAGGAATCCACAGAAGCAAGTTTTTTCATCAATTATCAAGAATGACTCGAAAACTCTCATTGATTCTGAATCTTTACACTAAAAGACTTTCAAATCTGTTAAGAGTTCGCTGTTAAAAGTTAAGAGTTCCCTGCTATAATGCTAGATTTACTAATTAAAAACGGGTTGATTTTTGATGGTTTAGGTTCTCCACCTATGCGTCAAGATATCGGCATCAAAAATGGACGTATTGTCACCATTGCCCCATCAATAAATATTTTAGCCCGTGAAATTGTAGATGCGGCTAATTTATGGGTGACACCTGGATTTATCGACATTCACACCCACTATGATTTAGAGTTAGAAATTGCACCGGGATTGAGTGAATCAGTACGTCATGGAGTTACTAGCGTAGTAATTGGTAACTGTAGTTTATCCATTGCCATTGGTGAACCACAAATATTAGCAGATATTTTTCAAAGGGTAGAAACTCTTTCCCATCGATTGATTGCTAAATGGTTAGAAAAATCAGTTTCCTGGCAGACACCAGCCGAATATTTACAACATTTACAACAGTTACCCCTTGGGCCAAATGTTGCCCCTATGTTCGGACATAGTGCTTTACGCGCTCATGTTATGGGATTAGAACGCAGTTTAAAAACACAACCAAGTAAGTTTGAATTAAAAGTTATGCAGCGCATCGCCGCAGATGCTTTAGATGCTGGCTTTATTGGTATTTCTATTGATATGTTTCCCTGGCATCGGATGAGTGGAGAATGGCAAGGTTATAGTATTCCTTCACAACACGCTAAATTTAAAGAATATGCGATTTTAGCTCATCTTTGTCGGCGACGGGATCTAGTTTTTCAAGTTACGCCTAATATCAAAAGAATAGGCTCTTTTTTAGAAATTTTATGGATGGGGTTAGGTATTTTTAAAAAACCTCTGCGGTTAACAGTTCTTTCTGCTTTAGATGCTGTCCATGATCGGAGAATGTGGCGCATATTTGCCCCAATTTTATTTATTTGGAATCGCATTTTACAAGGGAATACTCGTTTTCAAACCTTGACAGAACCATTCACCATTTTTTCTGATGGTCCAGTTACACCTTTATTTGAAGAATTTACTACCGGGGCAAAACTTAATGGTTGTAAGTCAAGATCCGAAAGATTAGATTTATGGAAATCAGAAAATTTTCGTCGTCAATTTCGCCAAGAATGGAATAATAAAAAACACAGAGCATTTCACCGCCAATTAGATTTAATGGAAGTTGTAGAATGTCCTCAAAAAAGTTGGGAAGGATTAACTTTTACAGAAATTGCCCATCAACAAAAACAAGAACCTCTAGATTTTTTTATTGACGCATTACAAAAATATGACACAGATTTACGTTGGGTAGCTACGGGAGCAAATGATCGCTTAAAACCCCGGTTAGCAATGATGCAACATCCCTATATTTTCCCTGGTTTTACTGATGCTGGCGCTCACGTCCGTAATTTGGGTTATTATGATGGGGCTTTATCTTTATTGAAACAAGCAATTGCCACTAATTTTTTATCCCCTGAAGCTGCTATTTATCGAGTTACGGGAGAACCTGCACAATGGTTTCGTTTGGATACTGGAGTTATTAAAGTCGGTGCAAAAGCAGATATAGTATTACTTGATCCTTTGGGTTTAAATCAGCCTATTAGCCCGCAAGTGCAAATATCTGATCCGGTTTTAGATGGTGAAACTCGGATGGTAAAACGTGGTTCTGATGATGCTATAAAGGCGGTTTATATGAATGGGGTACGGGTCGTTTCTGCGGGTGAAGTAAGTGATGTTTTGGGAAGGGAAAAATTGGGGGATGTTTTGTTTCCTGTTTAGATTTATTTCACGCAGATAGTTGTGATTATATTCTATTATTCCTGCGTTCATACTCAGATCCCCTACTTCTTTTGTTTATTGTGTCCATAAATGATAAATTGATCTCAGAAGTCGGGGATCTTATCGCCTCACCTGAATTCTGACATTTTTTTGTCAAGAATATAGTTAATACAGAAACTTTACGTATAATTAATGAGTCGTTACTTTTGTGATGAAGCTTACATTTTATGCAGCAACAAAAAAAGGTACATCCTACCTCTATCATACAAACGAGTATTATTGCTAGTGTAGCAGGACTAATCACTCTTAGCTGTACAAGCTTTGCGAGCTATGGTGAGCAGCAACCAACTCAAGGTCAAAACAGCTTAACTATCAATACTTCCAGGGAAAATATTTCTGCAAATACCTCTGAAGAAGTTTCTCTACAAACAAATATGGCATACAGAGAAGCGCGGCTACTTGTGATGCAACAAGGTTGGCGGCCAAATTTACAAGGTGAAGCAGCTAATCTTCAGTCTACTGCTGTTAAAGAATTATTTGATTTGGGATATAAAGAAATTAAAGATTGTGCGGGATCTGGTGAGGGTGCTTGTCGTTTTGAATTTGTGAATAATAAAGGAGAATTATTAGTAGTTACTGCCATAACTAGGGGATATGAAAATACCAGGCGGTTTGTAAAAAAATGGTGGATTGAGAAAAATACCAATAATAACCAAATTAGTCAACAAAATTTATTTCCAACAATTGCTGATGGTTATTATGCTTTAGGAGGAACAGGTCAGGGTTTGGAAGTGAGAGGAAAACAATACCGATATTATGATGAAGAAGGTCAAAAACCTTGGCAGTCTATTAATTATCTACAATCCATCAACAATGGTCTAGTTTTTGATGGTCAAAATTATTG
>RDYJ01000102.1 GCA_004293145.1 Nostocales cyanobacterium | reverse complement strand
ATAGTCTTTAATTACTTCAATGCCAGGAAAATGACCATTTGGTTTCAATCGATGTTGCAGAATCAATAAAGTGTTATCAATGCCTTCATGCAAGTCAACCCGCTTATTTTCGGCTTCATCAAGACGGGAGAAATTACGTAATGACATCACTATCGAACGAATGCGATCTGAGCCTAATCGCATTGATGACATAATTTTTGGTAGGTCTTCTACCACAAAATTAAAGTCGATGGCAGCCATCGTGACCAAAATTTCACTACTGGGGTTGGGATATTCGGACTGGTAGAGTTGTAAAAGCTTGAGTAAATCTTCGGTGTAGTTGCTGGCATGGCAAAGATTACCATAAATAAAGTTAACAGGGTTGTTAATTTCGTGGGCTATACCTGCCACTAACTGTCCTAAACCGGACATTTTTTCTGTTTGAATTAATTTGGCCTGGGTTTCTTGAAGTTGGTGTAGGGTATGTTCTAGTTGTGCAGCTTTGGCTGTAGCTTCGACTTCCGCTACACAGCTTTGTTCATATAATTGGGCTTGTTGAATTGCGATCGCCGCTTGATCTGCTAATTGTTGTAACAAATCAATTTCTGCATCTTGCCAAGTTCTGGGAGATTCGCAGTGATGAGAAACCAATAAACCCCAAAGTTGATT
This sequence comes from Nostocales cyanobacterium, assembly GCA_004293145.1. GTDB lineage: Bacteria > Cyanobacteriota > Cyanobacteriia > Cyanobacteriales > Nostocaceae > RDYJ01. The sequence goes on along the minus strand of RDYJ01000102.1, from coordinate 17,585 downwards.
TCCCATTTTAATAGGTACAATTAAGTTAGCTTGGACTTGCATACTCATCAACAATTCTCGATGGCAATCACTTAGTGCATCTGTTGAAATATCTGTAATTGCCCGAACTCTACCATCTAAATAAAGTCGGATATACTCTTGTGGAAAACATTCCGATGATAACTTCAGTCCTAAAACTGATGGCCAATTACCATTAACTTCTTCCACAATTACTTCACCATCGAATTCACTCATTAACTGATAAATCAATACCCGGTCTGAGTTGAGTAAGGGACGGACTTCTCTAACAATGGTTTGGAGAATTGTATTTAAGTCTAATGTCCGGCGAATTTGATCTGTGACTTGCTTGAGTGCTTTGGTGAGTAGTAAGGTTTTTTCTATTTCCGCAGTTTGTTCTTGTACTCTTACTTCTAGATTAGCATTGAGTATCTGTAATTCTTGGGTTGTTAGCAACTGCTGAATTGCCATCGAAAAGTTATGACATAAACCTTGGGCTAGTAATATATCTTCCTCTTTCCATGCAGGTGCTTGTCCTTTTTTTTCTTCTTTCCAAACCTCAAAAGAAAGACGCGGGAGTTCTTGATATTTATTTTGCTCTGATCTTCCTGCCCAAAGGATTTCACTATCAAATTCTGAGCGAAAAATAGTTAACGCACCAATTAAATTTTCCCGGTAATATAAGGGAATCACCATCAATCCCCGGATTCGAGTAGATTGAAAAGCTAGGGCTAAAACTCTCAAATTAGCTTGTTTATACAAATCGGAAATTACCAAAATTTGCCCTGGTTTGTATTCAGCCATCCAGTTCTGCCAGACAGGATGCTGTTCAATCGCAATATTTTCTAATTCATAAGGTAGCTGTGGTTGTTCTCCACAGGTATATAGTTCTCCAGTCTTTTCAATATAAAGTCTGCCACCGATGCCACTCAAGGATGTAGTTGTTATTTCTAATGCTTGCTGTAGTTGAATTGTTGGTAGTTGATGTAAGAGGGTGGTCACTTGGTTAATGATCGCTTCTCGCTGCTGCTTGGCTCTAGCTTCGCTGAGGAGGTTACTCTGAGAAATGGCGATCGCTACCTGATCAGCTATTTGTTGTACTACTTTTAGTTCTCGCTTTAAAATAGTTCGTGGTTGGCTGTCGTGGGAAACCAGCAAACCCCAAAGTTTTGGCTGTTTCGATTCTCCTTTGGGGTCGTATTCTAAAATTGGGACTACCAATGAAGACTGTACACCCATAGCTTTTAAATACTGAATATGACAAGGATCTACTTGCCGATAATGAATATTCTGTATCAGTAAGGTTTTACCGTCTTTTTCTGATTTTAGTGGTGATAAACCAATTATTCCCGTAGCCACATCCACTATTGAGCGTTGCCTAGCTAACAAGAACATCTCCCTAGCCGCTAGTGGGATGTCATTGGCCGGGAAATGAAGTCCCAATAATGATGGTAATCGCTGTTGATAAATAGATTCCGCAATCACTTCACCGCTACCATCAGCTTCAAAACGATATATTTTGACCCGATCTGTTCCCAAAAATGAACGTACTTCTGCTACAGTTGAGGTTAATATTTCTTGAATGTCAAGAGAACGCCTAATTTGCTTGATCATTCTGTGTAACAAAGTTTCCTGATCTGGGCTTTGTCGCCAATCTTCTGGCTTTTTGGTAAAAGTCATTACTAATTTTCACCTTATCAAAAATATAATTTTTTAAACACTTTCCCTGATTGTTAAGTTATAAGAAAATTTGCTAAATGTAGATTTATTATCTTTTTTTTACTAAACTTTATCTTTTCTACATAATAACATAAATTTTATATGCTTATTTTATTCAACATTTCAGTGGAAATACTTGATTTATGCTGATATTTTAGAGTATGTAGTACCAAATTATTTAACTTTTGTAAGTTTTGACTATTTTTCTTTTCAAAACTTAATCTTATGATTAAGATTCTTAATTAACCTGGTGAACTTGCTTAAGCAATTCTCGCAAATATCCTGTTTGTATTCATTGCCAATTTTCCACTTCATTTAACTTTCATCTGCTGTATCAATATCGTGACTCATAACAAGTGAAGTAGTTGTAAGTTTATTTATGTCTAAGTTTTACCATGACATGAATTAATGTCATCACCTCCTTGAGGGTTGCTATACATAGTAATCTGAATTGATCTGTGATTAAATATGTAAATAACGATTGATAATTACTGTATAAAGCATAACTTAGGAATTGCTGATTACTGTTAAAGACCGTAACTGACGAATCTCTTCACGCACACTCATGAGAATTTTACCTAGATGATTCTCACCAGTTTTGTCTGCACCACAGCCCCAAAAATAATCCGTGGGGGAGTTTTCCACCAAAACTTCATTATCCGTCACTAATAATACTTCTCTAATCTCTGCATGAGTGAGAAATTTTTTAAGTACAGCTGCTCGCATCACATCAGTTTTGACTACATCCCAGTCGGAGCGTAGCTTGCGTGTACCACATCGTCCTAAAGCAGCAGCCTCTTCAGGAGTAGCTGCCAGATGGATTAAGGGTATCATCATCCCATCCTCACTACCCACAAACTTTTGCGCTTGATAATAATGCTCAACAGTTGGCCAGCAAACACCATCCATTTCGATAGGATGGAGAGAAAAGTTAGAAAAACAGCCATAGGGCTGCCAAACTTTGTAAAAATAAATAGTCATTTGAAAATTGCTCTTTTATATATTAAATTTTATTGCCTGTTTTACTTCCGCGCAGCTGTATTGGTACAAGAACGCAAAAATGAGTTATGAATGATAAATTACGATTTAGAAATCATAAATACGGATATGAATGAAAAAACAACATGGGGTTGGCAGTTCTATTTATTCCAGCAACAAGCAGGAGAATGGCTAGAATACCAGTTTTCTCGTTTTCAACAAAATCTGCCAGGATTACCGCCTGGATGGTCAATTAGTCCTGGGGTGGTTGAGTTACTGAAAATTCTATTTTGGTTGATCTTAGGGTTGTTTGTCGTTTGGCTAGGTTGGCGTTTATGGCAAGAATTTAATCCTTACATCTATTATTGGCTGGGAAGATTTGACAATTCTCGTGTTTCTCAAGTAAAAATTAACTCCCGCGAGTCATCCATCAACTTTTTGTTAGCTAAATCACAGGAATTTTACCAACAAGGTAACTACCGCGAAGGCTGCCGTTATATATATCTAGCTATGTTACAGCAATTGCATGAAAAAGCAATTGCACCTCAGCAACCTAGCCGCACGGATGGGGAATATTTGCAATTACTAACTGCTCTCATTAGTTCGGTTCAGCCCTATGAAACCTTAATTAATACCCATGAGCAATTATGCTTTGGTAATGGTGAAATGTTAGCAGAAAATTATCAACAGTGTCGTCAAGCTTATCAAAAGTTGTTTAATTCATAATTAATTTTTAATTAAGTAGAAAGGAGCAAAAAAACTCTTCCTTCCTGCACCCTGCACCCCATTCCCTAAAAACATGAAACGCCGTAACCGCATTATTTGGCTAGGTGCGATCGCTCTAGCAGCAATAATTTTACTGAGTATAACAATTGCTCCCAGTAGCAAAATCAATCATGGTTCTAGTTATAACCGCTCGCCTGAAGGTTATGGTGCTTGGTATGCTTTTATGCAAGCTCAAGGAATAAATATCCAACGCTGGCGCAAGCCTTTTAGTAATCTTGAAGCTGAAACAAATCCTGTAACTTTGCTCCAAATCCATAGTATTCTAAGTACACCAAAGTTATATCCAGAACAAATAGAATGGGTGAAAAAAGGTAATAACTTAATAATTTTGGGTGCAAAACAACCCCCAACCCAAGCAGAATTTAGCACCAAGCAAAAATCACATCTTGGTGACATCAAAATTGATACCAGTCGCAGATGGAAAAAATCTCAATCCCAGCAAGTCATATTAGGCGATCGCTATGGTGCGGTGATCTGGGAGGAAAATTATAATCAAGGTAAAGTTATTTTTGCCACTACCCCCTATTTAGCCGCCAATGCTTATCAAGATGAAGCCAATTTTGTATATCTGGCTGATTTAGTCAGCAAAACTAAACAGAAAATACTCGTAGATGAATATATCCACGGCTACAAAGATATTGATGTCATGAAAAAAGAAGGAGAAAGCAATTTATTCAGTTACTTTGCCAAAACTCCTTTGTTAGCAGTAATTGTACAGATAGTTGTACTATTATTAGTGCTGATTTGGTCCCAGAATCGCCGCTTTGGTAAACCTGTAAATTTAGACACACCAATTATAGATAATAGTCAGGCTTATATCCAAGCATTAGCAGGAGTATTGCAAAAAGCAGAATCTAGCGATTTTGTCCTGGAAATGGTAGGTAAAGCAGAACGACTACAACTTCAAAAAGCATTAGGATTAGGTCAAATACCTGTAGAAAATGAGGTTTTACTCAAAGTTTGGCAAGATCAAACAGGTAGCAGTACAGCCGAACTGGAAGCAGTATTAAAAATGCCAGGGAAAAAACACCATCTCAGTGAACAAGACCTGTTAAGCTGGTTGGGGAAATGGCAAAGCTTGCGGAAAATTCAACATCTAAAATCTAAATCTAAAATCTAAAATTTCAGCTTAATCTTTGACATAACCCACTTGGCTAATTTGTATCCATAAACTATGAGTGAAACACATCCTGTATTAATTCATCTGGGAAAAAGTATCAACCAAATAATTGTTGGTCAATCTAACCTAGTCAAACAATCCCTAATAGCCTTGTTAGCAGGTGGACACATAATTTTAGAAGGAGTTCCTGGAACTGGTAAAACACTCCTAGTCAAAGTCTTAGCGCAGTTAATTCAAGCTGATTTTCGGCGCATTCAACTTACACCAGATGTCCTCCCATCAGATATTACCGGAACAAATATATTCGACTTAAATAGTCGGGATTTCGTACTCAAAAAAGGCCCTGTTTTTACAGAAGTTCTACTCGCTGACGAAATTAATCGCACTCCACCCAAAACTCAAGCTGCACTACTGGAAGCAATGGAAGAAATGCAAGTCACCTTAGATGGTGAAAGCTTACCATTGCCAGATTTATTTTGGGTAATTGCGACTCAAAACCCCCTGGAATTTGAAGGTACTTATCCCTTGCCAGAAGCGCAGTTAGATCGGTTTTTATTTAAGTTAGTTGTAGACTATCCAGATCCAGCCGCAGAAAAGCAAATGTTACTCAATCGTCAAGCGGGTTTTGCCGCAAGACGCTTGGATATTGCTAAGTTAAAACCAGTAACTACAGTGATTGATATTTTACAGGCCAGACAAGCAGTTAAACAAGTTAAGGTATCTGAAGCTATAGTTGATTATCTGCTGGAATTGGTGAGAAAATCGCGTCAATATCCTGATTTGGCTTTGGGTGCATCTCCCCGCGCTGCTGGTGCTTGGTTGCAAACATCCCAAGCATCCGCTTGGTTAGCTGGTAGAGATTTTGTTACACCTGATGATATCAAAGCTGTTGCTTCTCCACTGTTGCGTCATCGCTTGCTTTTAAAGCCAGACGCAATGCTGGATGGTCTACAAATTGATGCGGTAATAGCTGCAATCATTAGTCAAGTTCCTGTTCCCAGGTAATCAATAATTTGCTGTTTTGATCTTCTCTTTTATCTTCTCAAAGTTGACAAAAATATTGCTAGAGTTTAGTTTAATATCATCCTCCTATAGATAGACCTCACTTTAGTCAGGAATTTTGACTTAAAAAAACGTAATACTTCAGATCCCCAACTTTTCAACACAGCCGGGGATATATATCCTAAGTAATTCGTAATCTTTGGGTTTAATTCCCTCTTGTCTATACGTGGTTTTGTTTGAGTGTCGGATTTATACCTAGACTCAAACTGTCTTCAATTGTGAATTTTGAATTTTTTAATCATATTGTCTACACCACAGTATGTCTTACTTGCTTAACCATTTACAATCAATTAATCTTAAACTAAAACTTGCAATTTTAGTCATTATTCTAACTTTAGGGATAATTATTATCTTTATCAATCCTATTGTTAACCAACCACAAGTTACATTAATTAGCAATAATAACGCCATAATTACAAAGAATAGCGTAGATTATCAAGGAAAGTTTCAAGTATTATATAATCCTTTACAGCGCCAACATTCTATTAAAAGACAAGCAAGATTTCACAAATATCAGTCATTTGAAAAATTAGCACAAAAACTCAATAGAATTTTAATTATGCCCAATCATATTAAAATATTTTTAGGTGACTGTGGGGCTGTCAACGCCTATTATAAACCTTCTGAACATACTATTACTATTTGCTATGAATTAATAGATAGATTCACAGATGTATTTAGGGAATACTATCAATCAAAGGAATTAAATCTTAATGAAACTGAAGTAGTAAATAAAGTTAATCGTCGGGTAGCAGGTACAACTGTTTTTACTTTTTTCCATGAATTAGGACATACACTCATAGAAGAATTAGATTTACCTGTAACTGGCAAAGAAGAAGATACTGTTGATGAATTTTCGACAATTTTATTATCAGAATTAGGACAGGAATATGCAGCTTTAGCCTCTGCTATCCAATTTGGTTTATCTGGAAATCGAGAGATGGAAAGTGTAAGTCAAGATTTATCTTTTTGGGATGAACACTCTTTAAATTATCAGAGATTTTATAATATTATTTGTTTGGTTTATGGTAAAAAACCCCAAAAATATGATGTTTTGGTGGAGAAAATAGGTATACCTCGACAAAGACAAAATACTTGCCGAATAGATTACAATAAAAAGTTGAAGGCTTGGCGGACTTTACTCAGTCCTCACTTAAGAGAAGGCGTGAATTTATTGTAATAATATTGAGAATCATTTGAGAATAATTCAGGAGTCAGGAGTTTTTTGTGATTTTGAATTCATTTCACGCCATTTACCTGTTCACTCTTTTCTGTCACCTATCACCTATAGCGTTTCCTGATCTAATAATGTACAAAGTTATCTGTGTTTATCTGCGTCCATCTGCGGTTAATTATTACTTCCCGTACCTCACTTGAATGGGAATTGCTATATCACCTATCACCTGTATTTTAGAGAGGTTATAAAAATAATGATTCCCAGCAAAAGAGTTTATTTTTTATTAGGTTTAGCAATAGCTGTATCTCCCATTTTATCTTTAATCATGGGTGTTTATCCAAGCATCACCCTAACTTTGTTATTTGATGCTGTGGTTTTAGGGTTGATGGTTGTTGATGGTTTGAAAGTTAGAAAATATTGCGTTAGCATTAGCCGGGAATTACCTTCACGTTTATCTATTGGTCGTGATAATCCAGTAGTGTTAAAGATAGAATCGGCAAATACAAATACCCTGATTCAAATTCGTGATTACTATCCGGTAGAGTTCGCTGTTTCTACACCTACCCTTAGCGTCAATCTTGCTGCAAATGATACTCCAGAAATAACTTACACTGTTCAACCACATCAACGGGGTGATTTTTCTTGGGGAAATATTCAAGTTCGACAGTTGGGAAGTTGGGGGTTAGGATGGCATGATTGGCAAATACCCCAAAATACACGAGTGAAAGTATATCCTGATTTAGTGGGTTTGCGATCGCTCTCGATTCGTTTGACACTGCAATCATCTGGTTCTATCCGTAAAATTCGCCAAATGGGTATTGGTACAGAATTTGCTGAACTGCGAAACTATCGCGTCGGTGATGATTTGCGGTTTATTGATTGGAAAGCTACCGCTAGACGTAGTTATGGTAGTACGGGTCCATTAGTTAGAGTTTTAGAACCAGAACAAGAGCAGACTTTATTGATTTTACTAGATCGTGGCAGATTAATGACAGCCCAAGTTCAGGGTTTACAACGATTTGATTGGGGTTTAAATACTACATTATCCTTGGCATTGGCAGGTTTACACAGAGGCGATCGCGTGGGTGTGGGCGTATTTGACCGCCAAATACATACCTGGATACCTCCAGAACGGGGACAACATCACCTCAATCAAATAATTGATCGTCTCACACCTATTGAACCAGTATTATTAGAATCTGATTATGTAGGGGCTGTAACTCATGTAGTTAAACAGCAAACCCGCAGGGCTTTGGTAGTGGTAATTACTGACTTAGTTGATATCACCGCTTCCTCAGAACTTCTCGCTGCACTTTCCAAATTAGCACCCCGTTATTTACCCTTTTGTGTCACTCTCCGCGATCCCCAAATTGACGACATAGCACACACTTTCACAGAAGATGTCACCACAGCTTATACTCGTGCAGTATCTCTAGATTTATTAGCACAAAGACAAGTTGCATTTGCCCAATTGAAACAAAAAGGGGTTTTAGTTCTTGACGCACCCGCAAATCAAATTTCTGAACAATTAGTTGACCGCTATTTACAACTGAAAGCGAGAAATCAATTATAGGAGTCAGGAGTCAAAAGAAAGAATAAATCTTTCCCCTGCTCCCCTGCTCCCCTGCTTCTTCTTCCTGTCACCTTTAAAGAATAGGATTAGGAGTGATGACTGCTAAAACTCCAGCTACTGCTGACGCAACTAGGGAGACAACAGCAGCATTAAATAACCACCAAGCAGCATCAGCAAGGGCTTTTTTACTGTCTATTGCTTGTTGTTTTGCTTGTTCTCTAATCACTTGCAGTCTTCTTTGAGTTTCTTGTTGAATGCGTTCAGCTTGATGTAATACACTATCTCTTGCAGATTCCACACGATTGATAATTTGATTAGCTTGTTCTTGGGATATATCTGGACGAGAACTGAGGATAGCAACTAAACTATCACGGTCGAATTGAGAAAGGCGATCGCGCAAAGCTTCAAACCCTGCTTGTGGGTCATCAAATATTTTGGCAAAATCGTGTTGAATGCCTTCATAATTAAGTTCAGGACGATCTAGGGAATTAAGATAGTCACGAATTCTGCTGAAAATTCCATCAACTAGCGATCGCAGTCTTTGTTGAATCTGCTCGAATTGTTCAACAATGGAATCCCTCACAGATTCAATTTGGTCTACAATTCTATTTGCTTCTGCTTCTGAAATATCCTCACGTTGAGAAAGCAAAGCTACCAATGTAGAACGGTCAATTTTGGAAACACGCTCACCTAAACTACCAATACCTACACCGGGTGAAGATAGCAACAATTGTAAATCACGTTTGATCCCTTCGGGATTCAGTTCTTCTTTCTTGGTGTTGCGAAGGTAGTTTTCCAAATTTGCTTCAAAATCTAACACTTGTTTAGTCGTGCGTTGTGCTAAACGTTGTGGTGCTTTGATAATATTATTAATTGCTGATTGTACAGAATTAATGATTTGGTTAACTTGTTCCTCACTCAGATCTTCACGCTGGGACAGCAATTTAACTAAAGTTTCTCTGTCAACTTGTGAGAGACGGTCACGTAATGCTAAAGTACCATGTTTAGGGTCACTAAACAACTGTTGCAAATCTCGCTGAATACCTTCAGGATTAAGTTCTTCCAATTTGGTATTTCGCAAATATTCCGCAATAGATGTTGTTGTTTGTTGATACTGTTCTTTCGCTCTCTCTGCAACTTTTTGCGGTGCTTGGAGAATATTATCTCTTACTCCTTCTAAAGCATCTAAAGCTTGATTGATTTGTTCTTCGCTTAAATCTTGACGCTGACTCAAGAGTTGTACCAGCGTATCCCGATCAAATTGCGATAAGCGATCGCGCAAAAGATTTATTCCAGCTTGTGGGTCTTCTAACAAAACTCGGAAATCTCGCTTGATCACATCGGGATTGAGTTCTTCTTTATGAGAATTCCGCAAATAATCTTCTACCCTTTGACGCAATTCTTCAGTTTTATTTCTTGCTTGTTCTTGCCATTCTCTAGCTTGGTCAATAATATGATCACGACTACTTTCAAGTTGACCAATAATATTATTAACTTCCTCCTCGCTAATATCATGGCGTTGCTGGAGTAATGGAAAGAATGTATCCCGATTAAATTTACTCAACCGTTCTTGTAACTCTTCAAAATCAGCTTCTGAGTCTTCCAGCATAACTCCAAATTTACGCTCAATTCCTTCTGGATTCAAATCTTCTTGGTTAGCATTCCGTAAATAATCTTCTATTTGACTGCGGAGTTGTTGGGATTTTTCCTGTTTTTCTGCCTGTTTAACAATTGGTAACACTTGTTGACGAATACTTTCTAATTGTTCGGCAATTTCTCGCCTTCTATCTTCATTGATCTCAGCCCTTTGTTTCAGTAAATTAGTAAATAAATCTTGATTGATTTCTTCTAACTGACGGCGTACAGTGCTGGGGTTTGCATTTGGGTCATAAATAACTTCTCTAAATTCATCTTGAATCGTCAAGCTGTTAAAATGCCAAGGAAAAGAATTGAGGATATAATCTTCTACATCTGCCTTGATTGTATTTTGATATTTGGAGAAATTTTCACCTAATTTACTTGCTTCTTCGGATGTTTGGTTAGCTATATATTTTAGCTGGTCAATAATTTTATTGACATCAACATCTTGAACTCTACCGCCAATTTTTTTTAGCTCAGTTGTAATTTCCTTAACATTCACATCAGCAAGATTAACTCTTTCTAACACTGCTGTTCCCGCAGCACCTAAGCCATATTGAATAGCTTGTTTGAAAACTCCATTGGTTTGTTTACCATTACCACCAACGGTTATCAGTTGTTGCAGTCTTTCACCTAGTTTTTCTGATTTTAATTCTTCTGGACTAGCAGATTTTAGTAAATCAATCACTTTTTCTGTCGTATTTTGACGATTTAGAACTTGTTTCCAAGCACTTTCTAGTTGGTCAGCAATTTGATTAACATCTTCGGGAGAAAATTCTTTCCGACTGCCGATTAAATCTACGAAAGTTTGACGATTGATATTTTTCAATAATTTACTATCGCCAATATCTCGCCAATCTACATCTTTTAACAACTGGTCAAATTGATTTCTAATTTCTTTGACATCTAACTTTGGCAACTGTAGAGAATTCAAAGAACTTTGGAGAGTATTTCTAATACTGTCAGCATCAAAACCAGAAGTTAATTCTCGACGAACTGCGGCGGTAATTTCTTCAGCGGTTGCTACCGTTTGTCTTTGAGCAATATTAGCACCAATAGCAGAAGTAGCTGTACCCAATAAATTTTGAATACCGGAAGTGACAGTGCTAATAAAAGAACCAATTAATGACCCTACCGCACTCGAACCTAGCCACATAATTACTGTAAAGTAGCTAGACCAAATAATTACACCAATAATTGCTCCTAAAAATGCACTTTCAATTAAGCTCAATTTAACTGCTAAAAAACAAGCGATGAATAAGGCCATACTGGAAGAAAAAATTGCCCAAGTCCCCACTTTAGCTTCAATTTTCCTAATACTTCCTCCTAATGTTTCGGCATCATCAACATCAGCATAAGCACCAGTTCCTAAAGCAGAAATTCCCGCAGCTACAGAAAGATTGGTGAATAATAATTGAAATGCTAAAGCCATGACTATGCCACTTAGCAATGCTAGTAAAAATTTAGGACTAGAAAATACAAATGATGTTTGTACTGGAGTTAAAACTTCACCAGTCACTTTGATGGGGGTTAATCCTAAGTGTAAATAGTCGGATTTTAAACTATTTACCGCCATTAGCAAAGTTTGAGAAATCATAATCTCATCCTTAAAAGTTGAAATTAACAATGCGTAAATTTAATCAGATTAATCAGGTTTTTAGCCAAATCTTGCGTAAGTTCTATTAGTAATATTTGGGTTTAATTGTATACATTTATTATGTATACTTACCCTAGCCTCATCTTGACTCTAATTTGCTTGAAATACTTCTGCCATTCGACACATACAGCAGGGAATAGGGAATAAGTTTGAAAAACAAGTTCAGTAATGATTTCTTCTTTCTTCATGAATAGGACTTACGCGTACAATGTGACCAAAAACCTGATTCTTGCGGGCAATTCATTATGAATCAACCGTAAAGAACGCAAAGGACACAAAGTTAAGAGAGTTTAAGAGAGTTTTTAGTATGGCTGCGTTGATTTTTTCTTTCATTGGGATACTCCCCGCCTACATCCCTACACTCTGATATTTTTGCGACTAGAATATATAACTAAAATGATAAATAATCCCATTCCTACTAAATATTTAATCGGGTCTGGAACAATGGGATTAGGTGAGAAAAAACCTTCAATAATACCAGCAATAATTAGCATCGGTACAATACCAAATACTAATTGTGCAGCTAAGGAACCATAGAATTTAATTGCATCTCGACGGCGATATTTACCAGGCAATAAAATTGCTTTAGCTATTAAAAGTCCTGCTCCACCTGCAAAAAAAATAGCGGGTAATTCCAAAGCACCGTGAGGAAATACAAAAGCCCAAAACGGATAAGCTAAATTATTTTGACCTACTAAAGTTCCAATTGCACCAATTAATAAACCATTAAATATCATTAAATAAGTTGTATATAACCCGGCTGTAATTCCTCCTGCTACAGCACCAAAGGATACAGAAATATTATTAATCATAATATTGGTAGATGCTAAAGGTTCAATGCCGACAATTGAACCCATCCATAATTCATTTTTATCTCGCACTTGGGAAATTAATCTTTCCGGGACTATCAACGACATAAAACTGGGATCTTGCCAAGCATACCACCAAGCGACTACAGCACCCAATAGAAATAAACCAGTAGCTGTGGCTATGTATGGAAATGTTTGCTGTACTACAGCCGGAAATCCCCGACGGTAAAATTCTCCGACTGCTTGCCATTCTTGTTTACGAGAACCTTGGTAAATTTGTATATAAGCGCGAGTTGTCAAGGATTGTAAACTTTGGATGAGTGTATTACCTACTTCCTGGGTACGAGCGCGGGCTAAATCTGCGGCTACGGAACGATATAAACTCGCTAGTTCTCTAATCTCTCCAGATGTTAGAAATTTTAAGTTTTTTTGTGCAACTTTCTGCAATAGAGTATCTAGACGTTGCCAATTTTCTTCTCTTCTGCCAATCCAACGTTTAATATTCTAGGACTTACGGTTACTGAGTTTAATTTAGCTTAAGATAGCGACAAAATTGCCAACCGTAATTGCCTGGAGCATTTACTACTATGTCTGAAAGCAGAGGTTTTACCAGTACCGCAGAACCCTTGAGTGTGGGGAATGTAGTTAGTGCAGCAGTCCGTTTATATCGTTCGCATCTAAAGGAATATTTTCTCCTGGCGCTGAAAGCTTATCTTTGGGTATTTGTACCAGTATATGGATGGGCAAAGTGTTATGCACTATCAGCTTTGATTGCTCGTTTAGCTTTTGGGGACTTGGTTAATCAACCGGAAAGTGTTAATTCGGGTGAGCGTTTTGTTAATTCCCGATTGTGGAAGTTTTTGGGAACAATGATCTTAATGTTTTTGATGGGTGGGGGCATTGGTATCGGCTTTATGATTGTTGTTGGTGTGTTGCTGGGTATTCCTGCGGCAATGTTGGGATTACAAAATGGAAATCTGGCTAATATAGGTATTTTTGTCTTGATAGCTATTGTGGTGAGTATTGTTGCGATTGTGGGATTTGTATGGTTGGTGACTAGGTTTTATTTGGTTGATCTACCCTTAGCTATTGAAGACAATGTTGATGCTACTTCTACTATTAAACGCAGTTGGGAGTTAACGAAAGGTCACGTGGGCAGAATTTTCTTAATTTCTTTTTTGGCTGTTTTAATCACATTGCCTCTGCAAATTTTGATTCAGATTATTACGACTGTAATTCAGCTAATTTTTACGCCCCTATTAAATGATGGTTCTCCGCTTTTTTCCCTAATATTTATCGTGTTATTGCTAGGTATAATCTTATCTAGTAATGCGATGATTTTACCTTTTCTCCAAACTGTCAAAGCTGTAATTTATTATGACTTACGCAGTCGACGTGAGGGGTTAGGTTTGCAATTGCGCGATCGCGAAATTTAAGATCATGCACTTATTCAACAGAATCAAATTTAGCACCCCGGAAAGCGTTGAGTTGGAATTTACCTTAGCTGGTATAGGAAGTAGAGCTTGGGCGCTAATTATTGACTATCAAATTTTAGCTCTCAGTTTAGCTCTGTTTATAACTGTCGGGCTAACAATTTCATCACAATTGATTGATATTGGGTCAGATATTTTTGGACCTGGTTTCGCTTTATGGATGACAGCGATCGCTGTCTTGGTTGTGTTCTTGATTTACACAGGTTATTTTGTCTTTTTTGAAACTGTCTGGCAAGGACAAACTCCCGGTAAACGCATTGCCAAAATTCGTGTGGTGCGTGATGATGGTAGGCCAGTGAGTTTACAACAAGCCTCCCTTCGGGCTTTATTGCGTCCTCTTGATGAGACTTTGTTTATTGGCGCTTTTTTCATTATGTTCAGTAAAAGTGAAAAGCGCCTCGGTGATTTAGTCGCAGGTACTATAGTAATTCAATCCCAACCCGTAGCCAAATCTGCAAATTTGACTATTTCAGCAGAGGCAAAATCATTTTATCTCAGTTTACAAAAAAATTCTGATTTATCTCAATTATTGCCTGATGATTTTGCCATTATTCGTGAATATTTACAGCGTCGTAGTGGAATGTCTACTAAAGTGAGGTCATCTCTATCTCTGAAATTATCTAACCAGGTAAAATCTATTATCAATTTGACAATTCTGCCAGCTGATATTTCCTCTGATATATTTTTAGAAGCAGTTTATCTAGCCTATCAACAACCAGAATTTTAAGTAGAAAGGCGCAAAAAAAAACAGAAGTATGTAACGAAACGTAAAGTTGCCTCAAAACCTCTTCCCTCCAGCATAGCTGCCTTGTAATCAAGACAATTTTTAACGCCGACCTACTGAGTCAGGATTTACCAGTGTTTAGGGGTCTAGCAATGCTAAACCCCCACCATGAACAAATTAAAAATCCAAGCTAGTCCAGTTTGGTTGACGATAATACTTTGTCATGTTATCAAACTTCCGCAACTCAGCCCGATGGATTAAAATTTCTGGAAAATTCAACAGCCATTGCTGATTTAACTCTGACAACATATTACTGAGTTTTATCCGGTCTAGTTCACCGGAAATTTCTCCAAAATAGCCTAATGTAATATGAGCAGTAAAGTGATAATGTTGCTCAATACCCAAGCCCATTAGTTTGCGATTTTGATAAATTAGCCGCCGGACTTGAATAATCTCCTCGTAGCAGCGTTCATCTTTGGGTACTAAACACACACCTATAGCCCTTGGCATCACTATCAGTCCTAGCATTTGCCAAGAAATGGGATCGGTTCCCTTTATCCTCGATTTTTGATATTGCTTAAACAAATCATCCAAGCAAGAGTTCAACTCTTCTGCAAATTGAGGATTTTTTTCAGTAGCATGAAGGAAAGCATGATCCCAAATCAAGTCGGCGATGGTTACATGAAAGCTGGCAGGAGGTAGAGGTACAATCAAATCAGAATTGATTGGTAACTCTAAAAGCGATCGCTGATATGTCTCGATTTGGGTGTAAAAATCAGCGTTTTGTATATCTTCTTGTGCGGGTGGGGTAATCAGCGTATAGCCAGGAAAGGGTGCTGGTTGTCTGCCTCCATCATGGGGCTGAAATTTAGAAGATTCATGTATATGCTGAACTTGGGATCTGTAAGACTCTGGTAGCATCATGCGTGCTACCCGATTTAAATAGGTTTGGTAGTTGTCGTCCAATCTTCTTAGCCTCGATCTCTTTTGATAAATTGTAGAAAAATTTACCTAGTTTGACCAAGTTATTTTAATTTGAAGTCAGGAGTCAGGAGTCAGAATCAATTTTTCCGCCTCTGCTCCCCCATTCCCTATTCCTTTGTTGCTGTCACCTGTCACCTATTTTTTTATGCCAATCTATGTTTACTGGGGTGAAGATGATTTTGCGATTGAAAAGGCGGTTGCAGCTTTGCGCGATCGCGTTCTTGATCCTCTCTGGACCAGTTTTAATTATACTGCTTTCCCCCCAGATCAAGCCGATGCTGTGATTCAGGCTTTAAATCAAGTCATGACACCTGCTTTTGGCGCTGGTGGACGTTTGGTTTGGTTGATTAATACTACTCTATGTCAGCAGTGTCCAGAAAATGTGTTATCAGAATTACAACGGACTTTACCCGTAATTCCTGAAGATTCGTTTTTATTGCTGACTAGCCGCAATAAACCTGATGAACGTCTCAAAGCTACAAAATTCCTCAAACAATTTGCAGCTTTTCGCGAGTTTTCACTTGTTCCCCCCTGGAAAACTGAATTGTTGGTACAAGCTGTCAATGAAGCGGCTCAAGATGTAGGTGTAAAATTAACTCCTCAAACGGCGGAACTGTTGGCGGAATCTATTGGTAACGATACAAGGCTTCTCTACACGGAACTGGAGAAATTACGGCTTTATATTATAGGTAGAAACAAGCCTTTAGATGTAAATACAGTAACTCAATTAGTCAGAAATACTACTCAAAATACCCTGCAATTAGCAGCAGCTATGAGAACTGGGGATACAGCTAAAGCATTAGGTATTGTAGGGGATCTGATTAATGCTGCTGAACCGGGTTTGCGGATCGTTGCCACTTTGATTGGTCAGTTTCGCACTTGGTTATGGGTAAAGATTATGATGGAAGCAGGTGAGCGCAATCCTCAGGCGATCGCTCAAGCTGCTGATATCAATAACCCCAAACGAATCTATTTTTTACAGCAAGAAGTCAAATCTCTCTCTCTCTCTCAATTAATCTCCTCGTTACCCCTGCTACTGGAACTAGAAGTCAGCTTGAAACAAGGAGCGTCAGAAACATCAATACTGCAAACTAAAGTTATTGAAATCTGTCAACTATATCAGAGAAGGTAATGGGTAATGGGTAATTGGGAAAAAATCTTACCTGTCACCTGTCAATGTAAAAATTTCACAAATTCCGATTTTACCGGAACTTCTCATTCCTAAAATAATTCAAATCCACTATCATATCTCTACTATTATTCTGTGTCATCTATCTTATGCAGGAAAATTATTTTGTCGTTTTGCAAAATTCCTTTAAGCGTTACCTATCCCATTCTTTGGTATTTGCGACTCTTACCACTGCGAGTTTAGTCTTCGGTACATTGGGTTTTAGTTCTACATCTAATGCTCAAACTTCGGTAGTTAATAATACAGAAATTGATAACTATGCCAAATCTGTGTTAGCAATGGAACCATCTCGTCAAAAAGCGTTTGGGGAAATTAAAGGACTAATTGGTGGAGGTGAAATTCCCAAGATTGTTTGTAACGATCCTAACAGTATTAAGTCTCTACCACCAAAGGCTAAGACAATAGCAGTTAACTATTGTAACGAATCTCAAAAAATAGTAGAAAAACATAGTTTAACCATTGACAGATTTAACCAAATTACTGTAGAAATTCAAAATAACGCTGCTTTGAAACAACAAGTATATAAGACATTGATACGCTTACAGGAAGAAGCTGCGGATAATCCCAATGCGCCTAATAGCCGTTAGATATTGGGAAATATTCAGGGATGGGAATTTCCAAACATTCTGTTTGGGACTCAAATTCCGATCCCTGTAAATAGGGTTTAGGAGTATTCAAT
>RDYJ01000224.1 GCA_004293145.1 Nostocales cyanobacterium | reverse complement strand
ATTACGTGATATTCCCGAAGAAGGTTTATATGCTGGAGACATTGGAACAGTGGTTGAGCAACATAATGTTCAAGGACTAGAAACAGGATATAGTGTTGAATTTTTCGATATGACAGGAAATACCGTAGCAGTTGTCACACTACCAATGAGTTGTTTCCGCTTACCAACCAGTGCAGATAGACCTACAGTAAGATTTATGGCTAGTGCTGTGTAGGCGATCGCTAATTTTTCAATTCACAAAAATCCTCTACTCACTCTAATAACCAATCAAACAATTCTTTGACAGTCAGATGAAAATCTTTGGCAAATTCTGGTACTGGCAAACGTGCATTTGGTTGATCATAAAATGTCGTTGGTTGGTCTGGAAAATAAACAAATATAGATTGTTCCTCTGGATCAATCAGCCAGCCGATCTGAGTTCCATAATTGAGACAGTGTAAAATATTTTTAATAACTTTAGTTTGGCTTTGATCAGGTGAGAGAATTTCGATAGTCCAATCTGGAGCGATCGCAAAAACATTGGCAACTCTGCCATTTTCCTGACGGGGAATTCTATCCCAACAGAAAACAGAAATATCAGGTACAATTGAACGTCCACCGAAAGTACAACGCAGTTCTGAAAAAGCCCTGGCAATCTTTTGAGGTTTTAATATGAGATTAATTGCAGGTGATAACTCAGTTTGAATTACACTATGTTCTCCTTGTGGCATTGGTTTCTGAATTATCCGTCCATCTATGTATTCGTTTGCAGGTTCTGTTTCTGGCAGTTGGAGAAATTCTTCTAGGGTGATAATTTGAGCAGGTGTTTGTACCATTTGCAGGTTTCCTTATCTATTGATTAGGTTATTAGGGAGAATAACCTGTTATATTCTCCCTTGGTATTCCTATTTCTAATTAACTCCGCCCAACTTCCGCGTATTATCTACTAAACTTTGAGCAAACTGATCAAAACGTTGAGATAATTTTTCATCCAGCAGCTTACCTTCAGGACTGAAAGCACTGTAAGCTTGTCCAATAGCAATCTGTTCGGGAATTACCCAACCATGCACCCATCTCATGATAATTCGCAAATCATTGAGAGCATTACTATTGACTTGTCCACCTAAAATACTAATCAATCCTGTCACTTTCCCCGATAGTTGATCAAAAGTCATTAAATCTAAAGCGTTTTTGATCACGCCACTCACACTACCATGATATTCTGGTGTGGCCAAAATTAAGCCGTCAGCACTGCCAACTGTATCCCGCAACCTTTGTACATCCGGGTATTCTGAGTATTCTTTAGAACCAGTGCAGAAGGGTAACTGCATTTCCCGTAAATCAAGAATTTCTACCTCTGCACCCAAAGCTTCTACTCGTTGTGCTGCTACTTGTAACCCTAGCTGGGTATAGGAGCCAGGTCTTAAACTACCACCAATACCAACAATTTTTACCATAGTTCACCCACAAAACTAAAATTATTAAAAAGCGGAGTCATTACGACTATGATTATTTTAACGATGAGTTTTGTTTTATGTCAAATTGCATCGGGGTGAATAAAGAGTGAAGAGCAGGGGATAATAGGATTTAAGCTATCGTGTTTCTCCTGGATCTTTATCTTTCCTGATCATTAATTACCAATTCCCCATGCCTCGAAGTTAGACTAGATAAGAAAACTGTAATTTCCAGTTATTGCTATTTCAGCCAGAAGAATAGGCATAAAACCAAAAATCAGCTTATGCCAAAAGACAAAGGGTAAATATTATGACAAATGTTGGTAAAAAGGCATTGAGAAAACAGCAATCTACAAAAGGCTTTGCTTGGACTAGGGCATTCGCAGTCACTATGATTACGTTGCCGACAATATTGGGAATTAGTCCCGTTGTAGCCCAAAAAACAGAGCTTAATTCCTTATCTTATGGGGCATTGCTCCAAAAAACAGAGCAAGGGCAGGTTAAAAGAGTAGAACTTGATGAAACTGAACAAATAGCTAAGGTTTATCTAGCGGATCAAAAGCCAGATGCACCACCTATACCAGTGCGACTTTTAGATCAAAACTCTGAGTTAATTAACAAACTCAAAGAAAAAAATGTGGAGTTTGGTCAGGTGTCCTCTGCTAATAGTAGAGCAGCTGTAGGGCTTTTAATCAACCTCATGTGGATTTTACCATTAGTGGCTTTAATGCTGTTGTTCCTGCGCCGTTCTACCAATGCTTCTAACCAAGCAATGAATTTCGGTAAATCCCGCGCTCGTTTTCAAATGGAAGCCAAAACCGGGGTAAAATTTGATGATGTGGCGGGAATTGAAGAAGCCAAGGAAGAATTACAGGAAGTTGTTACTTTTTTGAAACAACCGGAAAAATTTACGGCGGTGGGGGCAAAAATTCCTAAAGGTGTACTGTTAGTTGGACCCCCCGGTACTGGTAAAACTCTACTAGCAAAAGCGATCGCTGGAGAAGCGGCTGTACCATTTTTCAGCATTTCCGGTTCTGAATTTGTCGAAATGTTCGTGGGTGTGGGTGCTTCCCGTGTCCGCGACTTGTTTAAAAAAGCTAAAGATAACGCTCCCTGTATCATTTTTATTGATGAAATTGATGCAGTTGGTAGACAACGGGGTGCGGGTATCGGTGGTGGTAATGATGAGAGAGAACAAACCTTAAACCAGCTATTAACAGAAATGGATGGTTTTGAAGGTAACACAGGCATTATTATCATTGCAGCCACCAACCGTCCTGATGTTTTAGATTCTGCCTTGTTACGTCCTGGTCGCTTTGATAGACAAGTAATGGTGGATGCACCGGACTTAAAAGGACGTTTGGAAATATTGCAAGTTCATGCGCGGAATAAGAAATTAGACAAGAGCGTTTCCTTAGATGCGATCGCACGTCGTACTCCTGGTTTTACAGGTGCAGACTTAGCTAACCTCCTCAACGAAGCAGCAATTCTCACCGCCAGAAGACGCAAAGAAGCAATTACCATCCTAGAGATTGATGATGCAGTGGATCGGGTAGTAGCGGGGATGGAAGGTGCAGCTTTAGTAGATAGCAAAAACAAACGTTTAATTGCTTACCATGAAGTGGGACACGCTTTGATAGGTACGTTAGTTAAAGACCATGATCCGGTACAAAAAGTTACCCTCATTCCCAGAGGACAAGCATTAGGTTTAACTTGGTTTACACCCAATGAAGAACAAGGTTTAATTTCCCGTTCCCAAATTTTAGCGCGGATTATGGCTGCTTTAGGCGGTCGAGCTGCGGAGGAAATTGTGTTTGGTAAGCCGGAAGTAACCACAGGTGCAGGAAATGACTTGCAACAGGTCACAAATATGGCCAGACAAATGGTAACACGGTTTGGGATGTCTGATTTAGGTCCATTGTCCTTAGAAAGTCCAAACCAGGAAGTATTCTTGGGGCGTGACTGGGGGAATAAATCAGAATATTCTGAAGAAATCGCTGCTAAAATTGATGCTCAAGTCAGAGCAATTGTTAGTAATTGTTACGTGAAGTGCAAAGAAATACTTGAAGAAAACCGCCTGGTTTTAGAACGTTTAGTTGATATGTTAGCGGAAGAAGAAACCATTGATGGTGATTTATTCCGTAAGGTTGTTGAGGAAAATACACAGGTTCAAGTGAGAGATGAAAACTTAGTCGTTTCTCGTTAGGAATTGATTAAAAGTCAATGGTCTACTCTGATAGACTATTGACTTTTTTGATAAGTTCAATAATTTAAAAAGACTGCTCCAGAACCTTTTTAAATGGTGGATTGATATTGTAATTAGCTGTAACTTTATCTCGCACCATAACTTCAATAACTGTATAGGCAAGATCACGAAAAAATGCTCTGGAAGAGCCGATTTCACCAAACGTACCCCATTTAAAAGCAATTTCGCCCGAACCAAATATTTTGCTAATTCCTGGTTCTTGGAGTTTTGATTTTGAGCCTTCCAAGACACTATTTGCGTATTCTTCTGGTATGCCAACTCTCACTGTATCTAATAATGATGCAAGCGAAGATTTAACTTCCCGTTCAACATCAGTTGAAACAGCAACTTTTAACACTAACTTACCCGAATCATTGGGAGAAAACATAGCACCTAAACAGCCATATAAAAACCTAGCTCCTAAAGGTACTATTATTTCAATCATGACTTCTCTTGCAGAGAATGGACTAATGTTGGCATTTTCATCTATAACTTCTATCCTTTCTTCTAATACAGGATAAAAAACAGGACTCTGTGAATAACCAGGAAAATAAAATCCTTCATTATTCCAAATACGAGCTTTTCCTGAACAACCTAAATCTAATACTTTGCTCATTAGTCAATCTCCCAAGCTTTTCGACAATTTCTGTTAAAATCGTCTGGGCAAGCCTTGATTACTTCTGGATGATATAGCAATTCCCATTCAAGTGAGGTACAAGCAATAATAATTAAACGCAGATGGACGCTGATAAACGCGGATAATTTTGTACTTCATTAGACTAG
>RDYJ01000101.1 GCA_004293145.1 Nostocales cyanobacterium | reverse complement strand
TCATATAGCTAAAAAATGTACAGTGATTATGATTACCCACCGTATTACCCATGCTTTACGTGCTAATCAGATTTTTGTATTAGAAAATGGTAGCATTGTGTCATCTGGTAATCATCAAGATTTATTGCAACAAAATGGAGTTTATGCACAACTTTGGCAACAAAGTCATCAAGCACATAATTAAATAGATGTCCTATAGCAATCTTAAATGATACGTGAGAGGTATTATTCGTTTTTTGTAAACAAAATGAACCAAGAAAATATTTTAGTTGTAGCTGCGCTGTATAAATTTGTCAGTTTACCGGATTATATCGAACTGCAAGCACCGTTGTTGTCTTTTTGTGAAGAACAAGGTATCAAGGGAACAATTTTACTAGCGCAAGAAGGCGTTAACGGGACTATTGCGGGTTCACGTCAAGCTGTAGATGCGGTTTTGCAGTTTCTCCGTAGTGATGCGCGGTTAGCAGACTTAGATCATAAAGAATCTTACACAGAAACACCGCCTTTTGAAAAGATGAAGGTGCGGTTAAAACAAGAAATTGTCACTTTGGGAATACCGGAAGTTGACCCCAATGAACAGGTGGGAACTTATGTCAGTCCACAAGAATGGAATGATTTGATTTCTGACCCGGAAGTGACGGTAATTGATACCCGCAATGATTATGAAGTCAGTATTGGTACTTTCAAAAGAGCAGAAAATCCGCAAACGCAAATTTTCCGAGAATTTCCTGAATACATCAGTAAAAACTTAGACCCGAATAAACACAAAAAAGTTGCTTTATTTTGTACTGGTGGTATCCGTTGCGAAAAAGCCTCATCTTATATGATGTCACAAGGCTTTGAGGAAGTTTATCATCTCAAAGGCGGTATTCTCAAGTATTTGGAGGAAGTCCCCAAAGAAGAAAGTTTGTGGGAAGGTGAATGTTTTGTGTTTGATGAACGGGTTGCGGTGCGTCACGGTTTGGAGGAAGGAAGTTATGAGTTATGCTTCTGTTGCGGTCATCCCATTTCCGACGCAGATAAGTCTTCTGCTCAGTATCAAGAGGGTATTTCCTGTCCTCACTGTTTTGATAGTTTGACTGAGGATAAAAGAGCGAGACAGCAGGAGAAATGGAAACAGTACAGGTTACAGAATTTTTAAAGCTCACGCAGAGGCGCAGAGTCGCAGAGAGATCAAGCCTCTTACCTTTGTGGTTTGTTACGCATAAGTTTTTCAAATCTCTATGTTCCCAAAATTGTACAACTACTTTTTTTTCTCAATAATCAGTCTCTATTCTCAAGATTATTGAGAACATTATCAATAATTTTACGAAGATAGGTTTTTTCAGCCATTGATATTGACATACTAATTTTTTGTGGTATGATGTATTTAAAATCCAAGGGAGTTTTATGTTATGACTTCAGTTACTCCTGGGTGTAAGTATTTCATCAGATAATGTAATTTTTGTTCCGTTCACTTCAATTTTTCCCTCTTGACTTAATTTGTAAAAAGAACGAGAAAGGGTTTCGGGAACTGTACCTAATAAAGCAGCTAATTGTGTTTTGGGTAAGTCTAATTCGACAACATTAATATTACCGTTTTTCTGACTTAATTTTAATAGATAATTGGTCAATCTTTCTGGGACTTCCTGAAAGGAAAGAGTGTCAACCAAGTGGGTTAAATGCCTGAGATGTCGTGCAAAAGTTCCCAGCATTGCGATCGCTAAAGTGGGATGTTGTTGTAAAACCATCAAAAATGAAGTGCGGGGAATAAATACAACTTCCGAAAATTCTATTGCTGCTGCTGATGCGGGAAAGTTTCCACCATCAAAAGCGGGAACTTCTGCAAAATATTCTGATGTTTCAAAGATATGTAAAATCTGTTCTTTACCGTTATTTGCAACTTTAAATACTTTGATTTTACCAGATTTAACAATAAAAAATCCCGTTGCTGCGTCTCCTTCCCAAAAAAGAGTTTCGCTTTTTTTGTAGGTTTGGAGAATAGCAATATTCGCGACTGCTTGGAGTTGTTCGTCAATGATGTTTTCAAAGATGGGGGTTTGATAGAGGAAGTTTTTGACTTCTAGAACTTTTTCGGTGAGAGTCATAATGATCAGAAAATTCAGCTATATTGTTACACATAATAACGTCAGTTTTTAATTAGGTAAACTTTTAAAATTATTCCCAATCTTCACCTATATAAGATTGGCTAGAATGACGAACATGAATAATAGCCACAATATATTCTTCAACTACAAATAAAACTCGATATTTTCTTTGTTTTCCAATCCAGAGTTGCCGAACTTCAGAACCTATTGCTTTGGTTTCTGGTGCTATACTGCAACGATTAGGAAATTTTTTTAGTGATTCTATAGCATCTTCTAATTGATAATACCAGTTGTTTGCTATTTCAGGACTTGTATTATCGCACATCCAACGATAAGCAGTTTCTATTTCTTGAAAAGCAGTAGGTTGAATGATAACTTCATAATTCATGGGCGTGGAGGAATGTTAAATTTATTTTTTAAAGTTGCTAGAGCTTCTTCTGCTGGTATTCCTTCCCCTTGCCTAAATTCATCTAATCCTTTACGGATACCTAGTATTGCTTCTAAATAATCAATTCTTTCCAATAGTTCCTGATATGTAGCTAGGGATGCTTGTGGTGTTGTTTTGAGCGATCGCAAAAAACTTAAAACATCCTCTAGTAGTTCCTGGGGACTATTATCAATTTCCTGTAAGAGTAATTCTTTGATAGTCATTATACTTAATTGTCAATGTTGATACTTTGATTATAGCAGTTTCTTTAAAGTCTCATTCAGTGCCATAATAACTACCTCTTTTCTTCAGTCTCGTTTTCAGCTTCTTCCTTTTTCCTAAATTCTCCCTAACTGTTAATGACTGTGTACTAGAAAACCCTTAACCAAACTTTACCAATACTCTTGACTTAAATCAAGGATTTCCTCAACCGAAATGAATAAGCTGGAAGCATAGAGATGAGAGGAACGAATTATGTTCTGTAACCAGTGTGAACAAACAACCCGTGGAGATGTCTGTCATCAGTGGGGTGCGTGTGGTAAAAGTCCTGAAGTTGCTGCTTTACAAGATTTATTGGTGCATTGTTTACGTGGACTTTCTCAGATAGCATTACAAGCAAAATCTTTAGGTATTATAACTCGTGATACCGATGAGTTTACCTGTGAGATGCTTTTTTCTACATTAACAAATGTGAATTTTACCACTGCTGATTTTATGGCTTTTGTGAATCGTGCGATCGCACTTCGCGAAAGTCTCAAGTTAAAAATTCAAGCATTGGGTAATAAAGTTGTAGAATCAGCAATTAATACTTTTCAACCTGCCAGTAGTTTAACAGCACAAGTTCAACAAGGTCAAGATTTAGAATTTGAATTTATCAGTCAATCTGCAAATAACGTTGATATTTTCTCCCTAAAACTTACAGTATTATATGGTTTAAAAGGTTTAGCTGCTTACGCTTTCCATGCCTTAGAATTAAATCAGCACGATGAAGGTTTATATAGATTCTGCCATGAAGCTTTAGCTAGTTTAGATGACCAAAATAAAACTTTACAAGATTGGTTAAATTTAGCCTTAAAAGTTGGGGAAATGAACCTCAAAGCCATGCAGCTTTTAGACGCAGGAAATACAGAAACCTTTGGACATCCCACACCCACATCTTTAATCTTAGGACATACAACTGGTAAAGCAATTCTTGTTTCTGGACATGATTTATTGGCTTTAAAAGCTATCTTAGAAAAAACCGCAGGAACAGATATCAAGGTTTACACTCACGGGGAATTATTACCAGCGCATGGTTATCCGAAATTAAAACAGCAATATCCCCATTTGTATGGTCATTATGGTACAGCATGGCAAAATCAAACCCATGAGTTTGAAAAATTTCCTGGTGCAATTGTCATGACCACAAATTGTCTTGTACCTCCCCATGAATCTTACAAAAATAAAGTATTTACATTAGGTCCTGTAGGTTATCCTGGTTTACAGCACGTTAGCATTTCCGATGTTTCACCTATTATCAACAAAGCTTTAGAATTACCAGGTTTTACCGATGAAGAAAATAAAGGAACAGTAAGTACAGGTTTTGCCAGAAATGCAGTTTTGAGTGTTGCAGATACAGTCATTAATGCTGTAAAATCAGGAGATATTCGGCACTTTTTCCTAATTGGTGGTTGTGATGGTGCAAAACCAGGAA
The DNA here is from genome assembly GCA_004293145.1 of Nostocales cyanobacterium. Taxonomy (GTDB): domain Bacteria; phylum Cyanobacteriota; class Cyanobacteriia; order Cyanobacteriales; family Nostocaceae; genus RDYJ01. The sequence continues at coordinate 14,181 of RDYJ01000101.1, read as the reverse complement.
GAAACTACTACAGTGACTTAGTAGAACAGATGCCTAATGATTGTGTCGTCTTAACTTTAGGCTGTGGAAAATTCCGCTTCTTTGATAAAAACATGGGTGATATTGGAGGAATTCCTCGCTTATTAGACGTGGGACAATGTAACGATGCTTATTCTGCAATTCAAATTGCGGTAGCTTTAGCAAATGCCTTTGAAGTAGGTGTGAATGAATTACCATTATCAATGGTATTATCATGGTATGAACAAAAAGCGATCGCAGTTCTTCTCACATTACTTCATTTAGGTATCCAAAACATTCGCATTGGTCCCACACTTCCCGCTTTCCTATCAGCAAACGTTGTCAAACTACTATCAGAAACCTATCATCTCCAACTCATCACCACACCAGAACAGGACTTAGCAGCTTGTCTTGGTTAAACCTTAAAAAATTTAGCCCCCCTTTCTAAGGGGGGTTGGGGGGATCTTGAATATTACCAATTACCTATTCTATTCTCATCCCAAACTTCCAACTTCAACTCTTGCAGATAATGTAACCCATTTGCAATTTGCGTTTCATTTCCCTGTAAATCTAAATCAAACCAACCATCGCTGATAGCATCTTGACCTAAAAATGCTGCTTTGATATTCACAGTTAAACCGTACTCAGAAACAAGCCGAGAAATTACAGGTTCTTGATGATAATCTTTAGTAATTCTCACTCGAATTCGCTGATTTGTTAGGATATTTTCACCACTCATAAAAATACCTGCCAAGCAATTTACAATCTTGAACCGATATTCATAATTCCAATTCTTTAATTATGAATTATGAATTATGAATTATTCCACATCCTTAATACGGGTTTTACGTTCTAAAATCTCCTTCAACACCAAAGTAATAACTGCCAAAAATGCTAACAATACCGCCGCAGAAAAAGCCGCTTCCGTTTCATATTGTTTATAGGCATCTTCTACAAACAAAGGTAAACTTTGGGTCTTACTAGCAATATTACCAGACACTACAGAAACCGCCCCAAATTCACCCATTGCCCTAGCATTTGTTAAAATTAAACCATAGAGTAAACCCCAACGAATACTAGGTAAAGTCACACGCCAAAAAGTTTGCCACTCATTTGCACCCAAAGTTTTCGCTGCTTCTTCTTGGTCTTTCCCAAATTCTTCCAAAACCGGAATAACTTCCCTAGCAACAAAAGGCATACTGACAAAAGAAGTAGCTAAAACCATTCCCGGAAAAGCAAAAATTATTTGCATATCATGACTTTGCAGCCAAGGACCAAACCAACCTTGTCTACCATAGAGTAGAACAATCATCAAACCTGCAACAACTGGAGAGATAGAAAAAGGCAGGTCTATGATACTCAAAACTATAGCACGACCGGGGAATTTATGGCGAGCGATCGCCCAAGCTGCACACAAACCAAAAACAGTATTTAAAGGTAAGGAAATCACAGCTAATAATAATGTTAACCAAGCTGCATGGAGGAAGTCCACTCTACTCAAATTCTCAAAAAACGGACCAAACCCCTTTTTAAAAGCTTGGTAAAATACATTAATAGCCGGAATATACTGCACCAGAAATAAATAACCAACGGCTACACCAATTAAAACCCCCGGAACCCAACTTTGCTTTTTTTGATGTTGTGATTGGTGCTTTGGTTTATCTATTGTCATATCTTCTTGCCCAAGCTTGTAATAAATTAATTGCTATTAGTAAAACCAGAGAAATTGCCAGTAAAACAACTCCTATCACCGTTGCACCAGCATAATCATATTGTTCCAAACGTTGGAAAATTAACACAGGTGCAATTAAATCTTGAAAAGGCGTATTAGAAGCAATAATGACCGTTGAACCATACTCACCCACCGCACGGGAAAAACCCAAAGCCACACCAGTTAAAATCGTCGGAAATAAGGGTGGTAAAATCACCTTTACAAATGTTTCCCACTGAGAAGCCCCCAAACTCCAAGCCGCTTCTTCAATTTCCTTTTCCATCTCTTGCAGCACAGGTTGTACAGTCCGCACCACAAATGGCAAAGATATAAATATCATCGCCACACCCACACCCAAGCGGGTAAAAGATACTTTAATCCCTAAAGGTGCAAGTAAAGAACCAATCCAACCATTATCACTATACACAGTTGCCAACGTTAAACCCGCTACCGAAGTAGGCAGGGCAAAAGGTAAATCTACTGTGGCATCGATGATCCGTTTTAAGGGGAAATCGTACCGCACCAACACCCAAGCAATCAAAGTACCAAATATACCATTGACAGCAGCAGCGAACAGGGAAGTTAGAAAAGTAACATTATATGTTGCCAATGCCATTTCACTGGTAGCAATTGCCCAAAACTTCGCAGGTGGTTCTGTACTTGCTTTCAGGAACATTGCTACAATGGGGACAAACAACATAAAAGTTAGGTATAAAATTGTAATTCGCCAAGTCCAAGGTAAACGAATTACATTGTCTAAAAACACCTTGACCACAGAAGGTTTTTTCTCAGTTTCCAAACTTGTAGATACAGCCATAATTCAAACTTCAAAATTTTCAACAATTACCAATTACCAATTACCTCTTTTTTGCTTGAATTTTATCAAATAATGCTCCATCATCAAAAAACTTTTTCTGCACAGTATCCCAACCACCTAAATCTTGAACCGTACCCAAAGTTTTGACAGGGGGATATTTATCAGCAAATTCCTTACTTTTTGCTACGGTTTCATCCATAGGACGAAAACCCACTTTCGCAAATTCTTGCTGTGCTTCAGGAGTAAATAGGAACTTAACAAAAGCCTCCACTACTTCCCTATTTCCATGTTTATCAACATTCTTATCCACAACCGCAACAGGGTTATCAATAGAAATATTCACATCAGGAATCACATAATTTACCTTCACTCCCTTTTCTTGTGCCAAAACAATTTCATTTTCATAATTAATCAAAGCATCACCCTGACCCTGTTTAAAAAATGCGTCTGTAGCTTCACGTGCATCCCTCGTTAAAATAGGAACATTATTATAAACCTTGGTCACAAACTCTGTCGCTTTAGCCTCATCGCCACCAGTTTTAATTGCAGAGTTCCACAAAGCCAAGAAATTCCAACGCGCCACCCCAGATGTTTTCGGATCGGCAGTAATTACTTTTACACCATCTTTAGCTAAATCTGCCCAGGTTTTGATGCCTTTAGGATTACCTTCACGAGTCACCAATGCAGCTACAGACTTAGAAGCAACAGCATTATTAGGAGCTTCCTTTTCCCATCCTGGCTGAATTAAACCCGCTTTTTCAATTTTTTGGGTATCTAAAGCCAATGCTAAATGAACAATATCAGCTTCTAAACCATCAATAACGGCGCGTGTCTGCGAACCTGAACCGCCGTAGCTTTGTTTAAATGTTACCTTTTGCCCATGTTCTTTCTGCCATTTTTCCACAAACTTGGGAATGATTGCTTCGTGCGCTGTTTTCGTCACAGCAAAAGAGACTAGGGTAATTTCTGCATCTTTCTTTTTAGCATCTGTAGAAGTTGGATTTTGAGTATTACTCTCATTTCCACTACTACAAGCGGCAAGTGCCACACTCAAAAATGCTCCTGCTAAAAACAGGGATAGAAAGCTCTTTACCGATTTTATACGCAACCTTGGACGCTGCCACCAACTCATGCTCTGTTCTCCTGGAAATCTGAATTGTGGATAAACTTCACTTTCACGATAGGGAATATGGGGATTGTAGCAGATTTGAGGGAAATATATTTTTGATCACCTCATGATCACATCAAAATAACTCCCAACTTCGGATAAAGTTATAATTTTATGTTATCAAGTACACATTAATCATCATAAAAATAAATACACACATTTCTCGATAGATATTTTGTATTTTATATCTTGATTTTCTCAATAGCATCTGATACGCTCTGTTTTTATAATTAAATTACAGTTAGTCTATCAGATTACCGTAGATTATTTGAACACCACAGGAACACCTTTTATGACATACAAATCCGAAAAATCAGCGAAACTCCTGCCTGTAAAAACAGCATCAACCCTACTGTTAGCCATCAGTGTCAGTGCAAATACGGTATTTCCTGTATTTGCAGGAACTACAGCCCAACATAAACAACTAATTAGTCAAAACACCAAGAAACTAGAAATCACCTTGGTATCTTACGCAGTAACTAAAGCTGCTTACAGTAAAATCATTCCTCAGTTTGTAGCCAAATGGAAACGAGAAAAAGGTCAGGATGTGATTATTCGGGAAAGTTATGGTGGTTCAGGTTCTCAAACCCGTGCTGTGATTGATGGCTTACAAGCAGATGTGGTAGCCTTAGCCCTGGCTTTAGATACCAAAAAAATCGAACAAGCAGGTTTAATTAACCGTGGTTGGGAAAAAGAAGCGCCTAATAACTCCATCATTACCCGTTCCGTTGTCGCTTTAGAAACTCGCCCAGGTAATCCTAAAGGCATCAAAACCTGGAATGATTTAATTAAACCGGGAATAAAAATAGTCACAGCCAACCCCAAGACCTCTGGTGGTGCAAGGTGGAATTTTTTAGCTTTGTGGGGAGCCGTTGCTAAAAATGGTGGTAATGAAAACCAAGCCTTGAATTTTGTCCAACAAGTATTTAGAAATGTAGTGGTATTACCCAAAGATGCTAGAGAATCTAGTGATGCTTTTTATAAGAAAAACCAAGGAGATGTGCTACTTAACTACGAAAACGAAGTAATTTTAGCAGCACAACAGGGTAAAACAGATACTACTTACGTAGTGCCTTCCACGAATATTTCTATTGAAGGACCTGTGGCGGTAGTTGATAAAAATGTAGATAAACGTGGTACTCGTGCAGTATCAGAAGCATTCGTTAAGTTTTTATTTACACCAGAAGCACAGCGGGAATTCGCCAAAGTCGGTTTTCGACCAGTGAACCCAACAGTAGCCAAAGAAGTACAGAGTAAATTTCCCAAAATTGCCCAACTTTATACAGTGGGTAGTCTAGGAGGTTGGGATGGTGTGCAGAAGAAGTTTTTTGATGATGGTGCTATTTTTGACAAAATCCAAGGCACAAGACGCTAAATAGGTCTAAACATAATTGAAAAAAATCCCGCCCAATATCCCCACAATTTGATACCCTAGCTTAAACAGATTTGAGAAAAGTGAAAGCGTGGAAATTCAACTTGGGCGGGGAAAAACAGCTCGCAGGGCTTACGGAATTGACGAAATTGCTCTAGTCCCCGGTAACAGAACACTCGATCCGAGTTTAGCGGATACAAAGTGGCGAATTGGTAATATTGAGCGAGAAATCCCCATTATTGCCAGCGCAATGGATGGTGTAGTCGATGTGGGAATGGCTGTACATTTGTCCAAGTTAGGAGCTTTAGGAGTTCTCAACTTAGAGGGTATCCAAACTCGCTATGCTGACCCAAACCCGATTTTAGATCGGATTGCCTCAGTGGGCAAAGATGAATTTGTTTCCCTGATGCAAGAACTCTATGCCGAACCAATCAAGCCCGAACTAATTGAAAAACGTATTCAGGAAATTAAACAACAAGGTGGTATTGCGGCCGTGAGTGCGACACCAGTAGGTGCAAGCAAATATGGTCAAGTAGTAGCCAAAGCTGGAGCAGATTTATTTTTTATCCAAGCCACAGTAGTCTCTACAGACCACCTCGCACCAGAGTCTATCACTCCACTTGATTTAGCAGAATTTTGCCGTTCCATGCCCATACCTGTGGCATTAGGCAATTGCGTTACTTATGAAGTCACCTTGGAGTTAATGAAAGCAGGTGCAGCAGCAGTATTAGTGGGAATAGGACCTGGTGCTGCTTGTACATCTCGTGGTGTATTAGGTGTAGGCGTACCCCAAGCAACAGCGATCGCCGACTGTACCGCAGCACGAGATGATTATTATCGGGCAACCGGTAAATATATTCCTATCATTGCTGATGGTGGTTTAATCACCGGTGGCGACATCTGTAAATGTATCGCCTGTGGTGCTGATGGGGTCATGATTGGTTCTCCCTTTGCTAGAGCCGCAGAAGCCCCAGGAAGGGGTTATCATTGGGGTATGGCAACTCCTAGCCCTGTGCTGCCCCGTGGTACTCGCATTCGTGTTGGTACTACAGGTACTCTAGAACAAATACTCACAGGTCCAGCCGGACTAGATGATGGTACTCATAATCTTCTCGGAGCCTTAAAAACAAGTATGGGGACTTTAGGAGCCAAAAACCTCAAAGAAATGCAGCAAGTTGAAGTGGTTATTGCTCCTTCCCTCTTAACCGAAGGCAAAGTTTACCAAAAAGCCCAACAATTGGGTATGGGTAAATAAAGGTACTGGTTACTGGTGATTGGGGACTGGGGAGATGGGGAGAATAATATATTACTTCCTGAGTCCTGAGTCCTGACTCCTGTACAGACGTTCCGGCGGAACGTCTCTACTGACTCCTGATTCCTAAACAAAAAATTTTCCAGGACTCTAAACAAACACTGGAAAAATCACAGATGTCGCCTACAATAGAGATAGCGGAGACGCATGTTTCCGTTCACTCCTCACACCACACTCCGCCCGGACTACTGTTCGGGCGGTTCCTTATGATTGATTATGTATAAATTCTATAGCTTCTTTGCAAATGTACATCCTTAACTTCTAAGCTGATGTTTTTGCTATGGTAGAATTTTCACTAAACTCATAAATATAATAGGCAAAGGTTTTTAGGAATGTCAGCAGCCGCAAGTGTTACAGATTCTAGTTTTAAGCAGGAAGTCCTCGACAGCGATGTCCCTGTCTTGGTTGATTTTTGGGCTCCCTGGTGCGGTCCTTGCCGTATGGTAGCTCCTGTTGTCGAAGAAATTGCCGTTCAGTATGAAGGTCAACTCAAGGTTGTCAAAGTCAACACTGATGAAAATCCTCAAATTGCTAGTCAGTATGGTATCCGCAGCATTCCCACATTAATGATTTTTAAAGATGGGCAAAAAGTAGACATGGTTGTCGGTGCTGTGCCTAAATCTACCTTATCTAACACTTTAGAAAAGTATGTTTCACCCTCTAATCCCTAAACCGGTGACAAATTTTATTAATTTGTCTAGCTGTAGATGAATATTTGTTAAGTGGTTTTAGAGGCGCAAAGTTTGCGTCTCTAGAAAACTTTTTCAACAATAATTTAGCCGCTCAACTATACAAACGCCTTTAGGCAAAAAAAATGTCCGCTTGCGGGAGTGCAGGTAGTTCACATAAAATATAATGCCATTATTGTGGCAGTTCTCATGACCTCTAAAGAGTCGTTTGAAATACTAGAATCTCTCCAAGCCGATATGGCTGAATTAATAGATCGGTTACCGACCTTAAAACATCGGCAATTTATCCAGCAAGCACTTGCTACCATAGTTCGTTTAGCTGATAGTGAAATTGAGCGTCTTGATTGGAAGATACTATCTGCTGCTCTAGCAGATATGGAACGAGGCTTCCAACTATTTTATGGCTATCGGCACGTCCGCAAAGTTACTATCTTTGGTTCTGCTCGTTTAGCACCAGAAACCCCTGATTACCAAATGGCTGTTCAATTTTCCCGCGCCGTTTCTCAGCTGGGATTCATGGTGATGACAGGCGGTGGTGGTGGTATTATGCAAGCGGGTCAAGAAGGTGCAGGACGAGAAAATTCTTTTGGCTTAAATATTCAGTTGCCTTTTGAGCAACAGGCAAACCCTGTTATTGATGGTGATCCTAAGCTGATTCACTTTAAATATTTCTTTACCCGTAAGCTGTTTCTGCTCAAAGAAAGTGATGCTGTGGCTCTGTTTCCCGGTGGCTTTGGCACTCAAGATGAAGCTTTTGAATGCATGACATTAAGCCAAACAGGTAAATTTGGTCCTGTTCCTCTAGTTCTAATTGATCATCCTGGTGGTGATTACTGGCACTCTTGGAGTCAGTATATTAACCAGCAGTTGGTGAACAAAGGTCTTGTTAATCCCGAAGATCCCAGTCTGTACACGGTGACAGATAATCTGGAAGTTGCTTGCAACGCCATTACCCGTTTTTACCAAGTTTATCACTCTAGCCGCTATGTCGGTGATCAATTGGTGATTCGTCTTAGACACGAGTTATCAGATGCTCTGATGGAAGAATTGAATACTAACTTTGATGATATTCTTGTCCAAGGCAAAATTCAAAAAAGTCAGGTATTACCTCAAGAAGGTCAAGATGAAACTTCTGATTTACCCCGTCTAGTTTTATACTTCAATCAACGAGATTTGGGGCGTTTATATCAGATGATTGCAGCCATTAACCAGTTAGGTATTCCTACCCCAGAGGAAACAGCCCATCCAGAACGAAAGTAACTTGGGGACTGGTGATTGGGAACAGTAATAACTGATAACTGACTGCTGATGATTGAGTTTTCCTGGTGGCAAACTTTCCAGATAGTAAGAAGTGAAATCGAAAGATACAGTGCGCCGATAGGGTAAGCGATTATTAGATATCTGAACAAAGATAGAGGAATTCAATATGCTGGAATTATTAGGTTCAGGTTTGGTTTCACTTTGGCTCGATATGGCTGGAGTAAAAATTAAGCCTTTAAATGCTCTAGATGCATTGGCTTGGCAAAGTAGTCCTGGCTTTGTCATTGCCCCTGATCCAAACCCAGCAGGAGCTATGACAGTACAAGAATATCTCAAGGAGTTGATGACTTCTAAGCTGGTGACGGAAAATCTGATCAAGCATCAGGGCATTTGGTTACAGTCAGGTCCGATGTTGATGGCTAATCATCAAGGGACAATACCTCTACCTGCTGCATCTTTAACCAAGGTGGCAACTTCATTAGCGGCTTTTAAAATTTTGGGTCCAAACCATCAATTTGAGACGTTGGTTAGTGCTACCGGTCCGATAGTTAATGGGGTAGTACAGGGTGATTTGGTGATTACTGGTAGTGGTGATCCCATGTTTGTGGGGGAGGAGGCAATCTCTATCGGTAATGCTCTCCACAAAATTGGTATCAAGCAGATAAAAGGAAATTTGGTGATTACTGGCAATTTCGCCATGAATTTCCAACGTCAGCCCCTTTTAGCAGGTCAACTCCTCAAACAAGCCATCAATCACAAAACATGGAATCGGGCTGTGACTTACCAATACTCAATCATGCCCAAGGGAACACCTAAGCCGCAAGTTGTCATTGCTGGTACAGTTAAAGTCGCAGCACAGCCCAACCCGAAACAAACTATACTGATCCGTCATCTTTCCTTGCCTTTAAAACAATTAATTAAGGAGATGAATGTTTATAGCAATAATGACATAGCGGAAATGTTAGCGGAATCGGTGGGAGGAGCAAATGTAGTTAAAACAACCGCATCTAACCTTGCTAATGTGCCACAGGCAGAAATTCAGTTAATTAATGGTTCTGGACTGGGACGAGAAAATCGGATTTCCTCCAGAGCCGTTTGTGCTATGTTTATGGCTCTACAACGGGAAGCATCTACCCATAATTTGAGTTTAGCTGACTTATTCCCTATGTCTGGTTTAGATAATCGCGGCACGATGCACTCTAGAAAGATGCCAGTTGCAACGATCATGAAAACTGGAACTCTCAGTGATGTCAGTGCTTTAGCAGGAGTTTTACCCACACGCGATCGCGGTTTAGTTTGGTTTGCTATTATCAATCGCGGTAACAATGTGTCGAGTTTTCGGGCTGAACAAGATAAACTTTTGCAACATCTGGTCAAACAATTGCAAGTTTCTGCTGGTGTTCCTACAGCCCTGACTCCCCACTCTCCCAAAAATTATTTACCACAATTAGGCATACCCAGTCGCAATCAAATTTTGTATAGAAGTTAGTCATTGGTAATTGGGTTATTATCCTCCCCAGTCCCTATATTCCTACTGACCAACATCCTGGGGAATAATTTCCGTCACCACTCTATTACCCGAACCACCACCTTTAACAACAATATTTTCTGTTTCCAGATTACCGACTGCGGTTGCACCCTGAAAATTTAATGGTGGTTCAACTTGACGATAAATTACATTACCTTTTGCTGCTATTAATTTTTGCTCTAAATACCAAGTCAGTTGATTGGATTTTAAAGATTGTTTGCGTTGTCCTACTGCATGGATATTGCCTGTTAAATAAACGGTTTTTTCTGGTATTTTCATTTCTGCTTTATTACCAGTGACAGTCACATTTTCAGCCTGGTGAAAAACACGTACAGGGGCATTTGCTTTGACAACTTCTTGCTGAACATTCCAACTTATAGAGTTACTATTTATCTGGATATATGGGTCTAGTAACTCTAACTTTGCTTTGGGTTGAAGAGTAGCAATTTTGGTTTTTAAATTAACTTCTGCTGCATTTGCTTGACCACGATCAGTAATTTTTTTATCTTGATAACGGTCAATTTCAATAGGGCGATCACTAATTAATTTTTCTTCTTTAATTTGCCAAATTAAATGATCAGTTCGCATTTGCAATTGAGGATCAGCAGATGTTGCAACTACTTTACCAGAAAATTCTACCAGTTGTTCACGGGTTTTTACTCTGGCTTCCTTTGCCGTTGCTTTTAGTTGTTTATGATTGCCATTTAATTGATTGCGAACAATTAATAAATCTTCTTGAGGTCGCCATTCTAATTCATTACCTTTTAAAATAGTACCATTGCGGGAATCGGTAGCAATAATCTTACCTTTGAGAAATAGCTGTTTCCCATCCTGCTGAATATCGGCTGTTTCAGCTTTAATTGTGTAAACTACTTTGCCATCTTGATATAGTTCACCATCTGGATTTTGTGCTTCACCAATTTCCTTTTCTTTGGTATACTTGGCTTGTTTAGCTCTCACTTTCCAAATTGGTTTGCCTTGTTCATCAAATTGTTCTAAAGCTACACCAAAAAAAGTTAACTTACTAGTCGTATCTGGTTTAGATGATTCCCCTGTATTTGCTGTGTTAGGAGAAGATGGATTACCGCAGGAAAATAATCCAATTAACAACAATAAAATCAAAGGCAGATGATACAAATTTAGTGGCATTTGTAAAATAGCGTCAGCATAGAAGCGGGGGGAGCTAGATTTACTTCCCCTCTGAAGTTTTGAACATTCTCTCCCATTCTTCCCGCCTGGTTGATTTTGCATTATTCTGGAATTTCTAAATGTCCTTCACTATCTCTATGATCATCCAAAAATCCCATACTAGATAATGGTCGATAGGGATAGCTTTGACGGGGTGTTTTTTGAATATCTTCTTTGATGGCTTCTAAATCAATATAGCGATCGCTCACATTAATTAAACTATCACTGGTCATAGACCGCAAGCTCACCACTTCAACTCTAACACCCCGATAACTGACTGAATTTACAGCATAAGCCAAATCGCCGTCACCACTAACTAAAACTGCGGTATCATAGGAATCAACTAGCGCCATCATATCAACAGCTATTTCCACATCTAGGTTAGCTTTTTTTGAGCCATCGGGCAGTTGTACCAAATCCTTAGCTATGACTCGATAACCATTGCGACGCATCCACAACAAAAACCCTTGCTGTTTCTCGTTTGTTCGGTCTACACCAGTGTAGAAAAAAGCCCGCAATAGTCTAGAACCTCCCGTTAAACGACATAACAGCTTAGTGTAATCAATTTCGATTCCTAATTGTAAAGCCGCATAAAATAAATTGGAGCCATCAATAAATATAGCCACACGACCCCGATTTTCTAAGACCTGTTCCGGCGTAAAAATAGAGTCATTTTCCAAATTATTCAACATCATTGTCATACCTCGGTTGTTATCCATGTTATTGCCGATAGGAATCATTAACTTTTACGCTCTTGTTAGAAGTTGCTTATGATAATTTGCCGGGGCTTAAGTTTTTAGCCCCGATTCAGTCTTTAAAATCAGTCAAAAATGAAAAGTGCTAATCGTTTTTTGGTAGTTCTATCCGTTTAAAAATTGGTTGAGGTGTACCCAACTGTTGTTGATCTGATAGTACGCCCCATGTTGCATGGGTGGTAAAAGGTGCAACACTTGAACTGTTGATTTGCTGATTAAAATTGATTTCCCAGCCCAGTTGTTGATAAATATCACTGCTGATATTGGGAATAATCGGAGAGAGGAGATAAGCTGTCAGTCTCACAGATTCGAGAACTGTATACAGTACCGCTTCTACTTCTTCCTGCTTTCCTTGTTTATATAATGACCAAGGAGCTTGTTCATCAATAAACTTGTTGCTGGCTTGAACCAACGACAAGGATGCTAGACAGGCTTCATTGAAAGCTAAAGCTGTGTATGCTTGTTTCACCTGTTCCCCCAGACCTAAACCAATCGCTTTTAAAGGATTCTCAGCCGGAATCATCTCTGGAGCAATTGATGGCAGATTACCAGCGCAGTATTTCTTCACCATGTTCAAAGTGCGATTTAACAAATTACCTAAATCATTGGCCAAATCTGCATTGAGAACATTAATGAACCTAATTTCATTAAAATCTCCATCCTTACCAAATTCGATTTCCTTAAGGAAGTAATAACGAACGGCATCACTACCATAACGTTGGACTAATGAGATAGGATCAAGGGTATTACCCAGAGTTTTCCCCATTTTTTGACCATCTTTAGTCAAAAATCCATGCCCAAAAACTCTTTCTGGTAAAGGTAAACCAGCCGACATCAGCATTGCTGGCCAGTAAACTGCATGGAAACGCAATATATCTTTACCAATTAGGTGCAGATTAATCGGCCACCATTTTTCTAAAGCGTTGGCTAAAGTCGGTTCTGCATCTGGTTCTAACAATGCGGTTACATAACCTAATAGAGCATCAAACCACACATAAAGGGTATGTTTGGGATCTACAGGTACAGGAAAACCCCAATCGAGATTTACCCGGGAAATTGAAAAGTCTTGTAAACCTTGAGCGACAAAGTTGAGGACTTCATTCCGCCGACTTGCGGGCTGGATAAAATCCGGTCTAGACTGGTAAAATTCCTCTAGCTGACTTTGATACTTGGATAAACGGAAAAAGTAGTTCTGCTCGTCTCGCCACTCTACTTCTTTGGTAGTATGTATGGGGCAGCGTTTACCGTCTAGCAGTTCCCGTTCTTCTTTAAATTCTTCACAGGATACACAATACCAGCCTTTTTGTTGTCCTTGGTAAATGTCGCCATTTTCCCAAACTCGCTGGAAGAATTCTTTGACAATTGCATGATGGTTTAAAGCGGTAGTGCGACTAAAACGATCATATTGAATATTCAGAACCTGCCACAACTGGATAAAACTGGGTACAATTTGATCACAAAACTCTTGTGGTGGTTTTTCTAAACTTGCTGCTGACCGCTGAATTTTTTGCCCATGTTCGTCTGTCCCCGTAATCAGTAGAACTTGATTTCCTAACAAGCGTTGAAATCTGGCTACTACATCCGCAGCCATTGTGGTGTAAGCACTGCCAATGTGAGGGACATCGTTTACATAGTATAGAGGTGTGGTCAGAGCAAAGGTTTTTGAAGTTTTATTCACTAGATTCATATCAAAATAAAAAACAAATTATTAAACGGTTTTCTTGCTTAGTTAATCCTGGAAAACCCCGCAATTATATAACATGACAACTATTTTTTCAAACAACAACTTAATCTTAGCAAATTTCTCACCTCAAGAATTGTTTTGTAATATCTAAAAATCCTGCTCATTTATCCCAAAATTACGGAAACCTCTTGTTAATGATCCTGTCGAAAGCTGTTGATTACTCCATTTGGATGCTCCAATCAAGTAATTAAAACTCAGAAAATAAAGCCATATCTTTGATTTATACATTTCTACTCACATCTTGCAGCTTGACTTGAGATTTTGCTGAATCTAGTAAAGAAATGTAAAAATTACATCAAGAAAAAATGCAATTTTTTCACAAAAGATAAACTAATTATCTGGGTAATAGGGCTTGGGGAGGTTGATAACCCCATTACCAATTATCAATTTCTAGCCTTAAGTGAGTATGTGAAGGAGGGGTTAAGCGATTTCACTTATTTCTATATAATTCATTCAAACTTTACTAAAATCTGTAATTATAGTTTCAGACTCAACTGATTTTTATCTCGAAAAGCTGATTTTAGTCATTAGTCATTAGTTATTAAGCTGTTCCGCATTTAAACTGTATAACTTAAATAAGTCTAACTCTTGTGGGGTGGGCATCCCTGCCCGCCCTAATATTTAAATTAGATGAGTTTTA
>RDYJ01000223.1 GCA_004293145.1 Nostocales cyanobacterium | reverse complement strand
GTAGCTACAGCAGGAGGCATAATAGCTATAAAAACTTATAAAAAGGCCAAAAAAGTTAATACACAACTTACCGACATTGCTAATGTTTTTCAAAATATAGAAAAGGTTAAAAAAAATATTAAAAATAGTGGTAAAATATTAAGTCAAAAGCACTCTGAAGGATCTACTTTTATTATCCAACAGGTAAAAAAGGGAGCAGCTGAAAAAGAAACTAAAGAAAAAAGAAAAGGTAGCCTTATTTTACCTGGATCTTTTCCAAATTAAGTTCTTTTTTTAGAAACTTTTCTAAGTTCTTCTCTAAACTTGGATGCAGTTTCTTCCGGTGTATTTTCTTTAAAAAAAGCGTACAACTTTGAAGAAGAAGTTCTTGTATCTTGGTATAAGGCAATGTAGTCATTGGGTGTTTCAAGCTTCATTTTAAATAGAGCTATAGCATCTGCTGGTGTTAATTGTGGGACAAGGCATTCTTCTTCTTTGGAAACATCTTCAATAATAGTTAAATACTTTTGATATTCAGGTTTACCTTCTTCAGCTGCTTTTTCCTTCATAATTCGAAGTCTTTCAGCGTGTTCCTCTTCAGCTTTTTCTTTGTTTTCTTTGTATTTTTGGAAAATTTCATTCAATTGATTTTCTTTATAAACTACCTTTTCAACGTCGTCTGATTGAAGCAGTTCTTCTTCATCAACTAAAGAACCCCATTGTCCTACATTACAGATATACATATTAAAGAATGTGTCTGTTCTCTTTAGTTTTTCAATACGTTTTTCAGCCTCTTCCATTGTTTTAAACGCACCTCTTACTTTAACAAGTGGTGTTGTAAGCTCGTTTTTACCTTCTTTAGGTAAAATATAAGACATGATAAAGTATTTTTGATTATGAATTTCAGGGTCTGGTTGGAGATAATCTTCGACGTCAATTTTTTTAGAAGTATTCATTAATATATTTAATGAAAATTTCTTTAAGGTTAAAACGCGTTAATGACATACAGTTTTTACATATTTATCTCTTGTCATTTCCATAAATACAAATACAAGAATGATAAATGCAGTAAGTTTTAGTACTTCATTAGGGTTTGAAATTGATGATTTTGTTAATATATAATACACAAACAAAGAAAAAACAAGGTATTTAAGTATCCGGGAAAATAATTTGCAGTAGACGCTTTAAATTCCAGTAATATTACTATGTTAAACTATGCCTTTCTCAGAATTGACAATCAAGAGATTAAAAGACTTCCTGAGCTTCCCCAAGCTATAATCAGATAACGATGCAAGTCGCCTGACTAAAATACTGGCATCAAATCTAACAATTACTTCACTTCCAGTTGACCGCAGTTTGTGGCGCAATTACCTAAAGATTGTGATCAAAATCTGTGAGTTACAATAGTTTTCACATTTCACCGTTTTCTCTAAGTATATTCACTCAACGAAAGTTTTCTTTTTTCGGATGCAACATTTAAGGATCTATCCTTGTCTTCTGATTAGAATTATGTAAAGAGGTATAGATGTCACTGTGTTAGAAATATATTCCCATGAGCAGAAAAACCAATAAAGTCTGTCAACAGTCAGGAGTGATTCCATATCGTCTTAGAGATGGAAAATTAGAAGTTTTGTTGATTACCACTCGTAAACGTCAAAGCTGGGTAATTCCCAAAGGAGGAGTTTGCAAAGGAATGACTCCACCTGATTCAGCAGCAAAAGAAGCTTGGGAAGAAGCAGGGGTTGTTGGCCGAGTAAATAATGAAAAAATAGCTGATTATAAATATAGTAAACGCGGTAATACTTATCGAGTTCATTTATTTTGGATGCCAGTGGAAACAGTTTTAGAAGACTGGCCAGAAGCAAACCAAAGAGAAAGAATATGGTTAGATATTAATCACGCGGCCATGATAGTTAAAGAAAATTCGCTCAAGAAAATTTTGCAGACATCACAAGACCCTGTAAAAATTTAATTACAGCAGAATTCAGGAGTCAGTAGAGACGTTCCGGTGGAACGTCTCTACAGGAGTGAAACTGGCGAATGTGTATAGGTTTTAATTTTGATTCTGTACCTTATGGATCTGGAATCTGCTGTAACTAATTAGACATTTCTAAAAAAGGGGTAGGGACAATTGATCAATTGTCCCTACAAAGGGTTTTAGATAACGCCTCTATCAGCGATTTCTAAACTATTGCTGACAATTTAACCTCAACAATAATATCGTTGTAATCCAAATCTCCACCACCGTTGATATCTTCAAAACCGAAGGTGTTATCTCCCAAAAGTCTAACGTGATCTACACGATCAGAATTAGCACCTAAATATGTAAAATAAACTTGTGGGTTATTGTTCGGATTACTATCAAGAACAGCATCGGGTCTACCATTGGCAATCAAAAATGGTACATAAATAGCACCACCTTCTAAAGTACCTCTAAAAGTCGCTGTTTGACCATTACCAACACTCAAACCAAAATTGCTTAAATGTTGATTAACCGCAGCTTGAGTATAACCTGCTTGTCCGGGTAAGATATCGGCAGTACCATCACCATTAATATCAATCCCACCATTTTCATTAGTCACTTTATAGAAGCCGATGTAGTTATCAAACTCTGCTTCTCGGTAGACTGTAAACTCAGTATTCACCAAACCTGTAACATCCCGTAAATCAAGGTTTTCTCCCTGTGAATTACTTTGTAAATTTGTACCCAGCGATAAGGGTTTATCTGTAGCGTTAATATTGACAACTAAATCCTCCCAAGCAACAGAAAAATTATCATCACTTAACTTTGTAATATTAAGACTTGATAAGCTAGGGAAAATGATATTACTCAGAGGAGTAAATCCAGCTTTTACAGAATCATTTGTTCCATTCTCCGCTACATAAAATCTCAATTTTTCATTGGCATTAAATTCCAATGATTTAGTAATATTCGTGATATCAAACTGGTTAGGAATTTTAGCAAGAGTAGAGAAAACTACCTTACTTCTTGCCAACGCTGCCTGAGTATATCCATCTGCACCTGGGGCAAGTCCTTCAATATTACCAGCGCCATCATCAACACTAAATACTCCTATTTCTTTGACTAAATTAGAATTATTGCTGCTAAGTTTGACTTCAAATTTGACTGTGCTTTGATCGCTTTCGATTTGAATGACATTATCACCAATCTGGACTAGCTTTGTTGTTAAAGATCCTCCAGTTGTAGGTTCTTCATTTTCGTTATCGTTGTTGTCTCCAGTGTTGTCTCCGGTATTGTCTCCGGTATTGTCTCCGGTATTGTCTCCAGTGTTGTCTCCAGTGTTGTCTCCGGTATTGTCTCCGGTGTTGTCTCCAGTGTTGTCTCCGGTGTTGTCTCCAGTGTTGTCTCCAGTGTTGTCTCCGGTATTGTCTCCGGTGTTGTCTCCGGTGTTGTCTCCAGTGTTGTCTACTGTTTCATCGATGTCATTGACGTTGATAGTCAATTCTTTCTCATAAGAGAGTCCACCTTGATCTGTGGTGATGACTCGGATCAGATAACTTGATTTGGCTTCAAAATTTGGAGATTGCTTAATTTTCAGCGTATCACCATCAATCATAAAGGCATCATTATCAACA
Organism: Nostocales cyanobacterium; assembly: GCA_004293145.1. GTDB lineage: Bacteria > Cyanobacteriota > Cyanobacteriia > Cyanobacteriales > Nostocaceae > RDYJ01. The sequence goes on along the minus strand of RDYJ01000223.1, from coordinate 913 downwards.
ACACCTTCAACTAAGGTGTAGGTAAACTTCTGAACTTTTACATTTTTGTCAGTGGGGGTAAATTTGCCAATTACGGTTGCGGGTGCAACATTTTCATCAACGGTGCTGTTACTCAGTAACAAATCTGTAGGGGCGCTGTTGATGCCAAAAATCACATAACCTTCCCCAGTCTCGGAGCCAGTAAAAGGGGCGCTGAGAATTAGATCACTGATACCATCACCGTTTACGTCTCCTCTCCCACTGACTGAGTGACCTAAATTATCCCCTTCCGATTTACCGTTGATGATAAAACCGTTAGTGCCATCAATATCGGCAAGGTTGATGGAAGAAGTAAAGTTGCTCTTGCCAAATATGACGTAATTCTGTCCAGAATACTCGCCATTGGGATCTGCATTTTTGGCGCTGACAAGGATGTCATCGATCCCATCATTGCTGACATCTCCCACATCGCTAACAGCCCAGCCTGAATTATCAAATTCTTCAATGCCGTTGATGGCAAAACCGTTTGTACCGTTAAGGGTGGATAGATCAATAACGGGATTAAAGTTACCATCTTTACCAAAGATGACATAACTAATTCCAGCAGCTTGAACGCCATTGGGATTTGCAAAGGGTGCGCCAATAATTATGTCATCAATACCGTCATTGTTAACGTCTCCAGCACTGCTGACGGCGAAGCCTAATTGATCACCTTCTTGGCCGTTGATGATAAAGCCGTTGCTGCCATTAAGCTTCTCAAGATCAAGGTTTAATGGGAAGTCGTTCTCGCTGCCAAATACTATATATGCACGTCCGGATCTTGTCCCATTGGGGTCGGCAAAATGTGCGCCAATAATTATGTCATCAATACCGTCATTGTTAACGTCTCCAGCACTGCTGACGGCGAAGCCTAATTGATCACCTTCTTGGCCGT
>RDYJ01000100.1 GCA_004293145.1 Nostocales cyanobacterium | reverse complement strand
TCACGGGGTTATGAAAATGACCCTAGTTTGAATTATCATGCACCAGATTTAGAACCTACTCACGCTTATTTAGCTTTTTATTATTGGGTGCGGGAAAAAAATTCTAGTTGTTTTGGTGCGGATGCAATTGTTCATGTGGGGAAACATGGAAATTTAGAATGGCTACCGGGTAAAAGTGTGGCTTTATCTAATACTTGTTATCCTGAAGTAGCTTTTGGCGCTATGCCACATTTGTATCCTTTTATTGTCAATGACCCCGGTGAAGGTTCTCAAGCCAAAAGACGCGCCCAAGCGGTCATCATTGACCATCTTACACCCCCCATGACACGGGCTGAACTGTATGGGGCTTTACAACAGGTAGAAAATTTAATTGATGAATATTACGAAGCAGAAAGTTTAGATCCTTCCCGTTTACCAACAATACGCGATCGCATCCAGGAATTAGTCATCAAAGAAAATCTCTATAAAGACTTAGGTATTACCAACGAAAAAGACATTGTAAATTTTGAATCTCTAATTTTAAATTCCCTAGACGGCTATTTGTGCGAACTTAAAGAAGCCCAAATTCGCGACGGCTTACACATTTTCGGACAAACGCCCCAAGGTAGACAACTGCGAGATTTAATTATAGCGATCGCTCGTATCCCCAACCGTCATTCTAGCGGTATTACCCGTGCCATAGCAGAAGATTGGGGCTTAGACATCGACCCTTTAACAACAGACTACAGCACCCCCTTTACTCCTCCTCAAACCCTCTCTGCGCCTCTGCGCCTCTGCGTGAAACTTAATTCCTGTCGTACCCACGGCGATGTAGTAGAACTCCTAGAAGAACACGCAGCCCATTTAGTAGAACAACTACTACAGGGAACTCTTAACAGAGAACTGTTAACAGTAAAACAAGTTCTCAACTGGATAGCCTCAAAACTCCTTCCAGCACTAGAAAAAACCACAGAAGAAATCACCAACCTATTACACGGACTAGATGGTAAATACGTTCCTAGTGCTGCATCTGGCGCACCTACACGTGGAAGGCCAGAAGTTCTCCCCACAGGTAAAAACTTTTATGCTGTGGATATTCGCGCTATTCCTACAGAAACGGCTTGGGATGTGGGGAGAAAAGCAGCGGAAACTCTGATTGAAACTTACACCCAAGAACATGGAGAATATCCGAAAACTCTGGGTTTATCAGTTTGGGGTACGGCGACAATGCGGACTGGTGGTGATGATATTGCGGAAGCTTTAGCTTTACTTGGTGTCCAACCTGTTTGGGATGGTGCAGCAAGAAGAGTAGTAGATTTTGAAATATTACCCTTATCAATTTTGGGTCGTCCCCGCGTTGATGTGACTTTGAGAATTTCGGGATTTTTCCGCGATGCTTTCCCGAATTTGATTGATTTATTTTCTCAAGCGGTGGAAGCAGTAGCAGCTTTAGATGAACCAGCAGAGGAAAACCCCTTAGCGGATGCAGTTCGTCAAGATACTAATTTATGGACCGAACAAGGTTTAAGTGTGGAGACTGCACAAGAGCGATCGCTATTTCGTGTCTTTGGTTCAAAACCCGGTGCTTATGGTGCTGGACTTCAAGGTTTAATTGCTTCCCAAAATTGGCAAGATGATCAAGATTTAGCCCAAGCTTATCTAAATTGGAGTTCTTACGCTTACGGGGGAACAGGGACAAAGAATACTCCCACCTCTACCGCAGCATTTGAACAACGCTTGAAGCAAATGCAGATAGTTCTACACAATCAAGATAACCGAGAACATGACTTACTCGATTCTGATGATTATTATCAATTTCAGGGTGGTTTAACGGCGGCTGTACGTTCTCTCCAAGGCAAAAATCCCGAAACCTATTTTGGCGATAATTCCAACACTAGCCAGCCAAAAGTCCGCCCACTCAAGGAAGAAATTGCACGGGTGTACCGTTCTCGTGTGGTTAACCCCAAATGGATAGCGGGAGTCATGCGTCACGGTTACAAAGGCGCATTTGAAATGGCTGCAACGGTGGATTTCTTATTTGCCTATGATGCTACGGCTCAATGTGTAGAAGACTATATGTATCAGGGTGTAGTGGATACTTATTTACAAGATCCGGTGGTCTGTGAATTTATTCAAGACAAGAACCCTTGGGCTGTGCGTGATATAGCCGAAAGGTTGCTGGAAGCACATCAGCGGGGTTTGTGGGAGGATGTGAATCTAGAAACTTTGGAAAATCTCAGAAATCTAGTACATGAAGCGGAAGCAGCAATTGAAGAAAATTGATTAATAATTCCTTAATGGTACAAGCCCCCGGATTTATCCGTGGGGTCAATCCAAAATCGGATGATGCAGTCATCTTTAAAGATTTTAAAAGCGGAAGTTTTTAGCTTTCCGCTCCGACAATACGCAAAGATTCCCTCACTAATAGTTTGCCTCCGATGACAGCGCATTATTTTAGGGTTTAATCCTGATTGATCGCCTGATTACACCACAGAAGTCCTAAATCGGCATTAAAGCCCTTTGGCATTTGGGACAAACAGCATGAATAGTCAGTTGACAATCGAGGAGGTGGAATCCTTCTTTTTGGGCTGTTTTTCCGCCAATTTTCAAAATAGATTCGTTTTTGAACTCAATAGTAGCATTGCACCTGACACAAATAAGGTGATGGTGGTGATGGGGATAGGGTTGGTTAATTTCATAGTGTTTATGTCCTTCACCTAGCTCTAATTCCCGCAAAATACCCATCCTGGCCATCAACTTTAAAGTTCTATATATAGTTGATAGGCTGATACCCTCGCCATCAGTTTCTAGGCGATGATAAAGATCCTCGGCGCTTAAATGCTCACCCTGCGGAAGTTCTTGAAAAATATGTAGGATTGTTTCGCGTTGGGGAGTTAAACGCCAGCCCCGGTCGTTTAGTTCTGCCTTGAGTGAACCAGTTGTGTAGACAGTCATACTAAATTTTCTCAACAAAGCCTGTTAATTGAGAATATAACAAATGTTGGGATCGATTTGCAACAATCATGACTTATTGAGAATATTTATTAGTTAGTCATTGGTCATTGGTCATTGGTAATGGGTAAACTACTGTTCCCTGTTAAGAGTTCCCTCATCTAACTTAAAGATTCCAAATAGTCACGGATGAGGTTACGGCGCTTGGGTTGGCGGAGTTTTTGTAAAGCTTTGGATTCGATTTGTCGGACTCTTTCCCGTGATAAGTCTAAAGCGCGGCCAATTTCGGCTAATGAGTAAGGATGTCCATCGGATAAACCAAACCGCATTAAAATAACCTCGCGTTCACGAGTGGTTAAATCTGCTAGTAAGTTGTGCAAATCTTTGTGTAAAGATTCGCGCATGAGCATTTCTTCTGGGGTAACACTATCAGTTTCTAACAATTCCCCTAATTCTGTATCTTTATCCTTTCCTACCTTGGTTTCTAAAGAAACTGAACGAGGGACACGCAACAATACTTCCCGCACTTGGGTAGCAGTCATGTCTAATTCAATTGCTAAATCTTCTAAAGTCGGAGTACGACCTTTTTCTTGAGCAATTTTCCGTTGTGCTTTTTTAATTTTGTTGAGCTTTTCGGTAATATGAACAGGAAGGCGAATTGTGCGACTTGAGGTAGCGATCGCTCTAGTAATTCCCTGACGAATCCACCAATAAGCATAGGTACTAAACCGATAACCTTTGGTTGGATCAAATTTTTCTACGGCTCGTTCTAAACCTAGAGTACCTTCTTGGACTAAATCTAATAATTCCAAACCGCGATTTTGATACTTTTTAGCCACAGACACCACAAGACGCAGATTGGCCTTGATCATGTGTTCTTTGGCTTGGAGTCCTTGGGATTGAACTTCTTCCAGTTCTTTGACTGTCAAATTAGCAATTTCTGCCCAGCGACGTTTACCTTCTGATAAGGTGGGCTTGAGATCCGATAAGTTAATACCAGCAGTAGTTGCCCATCTTTCTAAAGAGGGGCGATGTCCTAGTTCTGAGACTAAACGTTCTTGAACTTCAACTAACCGCAAATAGGGAACGATTGCTTCATCTCCTTGCTTGGCTGTATTAGCCAGCACTATCCGCATCCGCAAATATCGCTGCACTTTTTGAGCTTCGGAAACTTCTTCATCCCGCCCTAACAAACGTACACGTCCAATCTCTTGCAGGTATAGACGTACTAAGTCTGTACTGCGGCGGTTGTTGTTAGCAGCTAAGTTATGAGGATCGACGGAAGCTATTTCTATATCTTGCAGATCATCTAGAGATAAATCACCCTCATCAACATTTAGATCAGCGTCTAATCTTGGGTTAGACTTTTGGGAGTCGTAGGCTGCATCTGTGTAGAAAGATGTTGCTGGCATAAGGTCTTATTGTGAAGGTACGAATAGATTACGATCAGCTAAAATTATGGTTGGTTAATCAACTGTTGCTATTGTTCCCGTAATTCACGATGAAATAACACAATTGAGTTTTACAGTACAATTCTTTGCAAAAGATTGTACTAATGTAGGAATCAGGAGCCAGAACTAATTTTTCTGATATCTCCCTATCTCCTCATCAGGGTAACGACTAGGAACTTGTATTACTAGGTGAGGGCAGGTTGTTTGAAAAGTATGTGACGAATATAATTCGCTAGAAAACAAACAAATTTACCCTGTGTGGACGGCAAAAATACTGCTAGTATAAAATTAGACTTCTCAGATAAATTGTGAGGGATACATTTTTACCGAAATTCATCGGTGAATTTAGTTTTTTGATTGAACTCATAGCCGCTCCCAGCTACAACCAAGCTGGAAATAATCATTTATAGCAAAAGTCAGGAGTCAGGGGTAGACAGTGCGGTCTTGGGGTCTCCCCAAGTGAAGCAACTGCCGTTCAGTAGTAAAACTCTGTTTTAGTCAGAGTTCCGTGATTAAAAGATGTCCTAATCACCCTGTCCATTGCTATACCTAGTCAACAAGGGAGTCTTTAGGAATATTAACCGTTATCTTGATAACTAAGTATAAACATATTCCTGGTAATTTTGCTGTTGATAAACTACATAGCTATGTTTACATGGCGGGGAAGGTTGTTTCCTGACAATTTAACAATTTTTTTAGTGATAATTTGGTAATTCGTTCCTCTATGTTCCGAAATAATGCTGATAGCTAGGTTTGGGGCTGGCCATAGCTTTATTGACTATACTCTGGCTTGATATCTCTTAACATTAGTTCATCCAGGGCTTGTTGAGGTGTAACTTCAGTTTCCAGTAACCGATAAACCTGCTCAGTAATAGGGATAGTAATATTTTGCTGCTGGGATATTTGCATCAAAACCCGACAAGTGTTTACTCCTTCGGCTGTTCCTGGTAGGGTAGCGAGAATTTCTGCCAGAGTTTTCCCACTAGCCAGCTGATAGCCAACTTGGTAATTGCGACTGAGGGGGCTGTTGCAGGTTGCTAACAAGTCTCCTAGACCGGATAAACCATAAAATGTTTCCGTTTTTGCGCCGAAAATTCCACCAATGCGAATAATTTCTGTCAAACCACGAGTTAATAAAGCTGCTTTGGCATTTGTTCCTAAATGTAGACCATCACAGACACCTGCTGCGATCGCCATCACATTTTTGAGTGTACCTCCCAGTTCTACACCTACTGGATCAGGGTTAGTATACACACGAAAACGACTAGAAGAAAAGATTTGTTGCACGATTTCCGAAGCGGCATGATTTTTGCTGGCTACTACGGTAGCTGCTGGTAATTCTTGTGCAATTTCTGCTGATAAATTTGGACCTGAGAGGATAACTACTGGATGTTCAGGAAATTCTTCTTGCCAAATTTGCGACGGTCTTAAGGTAGTTTGTGGATCTAAGCCTTTTGTCGCTGTGACAAAAATTGTCTCTGGAGACAAAGGAAAAGACTTGACTAATAAAGCTACGTCTCTGACACCTTTCATAGAAATAGCAGAGAGGACTATTTCCGCATCTTTTAAGACTGTCTCCAAACTCAGCGTTCCCTGACGTGACCACAAACATACCTGATGACCGTTTACCCGCGCTAAATTCGCTAGGGTTGCACCCCAAGCACCTGCACCCAAAATAACAATAGATTTTGAATTTTCGATTTTGTCATTAGTCATTAGTCATTGGTCATTGGTTATTAGTCATTAGTCATTGGGTTATTTACCTCCCCCCTGCTCCCTGCTCCCTGCTCCCTGCTCCCCTGCGTCTTATCTGGGGTAGCGTTTCATTAATTCCCGGACTTGTTCAGCATGATAGGAGCTTCTTGTCAATGGAGAAGAAACAACTTGTAAAAATCCGATTTCTTCTCCATAAGCTTGCCATGCGGCAAATTGTTCAGGAGTGATAAAATCAGCTACTTGCAGGTGTTTTTGACTGGGTTGGAGGTATTGCCCAATAGTCAAAATATCACAATCTACTGCTCGTAAATCTTGCATGACTTGGCGAATTTCTGTATCAGTTTCACCTAGACCGACCATAATACCGGATTTGGTATATGTGCTGGGTGAAATTTGGCGAGTGCGTTGTAATAATTCCAGTGTCCGTTCATAGTTGCCCTGGGGACGTACTCGACGATACAAACGAGGTATGGTTTCTGTGTTGTGATTTAGTACCTCTGGTGCAGCTTGGAGAATGATTTCTAGGGCATTCCAATTTCCGCATAAATCAGGAATCAAAACCTCTATTGTAGTGTTAGGTGAGACGCTACGAACTTCAGTAATACACCGGACAAACTGAGATGCACCACCATCGGCTAAATCATCACGGTTAACGGAAGTAATCACAACGTGATTAAGCTGCATTCGTCTGACTGCTTCTGCTAGTCGCGTGGGTTCGGTAGGATCTAGGGGTTGAGGTTTTTTCTCAAAGTCAATATCACAATAAGGACAAGCTCTGGTGCAAGCGGGTCCCATAATTAAAAATGTGGCGGTTCCAGCATTGAAGCACTCGCCAATATTGGGACAGGATGCTTCTTCACAAACCGTATTCAGGGCTAAATCCCGCAAAATTTCTTTGACGTTACCGACGCGCTCCCATTGAGGCGCTTTTACCCGCAACCAGTCTGGTTTTACAGTCACAGTCTACTTTTACCATTGTTAGTTATACAGATATAATCCTAGCAAGCAAAGTCATCTGTGGAAGATGAAAGATTTGTAATTTTGTGCTGGTTGTGGTATTATTGTTTTATATTGCCATTTTTGTGGCGGGATGTAGCGCAGTTTGGTAGCGCACTGCGTTCGGGACGCAGGGGCCGCTGGTTCGAATCCAGTCATCCCGATTTTTTTTGTCTATTAATTATACGCGTTGACAGATTGATGTCCGTGTTGCTAAATTTCCTCATCATTTTTAGTGGAATTGGCTGTGAAACTCTGGAAAGGCTGAAGGCATAAGAACCGGAGTTGTTTATTTTTGGTATGCTTGCGCGGTTTGTGTTGTTGTTATCAGCACAGGATAATTCACTTTATTTGGTATAATTTGATAGGGAAAAAGCGATGTCTGATGACAAGCCGCTTCGCGTTTACGCATCTTTGGATGAAGTTAAAGCTGTGACTTCTGTGTGGTTGGATGTTATTTATGAAGATTTGGCGGTTAAGCTAGAAAAACAATCGGTGAACTAACTAACCATCGGTATTTTAATTGTTAAGGAGAAAACAGATGAAACTTGACTGCAACTTTGAAATTAACAACAAGATAATTCGTTCAGAGACTTATCTTGAGCAAAAACAAGATGATTGCTCTATTGTAGCGACTGTATTTCCTTGTGAAATTATCTCTGATTTCACTTCAGATTGTTCCCTAGAAAGTATGATAGACTCTTCAGATTTATTGTTAGATAAAACATCAGGCAGAATTTATGAAGAGAGAACTAAACACTGCATCAAAGGAAATACTCAAGAATACAAAGTGAAGTTATCCTCTGCTAAATTAGTATCAGAAAATCCTCCTAAACCTCATGATACAGTTTTATTACAATTTTATTTAACGAATATTCCATATTCTTTTAAACCTTTCATTCATACTCATGAACAAGAAGGAAAAGAACCGGAAATTTATCAAACAGATTTTACAGCAATTAAGATTACAGGGAAACCTAAAATTGTTATAAAACCTCATTCAGAAGGAGCTATAAGTCATATACTAGAAGTAGATGAAGTTACTTTTGCTGACTTAGAAAATGTTATAGCGTTAATTGATTCTATTTGTTTTCTGATTTCTTTTGCATCTGGATGTATGTGTTCAATGGCGAGAATCCAAGTTTTACATGATACAAAGATAGTTCATTTAGAATATATATCACCTGAGAATACAAAATTTAAAGAAGGTAATAAAGTAATTTATCGTGAAGAAGATGTGATTCAATTTATTGAATCTACTTATACTGATTATATGTCAAGTGTTAATATTTATAAATTGAAAAAATTGATCAGTTTAGGTATTTTAGCTAAACATACACCTTATATAGAAAATAAAACACTATTAATATGTAATTTTCTGGAAATTTTGCGATATAATTATGCCCTGAATGTTGGTCATTTTACTCAAACAGAAGATGACTTTTATTGGGCAGATAGAAGAAATGATAAGAATGTTTCTTTTAATGCGATCCTAAAAGATTTTTGTCAAACAAATAATTTGCAACGTTGGATTTATCTTTATACAAAGATACGTAATGAAATAGTACATCAAGGAGAAGTAATTGGTAATGATGATGAGGAAAAGATCAAAAATTATTTAGACCTTCACCATTTTTGTGATCGAGTAATACTTACACTTCTAAACTGGGATAGAGTATCAGGGTATTATATTCCAATTAATCAAAAAAATAGAAATACAGAAACTAAATTTACGAGATAAATTATATTAATTTACAATTTGTAGCTTATGAATCATAAATAACATATATTCCAAGGAAAATTATGGAATTACGTCAATTATCTATCATTGTTCAACAACTAATTTCACTTCCTCAAGAAACCGAGTGGGTAGAATTTAAACAAAATAACGAAAAACCAGAAACAATAGGAGAATATATTTCAGCATTATCAAATTCAGCTACTTTACACGGGCAAAATACAGGTTATCTAGTTTGGGGAATTGAAGATAATACTCATAATATGGTAGGTACTCAATTTAAACCTAAACAAACAACAATTGGCAATGAAGAATTGGAAAATTGGTTACTGAGACTTCTTTTCCCTAGAATTAACTTTAAAATTCATGAACTTACTTTTCAAAACCAAAATTTAGTATTATTGGAAATTCCTAGTGCTAATTATCAACCTGTTAGTTTTCAAGGAATAGAATATATTAGAGTTGGTAGCTATAAGAAAAAACTTAAAGACTATCCAGAAAAAGAAAGAGAATTGTGGAATTTATTTTCCTATCTAACTTTTGAAAAAAGAATAGCTTTAGAAAATATAACAGCAGATGAAGTTTTAACGAAGATTAATTATCCCAGTTATTTTGAATTAACCAAACAAAATCTACCAGACAACAAACAAGGGATTTTAGAGCGGTTAGAAAAAGAAAAACTAATTAATAAAAAAGCCAATAATTATTATGATATTACTAATTTGGGTGCGATTCTTTTTGCGAAAAAATTAAGCGATTTTGAAAGACTAGGAAGAAAAGCAATTAGAGTTATTATCTACAAAGATAAAGGTAGAATTTTTACTCAAAGAGAACGGGTATTTGAGAAAGGTTATGCTGTAAGCTATGAAGAAATAATTGCATTTATTAATGATCAATTACCTGAAAATGAACAAATTGGTCAAGCATTACGCCAAAATATCAAAATGTATCCAGAAATTGCGATTAGAGAATTAGTTGCTAATGCTATGATTCACCAAGATTTTAATATGACTGGTGTTAGTTCTACTATTGAGATATTTTCTGACAGAATGGAAATTAGGAATCCGGGTGAACCATTAGTTGATACAATGCGTTTTATAGATGTACCACCTCAATCTCGCAATGAAGATTTAGCTGCTTTTATGAGAAGAATTAATATCTGTGAAGAACGTGGTAGTGGTATAGATAAAGTAATTGATGCAGTTGAGCTTTTTCAATTACCTGCTCCAGATTTTAATGTTAAACATCAACATACAGAAGCTATTTTATTAAGCTATAGAGAATTAAAAGATATGGATAAAAGCGATCGCATGAGAGCTTGTTATCAGCACGCTTGTTTACGATTTGTCTGTCGTGAACAAATGACTAATGAATCCTTAAGACAAAGATTTGCTATTGATGATAAAAACTATTCTATGGCTTCCCGAATTATTGCGGATACGATTAATGAAAACTTAATTAAGCCGTATGATCCTGAAAATAAATCTAAGAAACACGCTAAATATGTGCCATTTTGGGCATAAATGATTATTTATATCTATGGAATAAATAAATTAGTCTTATGTGACGGTTATGTGACTGAAAATAAAAATTTAGAAATTTATAAAATCAGAGAATGTCCGAAAGTCTTATCGAATAGGGATTTTAAAGATTTATGTTTAAATTTTGTTATGTGATTCAATAAAATTCTGACTCTCTACCATCTCCCCAATTAGATGCAAAGCAGAAAATAAATCAAGATGATGTATATGATGATCTAGTAAATTGTCAACCAAAATATAGCAACACGACATATTTAATCAAGCTGTCACCACCGCCATCCTTACTTATTACTTATGAATAATAAATTATCTCGCATGAATGCGGTACAATCACCAATTATTCCCGTAGTAGGCGAACTAATCAAAAACTCTCCCGGTACAATATCTTTAGGACAGGGTGTAGTTCACTATAACCCACCACCAGAAACAATAGAACTATTACCAAAATTCCTCAACGACTCAACAAACAATCTCTACAAAGCCGTTGAAGGTATTCCCCAATTATTAACAGCATTAACAACCAAATTATCAACATTTAACGGCATTGAAATTAACGATAAAAATTGTATTGTTGTCACAGCCGGCAGCAATATGGGCTTTATGAATGCTATTTTAGCTATTACTTGCCCAGGTGATGAAATTATCTTAAATACTCCCTACTATTTCAATCATGAAATGGCAATTACAATGGCTGTTTGTCATCCTGTATTAGTAGGAACAGACGAAAATTATCAATTGATTCCTGAAGCTATAGCAGCAGCAATTACAGATAAAACTCGTGCTGTTGTCACAATTTCGCCTAACAATCCCACAGGTGTAGTATATTCAGAAGCAGCATTACAACAAGTTAATCAAATTTGTCGAGAACGTGGTATTTATCATATTAGTGATGAGGCTTATGAATATTTTACTTATGATGGAGTAAAGCATATTTCACCCGGCGCATTTTCGGGAAGTAGTGAATATACAATTTCCCTTTATAGCCTTTCTAAAGCTTATGGTTTTGCTAGTTGGAGAATTGGCTATATGGTAATTCCTCAACATTTATTAAATGCTGTCAAAAAAGTGCAAGATACTATTTTGATTTGTCCCCCTGTGATTTCTCAGTATGCAGCATTGGGAGCATTACAAGCAAAAGAAGATTATTTAAAAGATAACATTAAAACAATTGCCCAAACTCGGCAAATAGTGATTGATGCACTCAACCAACTCCAAGGTTTATGTACCATCACACCTGCAAATGGTGCTTTTTACTTTTTCTTGAAAGTCCATACCCAAATAGATGCGTTTGAATTGGTGAAAAGATTAATTCAAGAACATCAAGTAGCCGTTATTCCTGGAACAACTTTCGGAATGAAAGACGGTTGTTATTTGCGCGTGGCTTATGGTGCATTGCAACAAGATACAGCAAAAGCAGGAATAGAAAGATTAGTTAAAGGAATGATAATAATTCATAATTCATAATTCATAATTCATAATTGGGAATAGAGGAATTAAGAGGATGTTTTAAAAGTCTCTCATGATGTATCAAATATTTTCTGTTCGCGGAGCGTGCCGTAGGCAATCCCCCTAAATCCCCCTTAATAAGGGGGACTTTAAAGAATTTAGCCCCCCTTTTCAAGGGGGTTTGGGGGGAATGGCTACGCCACGCTTCGCTATCAATCAGTGTCTTTGATGACAATAAAAAACTTTTGAAACAACGTCTAAAAATTTAAAACCTTTCCCAATTACGAATCACTAAAAACTAATCCAAATTAAACTCTACCAATTCTGGTAAACCTGGATAAATCATATTTTTATCTAATGCTGATAAAACTTGATTATTAGCGTTAGTTGAATTTAAACAATTACACACTAATTGGGCAACATCAGCACGATGAATACTACCAACAATACGCGGATCTGCGGTTAAAATGCCATTTCCTGTGGCTGGTTCTGATTTTAAACCACCAGGGCGAATAATTGTATAGTTGAGTCCACTATTGATTAAGTATTGTTCGGCTTGTTCCTTGAGAATTAAGACTGGTTTGAGTGCTTCTAAAGCTTGGGGAGGCATTGCAACTACACTATCACCGCTACCAATAGAAGTCACTAAAATAAACTTCTGCACTCCTGCTTTGACGGCGGCATCAATTAGGTTTTTATTACCAATAAAATCAGGTTTGATATCATCTGTTGGTAAACCACCAAGGGTACTAATTACAGCTTGAATAGGCTCATTTCCTAAAATTGCCCGTTCCACATCATCGACTTTCAAAGCATCTCCTAAAACTGCATGAACACCAATAGCTTCTAATTCTTTAGCAGCGGTTTCTGTTCTCAGAAGTGCTTTTACCTTCATGTTGTGTGCTGTCAAATATTTAGCGATTTCTTGACCAACACCACGACTAGCCCCGGCTACAAAAATGTAAGATGTGGTTGACATAATTATTTTCTCAGATAGATACTTTGGTTACACAAATAATTAATATACCCTGGTTTTCTCAATTTGAGAAATTATTTGCTCAAAAATTTTGATTTATTGACATACACTCATTCTTAGCGATAACTGTTTCTCTAGAAACAGTTAATTGTTTTCTGAATTAGTTAGAATTTATGGAAATCATTTAAATCTCTATGTCCTACTAAATGAGTTGTGCAAATAACTAATAAATATTCAGATGTATCTTTACCATTAACATCAATATAAATTTGTATTCTATTAGACTGTTAAATTTACTTAATTTTTATTTAACTAGAAGTGATTAAAATGTGTAATTGCATTGGTATGAGTTACCTTAAGTATGCAAGACTGTGCCACTATCATGCAGATCGACTGGATTAGCTTACTAAAAGCTCAACAAACTGACTTCCTCCAACGGGTGAAAAAACCCAAGACTATTGATCTATCTCTCTTAGAAGGTCAAGTAAAGGGTTGTCACAGTGAAATTATGGTGTTTGAAGGCGATTCATTGGCTAAAATTTTGGAATGTTCTCGTCAACAGGCGGAAATTCTGGCCAAAAATCCTCCCCCCATGCCTCCAGAATATCCTGAACCACCAGATTGGACAATTCCTTTTCCTAAATATTTTCAAACTCAAGCTGAAGATTATCTTGTCCGTGAACAAATTGTAGATCGGGTAATCAAAGAACGCCTGGGTAAATTGGTGAAAAAAGTGCCGCAAGACACTTTAGAAAATATGGTTTTAGATGATGAAGGAAATTTACGGAGTGAAAGTAAGTTCAGTTATTGGTTGACTAATAACCCAAAGATAAGTATTCAAGTTCATGTAGCAGATGGAGAAAGTTTTAACGGAATTAAAAAGGACAAAATCCGCTGGTCTGTCACACAAGAAGATGTTAAAAACCACCAAGTTTTAATTTTTCTGTGTTTGTTTTATCCAGGAAATACTAAATTAGGATACCAAAAACAAACTGTCATCACTGGTTTTTTACCTACAAGTCAGCTAGAATTTTTTGAACCAAAGCTGTGTGTTCACCCTAGTAGCTTATTGTATGCGGGGGGCTTAAATTGGTATTTACAATCCCTTGATGGAAGGCAATATAATGTACCTCTAGACGATGATAAAATGGTGGCTGAAATAGTGCAAACTTTGCCATCAGAACATCCACAAAAGCAGATTATTGGTGATTGGGAATGTTGGCAAACATTAAAAGCACACGCTAGAGGAATTAACTGTTTAGCTTATTCTATTAAGGCTTTAATGGTGAATGAATTTGGTGGTGATCATGTAAAAACTATCCCAATTTTAGCTAGTGGTAGTCGTGGTGAGACAAAATTATGGGATTTAGCTAAAGGTCAATTAATTGAAACATTATCAGAATCTCCTTGGTCTATGTCTGGTGTGGTAGATGAAGTTAATTCTTTGGCTTTTAGCACAGATGGACAAACTTTAGTTAGTGTTGGTGCAGATGCGACAATTAAAATTTGGCATACTGGGGCATTGGATTTAATTGATATCCTGCATACCCATCATGGAAATGTGCGTTGTGTAGCATTTACTCCAGATGGCAAGATGTTAGCAACTGGTGGAGATGATAGAAAAATAGTTTTTTGGAGTTTACGCGATCGCCAAGTAGAAAATACTTTATGTTTAGATGATACTGCTGCCCATTCAATGGTGTTAAGTCAAGATGGTAAAATTTTGATTACAGGTAGTTATCGGAAAATCAAAGTTTGGCAGTTAACGTCTTCACTAAATAAGAAAAATCAGCAAGAAATTAAACAAATACATACCCTCATGGGTCATTCTCATATCGTTAATTCCCTGGCTATTAGTGCTAATGCTAAATTTTTAGTGAGTGGTAGTCAAGATAAAACTATTAGAGTTTGGAATTTAGTTACTGGGGAATTAATGCACGTTCTCAAAAGTCATCGAGAAGGAGTTTATGCAGTTGCCCTGAGTCCTAATGAACAAATTATAGCTAGTGGCAGTGCTGATAAAACTATCAAATTGTGGCATTTGGAAACGGGTGAATTATTAGGAACTTTTTCAGGTCATGCTAACACAGTTACAGCTTTGGTATTTACTGCATCTGGAGAAATGTTAGTCAGTGGCAGTTTGGATAAAACTATTAAAATTTGGCAACGGAGTTAATATTAAACTCATAATTTTTAGATCCCTTACTTCTTGAAGAAGTCGGGGATCTTATTCTTATTATTCAAAAATGATTTAGAATTGGTGTATACTTTCTCATTAATGATTATGACTATAGCCAGAGAACGCCAAATTACACTAGATGATTTTCTCAAGTTACCAGAAACTAAACCAGCATCAGAATTTATTAACGGAGAAATTACACAAAAACCAATGCCACAGGGTGAACACAGTCGTCTACAGATTAAATTGTGTACTACTATCAATCAAGTAGCCGAAACACAAAAAATAGCTTATGCTTTCCCAGAACTACGCTGTACTTTTGGTGGTGATACAATTGTGCCTGATATAGCGGTGTTCCGCTGGGAAAGAATCCCCAAAACTGCATCAGGGAAAATCAGCAACCGCTTTGAAATTCATCCTGACTGGGTAATTGAAATTCTGTCTCCAGATCAGCAACAAAAAAAGGTGCTATCCAAATTATTGCATTGTTCTCGCAATGGTACAGAATTAGGATGGTTGATGAATCCAGAAGAGGAAAGTGTATTAGCTGTTTTTCCTGGTCAAAAAGTGGAATTATATGAAAGTGAGGATAAATTACCGATATTGGCAGGTATAGACCTGGAACTAACAGTCACAGAAGTTTTTAGCTGGTTGAATTTTGGTTAAGCTGAGAAATTCCTAAACACACCCAATCAATTTTTTGGGGTTGCAGATTTTTATAATAACTTTTATACTTCGATAGGATGGATAAATAAAACTCTATCCTTATTTTTTGGGTAAATGTTTATCTACTCTTTTAATTTAAAGATATCACTTGGGAACAAAACCTAATATTTTGATATGAAGGGAAAATCAAAGTATTAACAATTTGGAAAAATTTAGTATCTAAAAATGAATCAATCACCTCTTCTCAGTAATCCAGTTTCAGACCAAAAAGCTAAAGCCAACTCTGCTTTTAGATTTACTCTTTCTAATGATATTTTTTCAGACCCAGATGTAATCAACCCCTTTGATAATTTAGTTATCTTTGGTGATAGTCTTTCTGATAAAGGAAATCTCTATCAAGCTTCAGGTAATACTTTTCCACCTTTACCTTATTACCAAGGGCGTTTTTCTAATGGACCAATTTGGGTAGATTACTTTACTGATAATTTAGAATTCAGTAATGAATCAGTAAGAAACTTTGCTTTTGGTGGAGCAAATACAGGATTAAATAACGTTTTTGGAGGATATACAGTACCAGGATTACTAACAGAAATTGAGCAATTTAAAGCTATCAATGCTGTTAATCCCGTTAGTGAAGATACACTGTATGTCATCTGGGCTGGTGCTAACGATTTCCTTAATCCTCCGGCTGATCCTGTCCAAGCTGTGAAGGATGCGATCGCAAATATTAGTAATGCGATCGCAACATTAACTAGTTTGGGTGCAAAGGAATTTGTTGTTGCCAACTTAACAGATTTGGGTGTTATTCCTTTAAGTATTGATAATAATAATTCAGCCAAAGGTACAGCAATTTCTCTTGCTTTTAACAATGCTTTAAGTCAAGCATTAGATAATCTAGAAATCGGTCTCAACATTGATACATCTTTAGTAGATATCTTTGGTTTGAGTGCGTCCGTTCAAGCTAATCCTGAAATTTACAATTTCACTAATCTTACCGAACGTTTGATTACTGCAACAGGTAATGTTAATCCTGATGAATATGCTTTTTGGGATGATGTTCATCCAACTACAAGACTGCATCAATTAGTTTACCAGACCTTTGCAGAAACACTACTTGACGATGGAATTATTCCTGATTTAATTAGATATTCAGCAACATTAGCAGATGGTAGTGATTTACCACATTGGTTGAGGTTTAATTCCATAACAGGAGAATTCATTGGTACACCAACAGATGAAAACGTTGGTTCAGTAGATGTAAAAGTGATTGCTACCGATAAAGAAGGTTTGACAGCTACAGATATTTTCTCTCTGCAAATACAAGGAATAAACATTTCTGTATCCGAAGAAAACAGCGGTATTAACACCAAACCCTTTACAGTTTTCCTAGACGAAGCAAGCACCGAATCTATCACCGTTAACTATCAAACTGTCCCCATTACCGCTACACCCGTCAGCGATACCACCAAAGAAGTATTTGCAGCGATTTTAGAAGGTAGTCAAGAAGTTCCAGGAATTACTACCACCGCGACTGGTTTAGCAAGTGCAGAACTTGACACAGCAGCAGCAACTTTCTCATATCAATTAGAAGTCACCGGACTAGACTTTAATAATCAAACTGAAACTACAGAAGATGATGTCATACTGGCACATATTCACAATGCAGTTAGAGGTGTAAATGGTCCGGTAGATTTTGACATTCTTGCAGATGATGATAAACAAATCACTGTTGAAAATAGTAAAACCATCATCACCGGAATTTGGGAAGCTGAAGAAGGTTTAACTCCTGAAGAAATTGAAACCCTAAAATCAGCCGCTACAGGTGCAGATACCCCTTACTATTTTAACATTCACACTACAACAAATCCTGGTGGAGAATTGCGGGGACAAATAGTTAGTACCGCACCTGATTATATTTCCACCTCTGGAACTTTAACTTTTGCACCAGGAGAAACTAGCAAAACAATTGAAGTTCCTATTTTTGGAGATGCTGAAATCGAATCTGACGAGACTTTCAAAATAGTCTTATCTGATGTTAATGATAGTTCTCTAATTCTAGGAGAACAATTAATTACAATTAGGGATGATGATCATCCATCAAGAAAGTTAAGTTTCGGTACTCCCAATGGTGAAGAATTAAACCCCGAACCAGGAAAAATATTATTTGCAGGTGATGGAGACGACACCATAAATTCCACAGATGATAATCAAATCTTTGCAGGTGATGGTAATGATTTTGTCACAGTTAATAGTGATTCTTTCGTTTCCGCAGGAGATGGTAATGATACCGTCATTGTTGGTGTAGATAAACCTGCTCACGAAACCATCGTTAATGGTGGTAATGGTAAAGATATGCTATTTGTAGCTGAAGCTGATGGAACTAACATTATGTTCGGAGCAGCAGACGCAGATGAACTAACAGTAATTGAAGGTTCAAATCAATTATTATTTGGTGGTTCTGGAGATGACAAAATAGTTAGTCAAGGTAGCAATAATCGTCTTTTTGGTGGTTCGGGAATTGATGTTTTAGTCTCCAACCTGAATGATTTGCTATCTGGTGGTAACGGTGATGATGTCCTCTTTGCTGGAGAAGCAGGAGGGAATAAGCTTACAGGTGGTGCTGGTACTGATCAGTTTTGGGTGGCTAATGGTAGTTTACCAATAACCAAAAATACCGTTACAGATTTCACAATTGGAGTTGATAAAATCGGCTTTGGTGGTGTGGAAATTCTCAGCTTTGGTCAAGTAATCAAAGAACAAATGGGTGCTGATACTTTGCTGAAAATCAACACTACAGAAATTGCTTTGTTAGCCGGAATTAATGCTAGTAGTCTCACAGCAAATGATTTTGCTTTTTCTGCCAGTGTAGTTTCAATATAACAGTTAGTTAGTAGG
>RDYJ01000099.1 GCA_004293145.1 Nostocales cyanobacterium | reverse complement strand
CAGCAAAATTAAGAGAACTAAATATTGATCCAGAGACAATTTAAAAAATGAAAATTACAGAATTATCAACTTTAGAAAAAACCTTTGACCAACTGCTCGAAAGTATTCTCCAGAAAAAAGCTGAAACAGAACATTTTACCATCAGACTCAACAGCGAAAGCAGCCAATTTACCCGTTTTAATGGTGCTAAAGTTAGACAAACTGGAGTAGTCGCTGATGGTGCAATTAAACTAACTTTAATGGAAAATCAGCGTAGCAGTTTCCGCCATTTTCCTTTTACTGGTAATTGGGAAATAGATTGGCAAATAGCATACACAGCTTTAGAAGAATTACGTGAAGAAATTACTTTATTACCCATTGACCCTTATCTGGTTTTACCCACAGCGAATAATCACAGTAGAGAGGTAAATACAGGTAAATTATTAACACCGGAAACAGTTGTTAATAAAATCTTAGAATCAGTTGCTGATTTGGATTTTACTGGTATGTATGCTGGGGGAGTTATTATTAGAGGCTATGGAGATTCTAGCGGACAAAAACACTGGTTTGGAACTGATTCTTTTAGCTTAGATTATTCTTTGTTCATGGCATCAGGACAAGCGGTAAAAGGCACTTTTGCCGGGAGTGAGTGGGATGAATCTGCATATATAGCAAAAATAAATGAAGGTAAAGAACAATTAGTATTGTTGTCTCGTCAACCCAAAGAATTACCAAAAGGACAATACAAAACTTATTTTTCTCCTGCTGCTGTAGCTGAATTATTGGGTATGCTTTCCTGGGGTGCTATCAGTGAAGCTGATATTCAACAAGGTAATAGTGCTTTAGTTGCTTTATCACGTCAAGAAAAACAACTTTCACCTAAATTTAGTTTAAAAGAAAACTTTAAATCAGGTTTAGTTCCGAGATTTGATGATTTGGGAGAAATGGCAGCAGAGGAGTTATTTTTAATAGAGAAAGGAGTTTTGGTAAATACTCTGGTTAATTCTCGCACGGCTAAAGAATATCATAAACCTGCTAATGGTGCTAATAGTTCAGAAACCTTACGTTCTCCAGAAATAAGTACAGGTAATTTGGCTTTTGATCAGATTTTACCTAGTTTAGATACAGGGTTATATGTTTCTAATTTACATTATTTAAATTGGAGCGATCGCCAAACTGGTAGAATTACAGGTATGACCCGTTATGCTTGCTTTTGGGTAGAAAATGGGGAAATAGTTGCACCTATTGAAAACTTACGTTTTGATGAAAGTCTCTACCGTTTTTGGGGAGAAGCAAATTTAGTTGATTTAACAAATTTTCAAGAATTCATTCCTGAAGTTGGAACATATAGCAGTCGGCAATTAGGTGGTAGTTTAGTTCCAGGAATATTAGTGGAAGATTTTACATACACTTTGTAGCTGTTGTAGTTTGAAGATTTATCAGATATGTTATGGCAGGTAATAGGGAGCAGGGGATATGGGGAGAAAAATTAATTCTGACTCCTGACTCCTGACTCCTGACTCCTGACTCCTGCTATAAGTTGCTGATAATTGTGAAATGTTCTGTGTTCTTAATAAGCTAAAGTTTCTAAAGTTTCTCGTAAATAGCGTTGTACTTGCTGTTCCAGGCGCAGACCTTTTAATTGAGCGTTGCTCTCTAGCTGCCAGCGTTGGAAACCGGAACTAGCAGAGATAGCGTACTTAAGGTTTTGCCAAATTTGAGCATTCCGAGAAATCTGGCCATTGCTAGAAGCTGAAATTTGAGCCATAGTTCCTCATTCCTCGTTTTTAACTTCCAGAGTCAAACAATTTTAGATTTTAGATTTGGAATTGATGAATGTGTTACCCATAGGGGACAAGACAGAAACCAAACAAACCAAATCTAACATTTGTTAAATGGGGCAAGATGTGATCTATGCCTACCCCCTAAAATTTTTAGATTTAACTTAATCTTTTCTAAAGATAACGGTTATATAGCTGCAAATTCTGTGTTATCGATCACTAAAATGGGAGATATACTCAGACAAATTTGTAAAAACAACTTTTTTAATTAAACAGCAGATTTTTTGAGAGTGATTTGATGTTGTTCTATGTTGATGATTCTATTTTTTTCTGCTAATAGCTTGGTGTAAGCCATACTGCCTTGTGGCTTCAGAGTTGTGAGTGCTGAGATTTAAGTTTTGAATGTTGAACTAAAAGTTACGTCAACTCAACATTCATCAATTAATTCAGCACTCAGCACTCTTTGCTGAACACTACTTAGTCAGGGTAAGGGTACGGCGTTTAGTTACCATTTGATAGGCTTCAATGATGTCACCTTCAGCCCAGTCATGGAACTTATCAATGTTGATGCCGCATTCATAACCAGCGTTAACTTCGCGGGCATCTTCTTTCATCCGTTTGAGGGAATCAAGAACACCTTCATAGATCACCTTACTGCCACGACGGACTCGCACTTTGCAGTTGCGAAGCAGTTTACCCGATTGTACATAACAACCAGCAACCGCACCACGACCAACAGGGAAGACAGCACGTACTTCTGTTTGACCCAGGGGTTCTTCCACCAACTCTGGTTCTAGCAGCCCTTCTAAAGCTCCTTGAATATCTTCTAGGAGTTTGTAGATGATGTTGTATTCGCGCACATCTACACCTGCTTCATCAGCGGCTTGTCTAGCACCACTAGCGTAGGTGGTGTTGAAACCAATGATCACGGCGTTACTGGCAGCTGCTAAGTCGATATCTGTTTCGGTGATTTCTCCAGCAGTAGCCAACAACATCCGAATTTGAACTTCGTTTTGAGGGATTTGCTTTAGAGAGCCGATAATGGCTTCTACAGAACCTTGGACATCTCCTTTCAAGATCAAGTTGAGTTCTTTCAACTCGCCTTCTTGTGCTTGAGCCGAGAGGGTAGTAAGAGTAACCCTTCCTTGTAACAAGCGGGATTGGCGTTGTTTGTCGGCGCGCACGCTGGCAAGGGTACGAGCTTCTTTTTCGTTCGCGAATACCTCGAAATCATCACCTGCTGCGGGTACATCGCTTAAACCCAGCACCTCAACAGCACAGGAGGGAGTAGCAACGTCTACTCTTCTGCCTCTGTCATCTACCATTGCTCGGACTTTACCAAATGCCGATCCAGCTACCAGCATATCTCCGACACGGAGAGTACCGTTTTGAATTAGCAAGGTAGCAACAGCACCCTTGGCTTTATCTAAGTGGGCTTCAATGACTGTTCCTTTAGCCACACGATTTGGATTAGCAGATAGTTCTGCTACTTCTGCCACGAGGAGAACCATTTCTAGGAGTGTATCTAGGTTTTCGCCCTTGATGGCACTCACCGGAACCATAATAGTCTCACCACCCCAGTCTTCTGCGGTCAGACCATAATTAGTCAGTTCTTGTTTAACGCGTTCTGGTTGCGCCCCTTCTTTGTCAATCTTGTTAATAGCGACGACAATTGGCACGCCTGCGGCTTGAGCATGGCTAATGGCTTCCACTGTTTGCGGACGTACACCGTCATCGGCAGCAACCACCAAAATAGCAATGTCTGTCACCCGCGCTCCCCTAGCCCGCATCGCTGTGAAGGCTTCGTGACCGGGGGTATCTAGGAAAACTATCTGTTGTGGCTTGCCATCATGTTCTAAATCAACGTGGTATGCGCCGATATGCTGGGTAATACCGCCCGCTTCACCAGCAGCCACTTTGGTTTTGCGAATTGAGTCAAGTAGGGTGGTTTTACCGTGGTCTACGTGACCCATAATTGTCACCACTGGTGGACGACGAATCAGGTGTTCCAGATCCGCAAAATCAATCATTTCTGTGACTTTACGAGCTTCTGCTTCTGGTTCTGCCGTTTCTACTTCTACTTCTAGTTCTTTACCGACTAGAGTAATGGTAGGAATATCCAGATTTTGGGTGATACTTACCGCCATGCCTTTCATAAACAGGATTTTGACAATCTCTGTATCGGCAATAACCAAGCCTTCAGCCAACTCCTGTACTGTCATCGGTCCTGTGACGATCAGTTTTTCTGGACGCTCTTGCTTGACTTCAACTTCTTGTTGACGACGGTTTTGGTCGCGGTGAGAACCAGACCTTTTATTTTTAGTAGTAGGTGCAGACGCAACTAATGTTGGTTGCTGTGTGGGTCTGGCGGCCTTGGGTTTTGGTGGACGGGCTATAGACAGGCTGACTTGGACTGCTGCTGAAATTTCCAGCCCTTCCTCATCCAATAAGTCCTCTTCTTCAAAATCATCATCGAGAATAGGTTTGACGCGCTTGCCTTTGTGTCCAACCTTAGCTTTCTCTTTGATTTCGTCAATTATTTCTTCTTCCTGCCATTTTTTCCCACCTTTAGCTGGGCGGGGTGGTGTTGGCCGTTTCAGATCAAGGAGATCCGGGGCTATTGGTTGATCTGCCAATCCCTCTTTCTTAGCTCCTCCCCCTGACATTGGTTTGGGTGGAGTGGCTATTGGCATTGCTGCTACAGCTTCACTAGGACGCGCAGGTCTGGGTCGTTGTACGTCCATTCCTGGTGCAGATGGTCTACTGCCCCTGTGTTCTGGTTTGACTGGAGATTGACCAGAACGATTCTGTTTTTGGGGTGCAGCTTGTGATTGATCCGCCGTCTGCCTACCTACTTTGGGCTTTGTTTGTTCCCGATCCTCTTCATGCCTTTGGCGTTCACGTTTGAGAATCGGTTTATATGCCAGGGATACCTGTTCTGTGACAGGTTCTTGTTCCTCTTCTACAGGTCTAGATGGTGGAGCTACCAGCTGGGGTTTTTGAGGTTTTTCCGGTTTAGGTTTGGGAGATGCTTTTTCTGGTTTCTCCGCTGCTATTTTTTCCGGTGTTGGCTGTGGTAGCGGTTTCTTATCCGGTTCTGCGACATTAGGTTTCTGTGCGGTCTCAGATTGATTCCGGGGAACAGGTCGAGTGGGTGCCGTCGGCTTCATGGGTGAGACTGGTGTAGCGAAAGGTCGTGGAGGTGAGGCAGAATTAACTATGTCTGATGCCTCCGGCCCGCTATCGCGAACGCCACGCAGGCTATCAGACGAAGCAAATTGGCTATTGGTAGCAACTGACGCTTCTGGAGCGTTGGATGTAGTATTTCTCAAGATTTTGGGTTTGCGAATTTCCAAAATTTGCTGTTTATGGGTTGCAGCAGGTCGGTTTCGGGAGCCAGTTTGGTGTGAATTTGGTTTATGGCTGTTTCTACCTAGTTCCTTATTGGGCGTGACACTTGTTGCTGCGAGTTTCTCCGCAGACAGACGAATTTGTTCCGCCTCAGATTCTGAAATTGTGCTGCTATGGCTTTTGACCGCGATGTTGAGCTGGTCGCAAATTGCTAATAGCTCTTTGTTATCCAAATTCAATTCCTTTGATAATTCGTAGATTCTAACTTTGCCGTTGTTCATCCACTCTTTCCCCTTTAATTTACAGTTTTAACGGATGGTTGCCTGGTTTTCGACATCTCCATCCTTTGATCACTGTTTTTTAGGTTGCCCTTGGTGATGTTGCCGGTGCCTCCAATTAGGAAAGAGAGATGTTTCGGTTTAATACTGGCATCCCCACCCGGAATGATGGTTGAAGGAAACCCAGAAAATTTTTCTATTTAGAAAATTTTTGTGGACATCCTTGATGCCGAACTGCGCTTGAGCGCTACCAGGTTGCCATTTTTTAGGTTTTTGTTTTGCTGATTCTGAGTCTTCCACAACACAATCGAGTAAAACTTGTTGGGAGTATTGCATTGTCCCTCTCGAATTTTAGAGAGCCACTAGCTTTCTACACCCACTTACTATTCTGGCACTAACCCCAACGATAACAGAGGCTGTGATGAAAGCGTTAATTGTTAGGCTTTGATCACAATTTTTCTGGAGCTTACCGTTGTTAAGTCCTGTTTGAGTACAGTATCCTGACTTACACTTTTGTGCTGAAGTCCTGGCTTTCTGTCTCATTGGCTGTTGCTCTGTTAGGAACATCTTAATTATGTTAGCAACTTAATGCTATCTGAGTCTGACACAGCCTGTCTGGTCTTGCTACCCTGCTCCGATCTGGCCGGAAAGGTAATAGTCCGCTTTCGGCAGACTAAAATATTTAGTTTGGTTAAATTTGATTTTGGGGATTGCTTTCGGTTAGACGTTGCCACAATGTCTGATACAGTGTTTCTGGCACTATTCCATGTAGCGATCGCCCTAATCTATTTTTTTTCTGAGCCGCTTGGAGGCAGCCAGTTTGGGGACAAATGTAGGCGGAACGCCCCATGCCCTGATCTAATTGTACCTTCCCAGATGGAAAGACGCGGACAATCCGCCAAAACTCTTCTTTTTGTCCTCCGCGGCGACAGCTAATACAACGCCGATAATTTGGTTTCATCGGTTTTGGATTCAGCTAGGTCAGCAGTTTGCAGTCCTTGAGAGTTTCTTGTTGCTAACTTTAACACCATCTAAATGTTTTCTAGTTTACCTTTGACAGTGGATAGTTAAAAGATCATGTCCAAAAGTATTGGAGAATTAATCATCCTCACCACTGTCAAAATTATCATTCTCTAATTCTAATTCTTCAAGATGTTCATCTTCTAGTTCCTCCATCTCATTTTCATCATCCTCCGGTTGATATTTGGCTCTGACAGCGGCAAATTTAGCATCCTCTGCGGCATAGTCATATTTAGCTTGATCTTTAATGTCAATTTTCCAACCGGTCAGTCTGGCTGCTAATCGCACATTTTGTCCTTCTTTGCCAATAGCTAAACTCAGTTGATCTTCAGCTACTAAAACGTGGGTTTGCCGACTTTCCGGGTCCATCAGCCGCACTTCATCGACTCTGGCCGGACTCAAGGCATTGGCGATATAAGTTGCTGGATCTGGAGACCAGCGAATTACGTCTATTTTTTCACCCCGTAACTCATTCACTACAACTTGAATTCGTGATCCCCTAGCGCCAATACAAGCTCCAACTGGGTCTACATCTCGATCAAGGGTATCTACGGCTATTTTCGTCCGCGGACCTACGTAACGGGAGGGGGGATTAGCTTCTCGCGCTACTGCGACTATTCGCACTACTTCATCTTCAATTTCTGGGACTTCGTTGGCGAATAAATAAACTACTAATCCTGCATCTGCACGAGATACTAATAACTGTGGTCCCCGTTGCTGACCTTGGGAAACTTTTTTCAGGTATACCTTAAAGGTGGCATTAGCTCGATAATTATCATTTGGCAGTTGTTCCCGTTTGGGTAATTCAGCTTCTACTTCTGGTTGACCAAAACTGCTGCTAACTGCCAAAATTACAGATTGTCTTTCAAATCTTAAAACTCTTGCTTGTAAAACAGTGCTTTCTAAATCTTGGAACTCTTCTTGCACCATTTGGCGCTGTTGATCCCGCAATTTCTGTGCCAATACCTGTTTAGTTTGCATCGCCGCCATCCGCCCAAATTCTCCTTGATCTGGGGTGACATCTAGGACTACAGAATCACCTGATTGGGCTTCAGGAGCGACTTGTTGCACTTCATCTAGAGAAATTTGATGGTCGGAATTATTAACTTCTTCGACAATTGTTTTTGTAGAAAGAACTCGAAATCCTTCTCCTTCAATATCAAGTTCTACTTCAAAATTATCAAAATAAGTTTCATCAAATTGTTTACGTTCTAAATTTTGGGCGCGACGATAACGTTCGTAACCTTTAAGTAATGCTTCTCTAATAGATGATTGCACTGCCAAACGAGGTAAATTTCGCTCGCGGCTAATGCTTTCAATTAAATCTTTTAATCCAGGTAAAGTAACCATTGACATAAGCAATCTCCTTAACTTTTATGTCAGCAATCGCTAAAATTTTAGATTTTCAAGTTTGGATTTTAGATCAAAATCTAAAACCCCTAATCTAAAATCTAAAATCTAAAATAGATTAGCGGCGCTCATCCAGTTGCACCCTGGTAACTAGGGATCGGGGAATTTCAACTACACGACCTTTCTGGTTTAAGTAAAGTTTTGTTTCATCCCGACGAATTAACTGACCAGTCCACTCTTGCTGTCCTTCGTAGGGTTCAGAAGTGGAGATAATTACAGGAAACCCTTTAAAGGAAATAAACTCCCTGTCAGTTATCAGTTGTCGCGAAATCCCAGGACTGGATACTTCCAAAACATACGCATCTGGAATTATCTCTGCCGCATCTAAGGAGGCTTCTAAAGCACGGCTCATCCGTTCGCAATCATCCAGACCAGTATCCTGTTGGGGATTACGGATGTCTACCCGCAAAACTGGCGGACGTTGGTTAGTATGAAAAACCATGCCAACAATTTCCAATCCCAGTTCTTCTGCTACTGGGGTCGCCAAGTCAATAATTGGTGGGACTAAAGGATGAGTCATGCGAGAATTCAATAAAAAAAGTGGGCTTCGACCCACTTCCGGCGATAGGGATATCTTCCAAGAAGTCTTGTGACGAACCGTCGTTGGTTCGCCCCTAACATGAGTGTAGCGTATTTTTTTCGTTAGTCATTAGTCCTTAGTCCTTAGTCCTTAGTCATTGGGCATTGGGCATGGGTTATTAACTTCCCCTGCTCCCCTGCTTTTTCTCTGCCACCTGTCACCTCTATCTTCTGTCTCGGATTTCTGAGAGAGCGCCTTTATTAACTACTGTCGGCACAGATGCTTGTGATCGCATTTGTCTGGTTTGCTCGATAATTTGGTCAATGTCCTCTTGGGATAGGCGCTGGACGTAGTTAATTTTGACTTCTTCTAAAAAGTCATTGAGTAAACTTTGAATTTCAGCAATTACGTGTTTTTCCTGAATTTCAGCGCCCAAAACAGTAGTAAATTTTTCTAAAAGCTGACTAGAAAGTTTAGCTGCGACTGGATCTTTAATGGCGCTAACCAAAGCAATATATAGGTTAGTAGTAATTTGATTGGCGAGTTGTTCACTTAACTGGCTTTGTGCTTGTCCAACTCCTGGCAACATCAACAAATTACGATAAATAGGAACTTGTTGAAAAGCAGTTTCAATATTGTGGCGCAAAATGGCATTAATTTCTGGTTGGATTTTGGGGAGGACTTGATTAACAATTGTTTGTACTAACAGTCCAGTAATCGCTTCCACTTCGTTGATATTATTAATATCTATGTAGGCACGCTCTTTTTCTGGCTGTAATATCCACCGAGTTATATCACCCCGCTGAATTGAACCTTGCATCTGGTTAATAACCCGTACCACCACAATTTCTGTGATTTCTTCGGCAAAATTAGCTACTATCCCTTGGTGAATTTGCTTCCTGACTAAATGCAGATCAATCAATTGTGCTTGATCTAAACGCACCAATACTGGTAAAACTCGCAACCAACGCCAAAAGGGAATTACTAAAAATAAGTCATACCAGCGCCACAAAATCGTTTCCAACCAGCTTAAATGGCGATTTTGACGTTTGATATAAAAAGTCCGACCCAGTAATTCTAAGGCAAATATGAGGACAAACGGTAAATCAATTAGCCAAAAATTATCTATAAACTCGCCACTTTCTCCTATTTTGCGGTAATAATTAGTGGCAATCCCAGGACGAATTTGCTGATTGAAAAAATTAATTTCTTGAATCCAGCCCTGTTTAGATAAATACTCTGAACTCCAAAAAGTAGCAAAGGCTTGTTTTGCAGACTTTTTTCCGACGTGTTCCCGCATCCGGTTTTTAATTTTTTCCAGAGTTCCGCTTTTACCTGCACCCACAAAGGGGTTACTATCAATCATCTCGGTACTAAGACGACTGATTTCTGCTAACTTGGTTTTGACTTGAGGGGAATTTAACCCGGTTTGGCTGACCTGTTCTTCTAAAGCAGCTATTGTTTCTAAATAAGCTTTTGTGTCTCGATGTGGTTCAATACTTTTAATCGGATCATAAATATGGGTGATTTGGGGAACTCTGCGGAAATAGAAATCACGCCAATTTACGTAACTCAAATCAAACAAAACTAACCCTAAGTTGACAGTGGCTGTGATGGCCATTAACCTTTCAAACCATAAATTCCCTGGTTTGCGGGATTTTAATTTACTCATTCTTGGTTAATAATTATACAGAACGTCAGATACTTCTTTTCTTTAGTTTAAGGTATTTACAAATCATCCCTTTCCTTTTAATCTCATATCTGGTCATTTCACTGAATTTATTTTATACATCAAAGTCTAATGACAAACTGTAGGAGTATGCTAAGTTTGGCAAGTACCAAAATTATCTACAAGTAGCTACAAGTAAGACTGTTCAGTTTATCAAGATACATATAAAAATTATGTAGAAATTCCTCATGTCAGATATTTATATGCAAAGTTTCTGTATAATATCTGTACTAAACCAAGGTACTATGTCAAGAAAATTCTGTATAAATCTCCTCTGTGGAATAGTTATATAGCTATTTTCCGTATAATAATTAGTTAGGCGGATCACAATGAGAAATAGCAATATCTGAACTTATCACATCAGATTTAATCGCTTTTATTAGCTCTTACAAATTTATTTAAATATGGTTATTAGCACTCTATGACGACAAATCCTCAGCTTTCTATTATTATTCCCATGAGGGAAGGAGTTCAAGAGTCATGGCTACAAGAACTCTTAAAAATACAAGGTAGCGCCGAGTTTATTTTGGTTTATCCGCCTCATGTTTCTTTCATTCCCATGACTGATTCTCGTCTACGTCAAATCACAAGTCCTCTACGAGGAGAAATTATTCAAAGAGTGACTGCTTTACTGAATGCGGCAGGAAAATATGTTCTCTCTATTAATTGTGATGAGTATCTACATCCGAATATTATTGAAATTGCAGAAGACTATTTTAGCAACTTTCCTGATAGCTATTTCTTTGCATTAAATCAAGTTCAATTTCCTTTTGGGGATGCACCTATTGATAAACCTTGGGATTCTCTCCCTAATATTACAGATATCGAAATCAGAAAGCGTAAATCTGTAAAAACTTACTCTGAAGAAGAGAAGAAATATACAATGCGAGAAATTCCCATTGCTCCTTTTGAGAATAAAATGAATTTTTTAGCAATTTTTAAGGGACGTAGAGATCAAAACGGACCACATCAAGAAAACTTTGATAAGAAAGTTTGGAAAAATGAGTTGGTTCAAGCAGCACTCAAGGGAGTTGTTCCTACCTTTACTTTATTCGGTCCGTTTAAATATATTCCTTTTTGGACAGCTGACAGATTGATGGGATTATCTGTACAGGCGAGATTTTTTGAGCATGGAAAAATAGCTGGACATTGGCTACCTTTACCAGAACAACTCCGCACGGAAGATAACCCTCCACATCAACCACGAAAAAATCGACGTTATGTATTAGCTGAAATCTCATTATTAAGACAATTTCCCAGGTTTGGCTATATTTGGAACTTGACAGTATTTGATAAAGGAGGGATTTTTATGGTCTGGTTTCCCAAGGATACATTAAGAAAACTTGCCCAAAAATTAGGTTTAAAAAAGCCTAATGTTTCCAATTAGATGCTAAATGAAAAATGATCATACAATTTTCAAAATCATCAAAATTTTAGTTAAAAAAAATCCCAATTATGTCAAACTTAAAACAAGATAAAATTCCCACTCTATTAGTAACAGGTGGTGCAGGATTTATTGGGGCTAACTTTGTTCTCCAAGCCAGAAAAGCAAAATGGGCTAACATCATTAATTTAGATAAACTGACTTATGCAAGTAATCTCCAAAATTTGGCAGATTTACAAGATGACCCCAACTATCATTTTGTGCAAGGAGATATTAATAATTTTGAGTTAGTCAGTTATTTATTAGATGAATATCAGCCAGAGGCTGTTATCAATTTTGCTGCGGAAACTCACGTTGACCGTTCCATTCTCAGTCCTGAAAATTTTATCCAAACTAATGTAGTTGGAACATTTCAATTATTAGAAGCCAGTAAAACTTATTGGCAAAAACTTACATCTCAAAACCAAGAAAATTTCCGCTTTTTACACATTTCTACTGATGAAGTATATGGTTCTTTGAACTTAACAGATCCCGCTTTTCGGGAGGATACACCCTATGCACCTAATAGTCCTTATGCCGCTTCTAAAGCAGGTGCTGACCATCTCGTGCGCTCCTACTATCACACTTATGGTCTACCTACTTTAACAACCAATTGCTCTAATAATTATGGACCGCTACAATTTCCTGAAAAACTGATTCCTTTAACCATTCTTAATGCTTTAAATGGTAAACCTTTACCTATCTATGGTGATGGGCAAAATATCAGAGATTGGCTGTATGTAGGTGATCACTGTGATGCTATTTATCAGGTTCTTAAAGAAGGAATTATTGGGGAAACTTACAATATTGGTGGACTAAATGAACAAACTAATTTGGTTGTTGTCGAAAAAATTTGCAGCATTCTTGATGAATTAGCACCTCAAGAGAATTTTCAACATTCTTCGCTAATTACCTTTATTAAAGACCGTCCTGGTCATGACCGCCGCTATGCAATTGATTGTAGTAAAATCAGTAAAACTTTAGGCTGGAAACCAAAGGAAAATTTTGATAGTGGTCTATTGAAGACAGTTCAGTGGTATCTGAATAATTCAGCTTGGGTAGATTCTATTTTTACAGGAGCATACCAAAACTGGATCAAACAAAATTATGAAACCCGTTGAATAAGAAGTCAGGAGTCAGGAGTCAGGAGAAAGAAATAATTTCTACAAGATATATTTTGTTAAATTCATCATTCTGAATTCTGATTTTTTTATTGATCATTTATCTGCTTTGTAAGGATGGTGAAATGAAAGGTATTATTCTAGCGGGTGGTTCTGGGACACGACTTTATCCTTTAACTCAAGTTGTCAGTAAACAGTTAATGTCTGTCTATGATAAACCGATGATTTATTATCCTTTATCGGTTTTAATGTTAGCTGGAATTAGGGAAATTTTGATTATTTCGACTCCCACAGATTTACCTCTTTTTCAGCGACTTCTCAAGGATGGTAGTCAATGGGGATTGAAGTTTAGTTATGTGGAACAACCTAAACCAGAAGGTTTAGCTCAAGCCTTTATATTGGGGAAAGATTTTATCAACAATGAACCAGTATGCTTGATTTTGGGAGACAATATATTTTATGGACATGGTTTAACTGAAGTCTTAACTCGTGCTGCTCAACTCCAGGAGGGTGGGTTAGTTTTTGGTTATAAGGTGACACAACCAGAAAACTATGGTGTGATTGAATTTAATGCTGATGGAAAAGCCATTAGTATCGAGGAAAAACCGAAAATTCCTAAATCAAAATACGCTGTTCCTGGTATTTATTTTTATGATGATCAAGTGACGGAAATTGCTGCTAGTTTGAAACCTTCTCCTCGTGGTGAACTAGAAATTACTGATGTGAATTTAGCTTACTTAAATCAAGGTCAATTACAAGTAGAAATGTTAGGACGAGGATATGCTTGGTTAGATACTGGTACACATGAATCTTTGCATCAAGCTTCAAACTTTATCCAAACTTTGGAACAAAGACAGGGACTGAAAATAGCTTGTATTGAAGAAATTGCCTATCTTCAAGGATATATTGATTCTAGCGAGTTGTCTTATTTAGCTGAATCTATGGGTAAAAGCAGTTATGGTCTTTATTTACGAAGACTGTTAGAAGATGAAATTACTTTTAATTGATAAACAATAGAAAAAAGGATGAATTTATGAAGGTTGTAAAAACAGAAATTCCTGATGTGCTGATTATTGAACCGCAAATTTTTGGAGATGAACGGGGATTTTTTTATGAAAGTTATAACGAAAAAGCTTTTTTAGAAAAGGTAGGAATATCATCTCATTTTGTCCAGGATAACCACTCTCGTTCTCTTAAAAATGTTTTGCGTGGTTTGCATTATCAAATTCAGCAACCACAAGGAAAACTTGTCAGAGTTGTAGTAGGTGAGGTTTTTGATGTTGCTGTTGATTTAAGAAAAAGTTCTGCTACTTTTGGTCAATGGGTTGGTGTGTATTTATCGGCTGAAAATAAACATCAATTTTGGATACCACCTGGTTTTGCTCACGGTTTTGTGGTGCTTTCCGAATATACTGAATTTTTGTACAAAACTACTGATTATTATGCACCGCAGTATGATCGGACTCTGCTTTGGAATGATCCTGATTTAGCTATTTCTTGGCCTATTGAAGATGAACCTATTGTCTCTGCTAAGGATAAAGTTGGTAAGTTATTTCAAGAAGCAGAGGTTTATCAATGAAAATTCTATTAACAGGTACAACTGGACAAGTCGGTTGGGAATTACAACGCACTTTGATGACTGTGGGTGATGTGATTTCTGTGGGACGAAATCAATTAGATTTAGCTAAACCAGATACAATTTGTCAGACAATTAGGGATGTAAAACCTGATTTAATTGTCAATCCTGCTGCTTACACAGCGGTAGATAAAGCAGAGTCAGAACCAGATTTAGCTATGGCTATTAATGGTATTGCTCCTGGTGTAATGGCTGAAGAGGCTAAACGCCTGGGTGCAGCTATGATTCACTATTCTACAGATTATGTTTTTGATGGGACTAAAAATACTTCCTATACAGAAAATGATCAACCAAATCCCCAAAACATCTATGGAAAAACAAAGTTAGCAGGTGAAGAATCTATTAAATCAGTTGGTGTTAATTATTTAATTCTTCGCACTAGCTGGGTTTATGGTTTACATGGTAAAAACTTTTTATTAACAATGCAAAAATTAGCGAAGGAAAGGGAAGAAATTAAAGTAGTTGATGATCAAATTGGCGCTCCTACTTGGAGTAGAATGATCGCAGAAATTACTGCTCAAATAGTTTCTCAGTCTCAGCAAAGTCCATCTGATTTTTTCGCTAATAAAGGTGGATTATATCATTTATCTCCTAGTGGAAAAACCAGCTGGTATGGTTTTGCGAAGGCAATTTTTAATGATGATTTTCCCAATAATGAACGTAAGTTACAAAGATTAATTCCTATTACTACCCCAGAATATCCTACTCCTGCCAGTAGACCGGCATTTTCTTTATTAGACAATCAACAACTATCTCATACTTTTGGTTTGGTGATGCCAGATTGGGAGCAGGTTTTAAAATTAGTTCTTGATAGTTAAAAAATCAGATCCCCCTTAGTCCCCCTTAAAAAGGGGGAAACAATAGGAATTTTTAGTCCGCAGATAAACGCAGATAAACGCAGATGAACACAGATGTTTTTATTCCTCTTCTTCATCGTCGGTTTCTAAATCAATATCTTCCAAAGATTGATGGGGAATGGCAGCAATAATGGCATCGATGACTTTGGAAACTTGTAAAATCTCAATGTTAAGGTCGGGAAATTTTTGTCCTTTGGGAACTATGGCGCGTTTAAATCCGAGTTTTGCTGCTTCTTTTAACCGTAGTTCCATTTGGGACACTGAACGCACTTGTCCCCCTAAACCCACTTCTCCAATTAATACTGTACCAGGGTCAACTATTCTGTCGCGGAAACTGGCAACTATGGCGATCGCTATTCCTAAATCTACTGCTGGTTCTTCTACGTTCAAACCCCCCGCAGATGCTACATAGGAATCTAATTTGGACATGGGTATCCCTACCCGCTTTTCTAATACTGCTAATATTTGTACTAATCTATTATAATCTATCCCTGTTCCTGCTCGACGAGGTGAAGGGTAACTTGTGGGACTCACTAAAGCTTGTAACTCTACCACTATTGGTCTTGTTCCTTCACAAGCCACCACAATGGCTGTACCTGGTGCGGGGTCGTCGCGGTTTCCGAGAAACAATTCTGAAGGATTGTCTACTTCTCGTAGTCCTTCTGATACCATTTCAAATATACCAATTTCGTGGGTTGCGCCGAAACGGTTTTTAACAGTTCTTAATAATCTGTGGGATGCAAAGCGATCGCCTTCAAAATACAAGACTGTATCTACTAAATGTTCTAATACCCTCGGTCCGGCAATTGTTCCTTCTTTGGTGACATGACCAACAATTAACATGGTAATATCTTCATGTTTTGCCACCTTCATCAAAGCTGCTGTACATTCCCGGACTTGTGCGACTGAACCAGGTGCAGATGTTAACGCCGGAAAGAATACTGTTTGTATACTATCAATGACAGCCAAATTTGGTTTGAGTGAGTCTATTTCCCGGAGAATTTCTTCTAAATCCGTTTCTGGTAAAACATACAGGTCTGCGCCAATGCTGAGAGGATCGGTTGGTCTATCTGTATTTTCTGGGAATTTTTCAGGTTTTACCTGGTCGTTTTCTTGACTTTGATTTTCCTCAGTAACTATATTTATAGGTTTGGACATTCCCAAACGAGAAGCACGCAATTTTACTTGTTGTCCTGATTCTTCACCGGTGACGTAAAGAATGCGGTATTTTTGCGCTAATTGGTTAGATACTTGTAATAGTAAAGTAGATTTGCCTATACCGGGATCACCACCGATTAGCACCATTGAACCGGGGACAACTCCCCCACCCAGTACCCGATCTAATTCGCCATAACCAGATTCCCAGCGAGCAATTTGGCGATCGCTAATTTGATCAAAAGTCAAAGAAGCCCTTGGTTTAGCGGGTTTGCTAGTAGATTTACCACCAGTTTGAGTAGCGTGCCAATTACCTACCCCGCCCCGACTAGGGATATCTACTCCAAAGGGTGTGGCATTCTGTTCTACCAAAGAATCGTAAGTGTCGCAATTTGAACACTTTCCAAACCATTGGGAGAATTCGGCTGCACATTTGCTACAAATGAAAATGGTTTTTGGCTTTGCCATGCTTAATTTTTCGTAAAAAATCTTAATTCTTTCTTAAGTTTTCTAAAAAACTCAAGCCCAAGATTAGTAGTGCTTACAGCTTTTTTCTAATCAGTTGATAGGATGATATCTTAATATTATGGTATTAAAATTCGTAATGTAAATTTTAGTTAGGGAGATTAGGGAAACTTGGAAAGTCATAAAGAAAAAATCCTGGTAGTAGACGACGAAGCCAGCATTCGCCGGATTTTGGAAACGCGTCTTTCCATGATTGGCTACGATGTAGTAACTGCTGGTGATGGAGAAGAAGCTTTAGAAACTTTTCACAAAACTGAACCAGACCTGGTAGTTTTGGATGTGATGATGCCCAAGCTAGATGGCTATGGTGTTTGTCAAGAATTGCGTAAAGAATCAGATGTTCCCATCATTATGCTAACAGCCTTGGGAGACGTAGCTGATCGCATCACTGGACTGGAATTAGGTGCTGATGACTATGTAGTTAAACCATTCTCCCCCAAAGAATTAGAAGCACGTATTCGCTCGGTTTTACGCAGAGTAGATAAAACAGGTGCAAGTGGTATTCCCAGTTCTGGGGTAATTCATGTCGGGAATATCAGAATTGATACAAATAAACGTCAAGTTTACAAAGGGGATGAACGTATTCGCTTAACCGGGATGGAATTTAGCTTACTAGAATTATTAGTGAGTCGCTCTGGAGAAGCCTTTTCTCGTTCAGAAATTTTGCAAGAGGTTTGGGGATACACACCAGAACGCCACGTAGATACTCGCGTGGTAGATGTACATATCTCCCGTTTACGGGCAAAATTAGAAGATGACCCCAGTAACCCAGAACTGATACTCACCGCTAGAGGTACTGGTTATCTTTTTCAACGCATACTGGAAGCAGGGGAAGAGTAGGTGACAGGGGACAGGTGACAGGTGACAGAGAAAAAGCAGGGGGAGTAGGGGAGGTGAATAACCCAATTACCAATTACCCATTACCAATTACCCATTACCTATGACTAAATCTGATCCTAATCGAGTTTTACGGCGTTTACCCTTGGTAGTTGGGGGTTTAGGTGCTGTACTTTTGTTAATGAATCGGTTGTTAACACCCGAACTAACAAATTCTCAAGCACGAGGGGATGTGTTGGGAGTAATTTTGAGTGCGGTGTTAATTTTAACGGGTTTAATTTGGCAGCAAGTACAGCCGAAAACGCCTGATACAGTGGAACTAATTGGAGAAGAAGGTTTTGTCTTAGCATCAGATTTACCAGAAACCGTGAAAACAGAATTAGCTTGGGCATCGCGTTTATTATTAACTAATACAGTCACGCGATCGCTCATAGTTTATTACCAAGGTAAAGTTTTGTTACGTCGCGGTATTCTGGCATCTAAATCTGAAGTCATACCCGGAGCGATATTAAAAAGAGTGCTGGAAACACAAAAAGCAGTTTATTTAGTTGCTTTGTATGTGTATCCAGGCAAAATTGAATTTGATTATTTGCCAGAAAACACACAAGGGGTAATTTGTCAACCTATTGGTAAAGAAGGAGTTTTGATTTTAGGGGCAAATGCTCCCCGTAGCTATACAAAACAAGATGAAAATTGGATTGCGGGTATTGCTGATAAATTAGCTGTAACTTTGGGCAGAGGGTGATTGGTAATTGGTAAATATTTATCTTTTTTCTAACTTCTGAGAAATTAATTATGCAAATTCTTTACTGGTTGTTAATAGCTGTTATGCTCGTGGGTGTGATTGGATCTGTAGTTCCAGCCATACCTGGAAGTAGCTTAATTTTAATCCTATCTTCCGCACCCTCAACTGTCACAATCGGTTTTTACTGTTTTTTGTGATGATATGAGGATGTACTGTATACCATGCCTCAGGGGATTAACGGA
>RDYJ01000098.1 GCA_004293145.1 Nostocales cyanobacterium | reverse complement strand
ATGAAGATTCTAATTTATCTAATTCATCATAGGTAATAAATAACCATTGATCTAATTCAATTAATTTTTTATCTAACAAATCTAAAGCATAATTAATTCTTTCTATATTTTGACATACAAGAGGAAACCAAGTAGATAATAGAGGTAACTTATTGATTAATAATTCACGAATTTCTAAAGGTATTTCATCAGACCAATCACTTTTTAATATTACTTGTTCTTGGCTCAAAATTCTTCCTAACATTAATCCAATCCAAAATGCACGCCAATCAAGATTACTAGCATTTTGCATCTGTGCTTCTATACTTTCCGGTGTAGGAAAGGTTGTTTCCTGCTGTTTAGTACGTCCAAAAGCGGCAATCCACGTTGTTTTGTCTAAATCATCTAACGCTCTAATTTTTAAATTTTCTACGAGTATGCGTCGTCCTGAAGGAATGGCTAATAAACGAAATAATTCGGTTTTACCTGCACCCTTTCCTCCTAATATTAAAAGCGTGTCTCTTTCTAAAACTTGGCGATAATTGGGAATGGGCAGAAAGTTTTTGAGAAAAACAGCATCATCATTACTTTCAGTTTCTGCTGTTCCTTTTCCTGGTGCTATACTAGCCATTAATTCTAGAAGTTTTTGTTTATCAAAATTACTCATATTACTTCCTCTTCTGTCTGGTTAAATCTCTTGTTAAATCTTATACAAAGCCTTTCAGCAATTTTTTGATAATCTTCATTAGTCATCAAAGCTACAAGTTGTTTCAACCGATCAGATTCTTCTTCACTTTCATCACGAATAAATAAGCTAATATCTCCTTGTAATTCATCTTTCAAAGGCAGTTTTATAGGTGAAAAAGGTTCGTTAATATCATCAGGGTTAGGTACATCTTCACCTTGATCATAGTAGTTTTCTTGAAACACTCTATATGCCTCTTCTTTAAATGCTCTTAATTCCTCATTTCTTCGTCTTTCTAAACTAGCAAGAGCCATAGCATGAACTAATACTAAAGGTAGTTTTTCTCTCTCTTCTGAGAATCGTAATGGTCGAGATAAACGACGAATAACGTGAGTTAAACCATCCCAACTTTGCCGAGATTGTCTACCAAATATAACTGCGGCGTGAGATAAATCCGTTAATGCTAATCCGCCAATATCATGAAATCCTGCTCTAGCATCTAATAAAATAAAATCAAGAGGTCTAATAGCACTTTCTAGTTCTTCCAGCATTTTCTCAAAAGTTTTAGGAAGATCATGATCTACTAAATTCTGAAAATCTAATCTTGCTAATTTCTCTAAGTAATTATTATCAACGTTGCCCGCAGTTAATAGATATAATTTTCCCACTGAGTTGCCTATCAATAGCGGATCATTAATTGGTAAAATATGATTTCTTAAAGACCAATTGCTATTTTGAATCTTTTTTTCTAATAAATAATCAATTACACCGAAATTTACTAAATTATCTCGAAAAAATACTGTAGATAAACCAGGTGCTTCTAAATCTAAATCTACTATAGCTACTCGGTGTCCATTACGAGCTAAAGTAAGTGCAGTAGCGACTAATGCTGTAGTTCTACCCACACCTCCTTTAAATGAGAAAAAAGTAACAATTGCTGGTTTATATCCCTGATCAACAAGTTGTATCCTCCAAGGAGGATTACCTGAATTTTGATTAGTCCATGTTTGTTTAGCAATATGGCGCTCTAGTATATACAAACTAGGAGAGGGAGCTTCATCATCCCGTCCAATAGCAATAGTATCATCATTCCATTCAGCTTCAACTCTCTGGTTTTTGATGACATCAATTAATGCTTTGTAACCATCTTTATTACCTTGTGGCAACCAAATATCTTTACCATAGTAAGAACCAAGTTTTTGCTCTAGATATTGATCTAACTTATCTATGTCTCTTTGTTCAGGTATAAGATTTGTTTTTGGTTCAAGGAAAAGCCGAATCTTACCATAAACATCACGAATGATAGTTACAGATTCCAGATTAGGTATTAAATTTAATACTAAATCTTGTTCTTTAAAGCATTCTTCTACTTTTGTAAAAGTATCACCAAAACTAATCATAATTCTCTAAAGTTCCTTACTGCTAAGTCTACCATCTAAAACCAATTTAGGTATAATTTCTTTATAAATTTCCTCTGCTCTATCAACTGCTTTCTGCGCTTGAGTTTGATTCCAAATTCCTGATTTATAATAGCGTCGTTCTGGATGATTTTGATGTAATACAGTTCCGATTGTTCGAGAAGCTGGAAGCTGCATAAGTACAGGATACATCAAGCGTAGCCTATCCATTGCTTTTCCTTGAAGTTCTGTTAAATCATGACCATACTTTTTAACTGCTGTTTTACCTTCGGGAATATATACTTCTACTAATACTTTAAACGAACATTCAACTACATAACCCGCAAGATATACTGCATTATCCCATCGTTCCTTATCTAACAATATTTGTGCATCATATAAATGCCTTCCCGCTGCTTGTGGAAAAGAATCTTCTGACAAAATTACTCCTTAATAACTGGTTTCAAAAAATCATAAAAATGCTGAAAATGAGTCCGCCTGTGCGGACTTTTAACTCAACAAAATCAACCCATCAATTAAACAGCAACCTCCGCAGCTTCCAGCGCATTAACTTCATCAACCACCCGCCAAATTTCCTGCATCATCGGATCTAAACCAGTGCGAGTTACAGCCGAAATTATGAAAACTGGTGCTAAAGAAAGATGATTTAATTGAGTAGCTAAAGCCTCTAAATCAACACTTTCCCGATCAACAGCATCTATTTTATTCAAAGCTAAAATTTGCGGACGTTTAGCTAAACCCCGTCCATAAGCTTTCAATTCTTCTTGAATAGTATGGAAATCACCAATTACATCTTCACTTGTCGCATCAATTAGGTGCAATAAAACCCTTGTGCGTTCAATGTGACGTAAAAAATCATGACCTAAACCCGCACCATGAGAAGCACCTTCAATTAAACCCGGAATATCCGCAAAAACAGTACCATCACCAGTGGGTTTTTTCACTACACCCAAATTAGGAATTAAAGTAGTAAAAGGATAATCAGCGATTTTTGGACGTGCAGCTGATAAAGAAGAAATTAAAGTTGATTTACCAGCATTTGGTAAACCAATAATTCCCACTTCTGCTAACAATTTCAACTCTAAACGTAATACCTTCTTTTCGCCTTCTAACCCAGGAAGTGAGTATTCTGGGGCGCGGTTACGGTTACTCAAAAAATGCTGATTTCCTAGTCCACCTTTACCACCTTCAGCAACTCGAAAAACCTGTCCAGGTTCAATTAAATCGCAT
This sequence comes from Nostocales cyanobacterium, assembly GCA_004293145.1. GTDB lineage: Bacteria > Cyanobacteriota > Cyanobacteriia > Cyanobacteriales > Nostocaceae > RDYJ01. The sequence goes on along the minus strand of RDYJ01000098.1, from coordinate 15,442 downwards.
AATAAAGCATCCGTTACCGCATCATAAATAGCAGTACCACAGGGAACTTCAACAATTAAATCCTTTCCTCCCGCACCGGTGCAATTATTTGGACCGCCACGTTCTCCATTTTCTGCTTTAAACAGATGTTTGTATCGAAAGTCCAATAGGGTTTGCAGGTTGCTATCAGCCACAAAAATGACAGAACCGCCTTTTCCTCCATTTCCACCAGAAGGACCGCCTGCTGGTACATATTTCTCTCTACGGAAGGCGACGATACCATCGCCACCTTTACCTGCTTCAACTTCAATTACTGATTGGTCGATAAATTGCATATTTCTTAGAGTCCTGAGTCTTGAGTTCTGAGTGATGAGTTATTAATTATAAGTTTTTCATTAAATTCCTCACTCTTTACTTGTAACTCAATCCTCAGCACTCAGCACTTAAATATATGGTGAAATATCCTCACCGCAGTCATCTGCAAGGTAGGAAAGTGCGCGGAAGCGTAAACCTACCAATTGTTCATAGAGTGGGTTAATTCTGCACATCGGCGGAATGTGTACTATTTTTTTACCAAATAGAGTGACATCTCTTTCAAACGGACACTGGGAAGGAATCATTTTACACAAAAATCTGGCAACTCTGGGATCATTAATTTCTAACCCGTCTAACCAGTCCCGCATCGGATGAAGTATATCTGGCGGGTGTTGAGTCGGATCTTGTGCATTTTGTGTATCTTCCAGGGTGTGGCGGAAAGATTCTAGGGCTTTTGTGTCTAGTTCCAAAACTTGACAAAACCGTTGCAAAATCTCTTCTTCACTGGGAGAGTAGATACCATCTGCGATCGCTACCATCACCGCTGTCCGCAAGAAATTTTCCGCCGCTGGTGTACCTTTACCCAACACAGCGGCTAATTCCTCTGGTGTAATTATTTCTAAAGAATTCCAGTCAATACCAGGGGCTAATTCATCCTTAGTAATGCTGGTAATTAACTGCTGTTCTTGGGGATCAAAATTACCATCAGCCCAAGCAATAGTTAGTAGTCCACGTAACCAAACTGCAATTTGTTCGCTACTGTAAGGGTTTTGAACACCACTTGTCATAAAAACTCACGCCTCAAAATTTTCTCAATCATTACTAAACTACCTTAATCGTCAGTTTTGCGTTAGAATCCGTCTGAAGAGGATTATTGAGAATTCTTTCTATTTACGATATGTTTTTTTTTGGAATTGAACATGAAGTTGCTTTCCTTAACCATGAAGGAAAATTTGCTGATTTCTCTTGTACAAAGTTTACAGATTTTCAGCAAATAGTTGACAAATTACCTCTGTACCCCAATGACTACCCACAATTAAGGGTTGGTGATGCTGGCATTAAAAAGAAGCGATGGTATATTGAGGGATTTGAAAGATTTGCTGATTCAGAAGAGGTAATTGATTGTTTAGCTAAAGGCATCGAAATTAGGACTACTATACATTCTACTATTCAAGGTGCAATTGATGAATTAACAGCCAGTTTTTCTTTACTGCGTGACGTAGCTGCTAGTTGGGGATTTTCACCTGTTTTAGTGAGCTTTAATCCCTATACTGGCGTTTTTGAACCCCAACCACCATTAAATGATTTTGAAATTAGGCAATTACAAGCTTATCCAGATGAACAAACTGCTCATATTTACATGGTTTCCTATGGACCAGATTTAAATATTTCTGTAGCAGATTTACCTATTGAAAATGTAATTGATATTGGTAAAAAATTGACCTATTACAGTCCTTTTATTGTTCCTTTTAGTTACAGTTCTCCGTTTTATAATGGCGGTTTATGGGAAGGTTTGTCAGTCAGGACATTTATCAGAACCGGAAAAAGATCAGCAACATTAGTGTTTGTAGAAAAACAAGAACAACTAATTAAAAGTGTACCTTCATTAACAAAAATTGCCCGCATTCCAGCCGAAGTAGGAAGAATCGAATTTAAAGCCTGTGATAGTTGTGATGATTTTTCAATTTATGCAGGTTTACTGGCATTATTAAAAGGTCTGGTTTTAGATGAAACTTTAGCGGGTAGAGCTATTATACCCGATGCAGCCTTACACCAAATTTCAGCCAAAGCCGGATTTGACAATGAAGATATTTTTATCAATGCAACCAAGGTTTTACAAGCTGCTGAATATGCCCTAAAAAATGACCCAGATATTAAATTTTTAGCCCCATTAAAAGTGATTCTGGAAAATCGAAAAACCAAATCTCATCAACTAATTGAGATGTTCAATAATCTAGGTTCAATTGAAGAAACACTCAAAAAAACTTATGGCAGGTAATTCATAATTCATAATTCATAATTCATAATTGGTAATGGGTAATGGGTAATTGGTAATTGGTAGAATTTCTCTCCATATTCCCATATCCCCAGTCCCCAGTCCCCAGTCACTTGTCACTTGTCACCTGTCACCTTCTTACTCGGTGGAATTTTCTGCATTGGGATCAGCACTTCCATCACAGATTTAACAATGGGTGCTGTTACAGTTCCACCATAGGCATTTGCTCCTTTTGGTTCATCTACAATTGCCAAAACCACATAACGGGGAGCTTCAGCTGGAACAATACCCACAAAGCTAGTAATTCTGGCACCAGGAATATATCCACCGTTGGGACTGGCTTTTTGGGCTGTACCTGTTTTACCAGCAATGCTATATCCGTTAATTTGTGATGCTTTACCTGAGCCTTTGGAAACCACTGTTTCCATCATCTCTACTACCTTTTGGGTAGTTGTGGCTGAAAAAATTTGGCGTGGTGCTGGCAGAGTGGGGGAATAGTGATTTTTACCTTGACTATCAATCAAACCTTGGACTACATGAGGTGTGACCAATTTACCACCATTAGCTAAAGCCCCGTGCATTTGCACTAGCTGTAAAGGTGTCAGCGAAAAACCTTGACCAAAAGAAGTGGTTGCTGGTTCTATAGTTGAGGATAAAAATTCTTCTTGACTTTTGAGACGGCCACGGACTTCAAAAGGCAAATCTGTATCAACTTTTTGCCCTAATCCCAGTTTTTCTAACCAGTTGTAATACAGTGTGGGCTTCATGCGTTGAATGATTTGTACCATACCAACATTGCTAGAAGTTTGTAAAATTTCAGCAATATTAATACGTCTATAACCATTTATTTCAGCATTTTTGATCGTGCGGTCAGCAACTTTAATAGTACCTGGATCACCAAATGTATCATCTGGTTTGATAACACCATTTTCCAAAGCGATCGCCACATTCAAAGGCTTAAAAGTTGAACCCGGTTCATAAAGATCCGCGACTGTCCAATTTTTAAATAGTGAAATATCAGCTTTGGAATATTCATTGGCATTATAGGTTGGCTGAGAAACCAAAGCCAGCAATGAACCATCCGTGATATCCATCACAATTACTGCCCCACGTTTGGCTTGGAACTTATCAACTTGTTGTTTGAGGGCATTCCGGGCTGCCCGTTGTAAGCGGTTGTCAATAGTTAATTGCAGTTGTAAATCATCAAAATGCAAAAATCCTTCTGGTGCATGGTCTGGCATTAATGCGCCGTTACCAGCCCGACTGAGACGCACTGTTTGCCCAGAACGTTCTAATAGTTTCTCTTGACTATATTCAACCCCCGCCTGTCCGCGACGGTCAAGGTTAACATAGCCCACAATATCAGCAACCAAATCATCTTGTGGGTAAAATCGGGAATATTTTTGAATAAATTCCAAGCCATTCAAGCGGAATGAAATCAAGCGATCGGCAATATTTTCAGGAACAGTATTAGCTAGAAGAATTCCGCTTCTTCGACTTTCAAAGGTTTTAATTAACTTACTAGCATCTTTATTGAGAATTGGGGCAATTTTTGCCGCTATCTCCTCATTAGACTTATCAAACAGCTTAGGGTGAACATATAAAGTATAAACGGGACGATCAATAGCTAATATATTCTTATTGCTATCAACTACAGGGCGACGGGGCATAAAAGGGCGTAAATTCACCATTTGCTGGTTTCTTGCCCTTTGAGTGAGTTTTGAACCCTCAATAATTTGTAGTCGATACAGATTCAAAGCTAACCCCAACCCAGCCGCAACCAGGATACCCCAAACTATCAACAGTCGAGATTTAAGGTGTGATGCTTGAACCTGAGTTTGAGGAGAACCATCTCCTGGAACAGCTGGCTTGGAAAACTTCCGCTGTCTTGTAAATTCTAAATTTTGCAAATTTCTTAATTTGGTTCTGCTTGGTGACTTCTGCATTGGGGTTTTTTGTGTCCTTAGTCATTAGTCATTGGTCATTCATTAGTTCTAGTCATTATTCTCCCCATCGCCCCATCTCCCCGGTTTCCAGTCCCAATCACCTTTAATCTTAATATCCCAGTGGTGAAGAAGTTTGAGGTTGGGCTGTTGAATTGGGAATGGTGGGAGAAGAAGCTGAACGGCGACTATGGGATGTCGCTGGTAAAAAAATTGTCCCTCCAGGAGTTGGTGATACCAATCCTGCTGCTGGTTCTTCTCCTTCTTCAGCCATTTTCCTAGTCAGTGCTGCATTGGTGGTGGTCAACTGACGTTCATTGCGTTGTAGACTTTGTAGGGTGCGGTAGGCTTGACTCCAACGCTCTTGGGAATAGACTGTCCAGCCATAAACGACCAGTGTTGCCGCCACAAACAAAAATGCCCCAACTGACGAATAACGATAGACAGCGTGCAAGCGTAGTAACCAGATAGGTGCAGCCGCAGCAGTTGACATCATTGGTAGGTGTGCATGAGAATCCCCTTTCATGTTTACGCCTGGTTGTGACACATACTCTTGCGCCAAAGTTGATGTTACTGCCTTATTGACCAGGGGAGTTGATAATTTTCTGGTGATGGAATTGCGTTTTCTTCTAGGGCGTACCTCTGTAGATTCACTTGACTGTGTAGAGGTGGTTTCCGTACTGGTGGACAAGCTCCTAGACTGGTGCTGTCCCAAAGGTGGGGCAGAATTTCGCTTGAACCAAGAACTTTTTGTAGAAACAGCTGATCTGCGGGCAACAGCCATAATTTTTGTGAATGGTGTATATTTTGTTTATGATCTCGTTTTTTTCGCTCAGGTCTTAAGATATCAATCTAGCAATTGGTACAAATAACACTCTACTACTTTTTCATAGCTTGGATGAGAACTTGCTGTATTAATTAAGTTCCAGGAAGTATCTACTCAGGAGCTTGATCTTTGCTATTGGCTATCGCCTACCTAACTGACAAAGTAAGTATTTTCTACATCTAGGTATTATGGCAATTTATAGCAGTAATAGGCAATCCCTAACCCCGAACAGAGTAACCTGAAAATATCGGATTAAAATTTGTAATCTCAAAGTATTTAACAAAATTCAACAAATACGCTATCTTATTGAACAGGCGCAATAAATATTTGTATTGCCTTTATTGGTGAAAGAGGAGTTATGAAAACAAAAATCTTTGGTTTGGCTCTCATGTTAAGTCTGGCTACTATGCTCGGCGCTTGCGAAGGTGGTGGCGGTCCCGCTGGTACTACTACTACTCCTCCTGCTACACCAGCAGCTGGTGAACCTACTGATACTGGTACTACCCCCGCTACTGCGACTACAGCACCAGAAGCCAGCCCTGCTGCAACTACAGCACCAGAAGCTACTCCTACTAAATCCCCCTAGTTAAATTAGGATAGTGTTGATCAAAACAGCACTGTCATTTAATTTAATCGGGCATTGACCCAAAGTAGCCGTCCTCTAAGTCCGAGAGCAATAATTAAATAGCCTTCTGGGCGGGACAATCAGACCTCAAGCGGAACGAATCGACGTGATAAAATCGAATCGATCCGCTTCAGGTTTTGAATAATTACCGCGAGAATTACTTTGATAACTAAGCGATATAGTTTATATAAGCTTAAAATCTTGAATAATTTAATTTAAACTATTCAAAAAACGTCCTTACTTGGAAGGTAGCTTTATGTTGCTACTGCAATTTAGTACATCTCACTATTGTCGCAAAGCTCGTCTGGCGCTAGGTTATAAGCGAATTGATTACAAAATAGAGAATTTAACTCCTGGTCTGCACATCCTCAAAGTCAAGCCATTGACTAATTTTACGACATTGCCTGTTTTATTGCCGCAAATTGAGGGACAACCCCAAGCGATTGGGGACTCTAGCCAAATTTTTCAATTCTTAGAATCTTATCAACCAGAACCTTCATTATTTTTAACCAACCAAGAACAACAAACTGAAGCTTTGATGCTGGAAGACTGGTTAGATGAGAGCATTGGTACAGCCACAAGGTTTGTATACTATCACTTTCGTGCTGGTGAAGGTAAACAAATTGATCCATCATTATCCAGTCAGATCGTAATTGGGGTAGTTAGAAAACAATATGGTATTAACAATGCTACTGTAGAATTAGCTACTAACAGGTTGGTAATTGCCCTGAAAGAATTATCTCATCGTTGGCAAAGAAATGAATATTTAGTGGGTGAAAGTTTCAGCTTGGCAGATATTACCGCTGCTGCTTTACTGAGTCCTTTAGCACTTATTCCTCAGTACCGACAGGAATATCCTTGGTTGTTTGAGCGCATTGTGCAGATCCATCAATTGTGTGGTGAAGCACTACCACCAGGACTAAACTGAGATAGGGAGCAGGGGAGCAGGGGAAGCAGGGGAGCAGGGGAGCAGGGGAGAATGAAAATAAGAAAAGTAATATTATTGACGATTTTCAGTATTAGCACCGCTATTTTAGTGGTGGTTGGTAGCTATTGGGGAACAAAGGTGATGGCATTACCACCTGTAGAGGATATACCAGAGGAGATATTGCGGACAGAGATTATTACCATCGCGCGATCGCCCATTAATGGAAAACTCTTAACTGCTGCTGAATATGCAGAACTACAAGCGCAGTTACAAACCAGTCCACCACCAAAACTCAATGCACAAATCCGAGAACAAATATTTCTGCTCCAGTTACGTAAAGCATTACTACAAATTTTCCCGTTTTTAGACATTTAGAAGGCAGGAATTAGTAAAGACGCTGCGGCGGAACGTCTGTACAGGAGTCAGGAGCAGGAATTAATTTTTTTTGGACATCACCCCAGTCCCCAGTCTCCAATCCCTATTCCCCAATAAGATACATTCTGATGTAGGATAACCGTGACGACAAAAGTGCAAATAAATGTAAAGAATATATATAGTTATAAAAAACTGAATTTAGTTAATCACCTTATTTCACGTAGGTAGCTTCATGTCCATCAGCACGATCGCCCCTGAGCAGGTTAACCGCATCGTTTGGAATCAGCATCATGATCCGTTTGAAATATTAGGTTCACATCTGATAGAACAAAATGGTAAGAACGTCTGGGCTGTGCGAGCCTACCTACCAAATGCCAGCGCGGCTTATGTAGTAGTTCCTGAAGAACGCAAAGAATACCCAATGCACACGGTGCATGATCCCCACTTTTTTGAATGCACCATAGAAACGGCAGAACTTAACAACTATCAATTGCGGATTAAAGAAGGGGAACATGAACGAGTCACTTACGACCCTTACGCCTTCCGCTCTCCCAATATAACTGACTTTGACTTGCACTTGTTTGCAGAAGGTAATCATCACCGCATTTACGAGAAATTGGGAGCGCACCTGACTGAAGTAGATGGTGTCAAGGGAGTTTATTTTGCAGTTTGGGCTCCTAATGCTCGTAACGTTTCCCTTTTAGGAGATTTTAACCTTTGGGATGGACGCAAACACCAGATGCGGAAAGGACATACCGGCGTTTGGGAATTATTTATTCCTGAACTGGGTGTGGGAGAGCATTACAAATATGAAATCAAAAATTTTGAAGGACATATTTACGAAAAATCTGATCCCTACGGTTTCCAGCAAGAACCACGTCCGAAAACAGCATCTATTGTCACCGACTTAACTACTTATAGTTGGAAAGATGAAAATTGGATGGAAACAAGGAGACACACAGACCCCCTTACCCAACCAATTTCCGTTTATGAAGTCCATTTAGGTTCTTGGTTACACGCTGCTAGTGAAGAACCAGCTAAATTACCTAATGGGGAAACTGAACCAGTAGTTATTGTTTCCGAACTCAAACCCGGTGCGCGTTTTCTGACATATCGAGAATTAGCTGCAAAACTAATCCCCTATGTCAAAGACTTGGGATATACCCATATAGAATTGCTACCAATTGCCGAGCATCCCTTTGATGGTTCTTGGGGTTATCAGGTAACTGGTTACTATGCTCCCACTTCTCGCTTTGGCAGTCCTGAAGACTTCATGTATTTTGTTGACCAATGTCACGAGAATGGCATCGGTGTACTGGTAGATTGGGTTCCCGGCCACTTCCCCAAAGATGGACATGGTTTAGCTTTTTTTGATGGCACTCATCTTTATGAACACGCTGACCCCCGCAAAGGCGAACATAAGGAATGGGGAACTTTAGTATTTAATTATTCCCGTAACGAAGTTAGAAATTTCTTAGTCGCTAACGCCCTGTTCTGGTTTGATAAATACCACATTGACGGAATTCGTGTGGATGCGGTAGCCTCCATGCTTTACAACGACTATTGCCGTAAAGATGGGGAATGGTTGCCCAACCAATACGGTGGTAGGGAAAATTTAGAAGCTGCTGATTTCCTGCGTCAAGTAAATCACAACATCTTTAGTTATTTTCCCGGTGCGCTTTCCATCGCCGAAGAGTCTACTTCTTGGCCTATGGTATCTTGGCCTACCTATACAGGTGGTCTAGGCTTTAACCTGAAGTGGAACATGGGTTGGATGCACGATATGTTGGACTACTTCAGCATGGACCCTTGGTTCCGTCAATTCCATCAAAACAATGTCACGTTTAGTATGTGGTATAACCACAGCGAAAATTTCATGTTGGCATTGTCTCACGATGAAGTTGTACATGGTAAGAGCAATATCATCGGGAAAATGCCAGGTGATGAATGGCAGAAGTTAGCAAATGTGCGGTCTTTATTTGCTTATATGTTTGCTCACCCTGGCAAGAAAACCATGTTTATGAGCATGGAGTTTGGCCAGTGGAGTGAGTGGAATGTTTGGGCAGATTTAGAATGGCAGCTACATGATTTTGAACCACATCAACAGTTAAAAACCTTTTTCAAAGATGTTAACCATATTTACCGTGCTGAACCTGCTTTGTATACCCAGGATTTTGCGCGGGAAGGGTTTGAGTGGATTGATTGTAGCGATAACCGTCACAGTGTAGTTGCTTTTGTGCGTCGTGCTAAGGATTCTGATGAATTCTTGATTGTGGTTTGTAATTTTACACCTCAACCTCATTCTCATTATCGCATCGGTGTACCTGAGAAGGGATTTTATACTGAGTTGTTCAATAGTGATGCTCGTCAGTATGGCGGTAGCAATATGGGCAATTTAGGCGGTAAGTGGACTGATGATTGGTCTTTACATAATCGTCCTTATTCGCTGGATTTGTGTTTACCACCTCTGGGAGTTTTGATTCTCAAGTTGGATAAAGTGAAGACTGCGGAAGCATTGAGTTAAGGGTTTATTTGGTTTAAATAAATCGGTAATTTGTAGGGGTACAGCATTGCTGTACCCTTATTTTTTGTCAGAATCAGGATATCCAGGATTTAAGGATTTACAGGATTTTGGTTGGTAGAATACTATTTATAGTTATAGCCGTGGACAGGGTGCTTAGGACATCAATTGATAATAAAACTCCCACTACAAGAGGGTTTTACTCCTGACTCCTGACTCCTGTACAGACGTTCCGCCGGAACGTCTCTACTGACTCCTGACTCCTGCTATATTAATTATTTTTAATTATTTCCTGAATTTGGTGATAACATCCACATCAAAAATCCTAAAATTGGCTCAACTGGCGGTAATGGATATTCAGTAATATCAATAGTCACTGAATTACCATCCAATTTTAAAAATTTCCAAGCTGTTCCACTGGTGACAGAACCGAAAATAGTAGGAATATTTATATTATTAGCAGCATTAAATTTTTGAGCAGCTACCATTTCTGCAATACACTGACCTAAACCACCATTAAGATTTTCTTTTTTTGCTTCTATAATGATAATAACTGGAGCTTGAATTTCTAATTGAGTGGGTGATTTACTAATCAGAAAATCACAAATACCATTAAGTCCCAGGTTGGGATCAACAGTAAAATCTTCTCCAGAAAACAGGCTTACTTGACGATTTAATAATCTTCTCACTGCTGTTAATACAGGGCTAATAATCCATTCGGAACGCGCTTTTTCGCTACCCCGTGCAAGTACCAATGGTAGACCATCCTCTAGTTCTTGACGTAATAAATCATCTGGTTCTACAGGAGCAATGTCTGGAAAAAAGCTTCTTCCTTCATGGATAGTAATTGCTAAATCTTGGCGGACTTTTTTAAGTGTAAAATCACTGTAAGGCATGGCTTTAATTAATTAAGTATAAAAACGGATAGGAGAGCCAAATATTTGTTGTTATATCAATTCAAATGTTAATTAATTATGGTTGTGTTTGTCAATATATTTTGTCTGATAGCGTAGCGTGGCGTAGCGTGGCGTAGCCATATCAGGATATCCAGGATTTAAGGATTTACAGGATTTTTGTTAGTATCTGGATTTTCATGATTTGAGGATGTCAAGAATTGTCTGAATCAGGATATCCAGGATTTAAGGATTTACAGGATTTTTGTTAGTATCTGGATTTTCATGATTTGAGGATTTCAAGAATTAATTGTGTGTTCCTCACAAATAGTTCATCCAGAAAATAATTGAATCCTATACATCCTGATTAAGACCTTGTTATCCTCAATGACAGAATTAGCAGATTAACATAATTTGGTGGTGTAAAAATATTTAATGTATTAATCCTGAACATCCTTAAATCCTGGATATCCTGATTCAGACAAAAGTATTTAATCTCCTCATCCTGTAAATCATTAAATCCTGGATATCCTGATTCAGACAAAAAATATTTAATGTATTAATCCTGAAAATCTTCAAATCCTGGACATCCTGATTCAGACAGCAAATATTTAATGTATTAATCCTGAAAATCCTTTAATCCTGGACATCCTGATTCAGACAAAATTATTTAATTTCATCATCCTGAAAATCCTTAAATCCTGGATATCCTGATTCAGACAAAATCACTATTTCCCAGACTCCAGTTTTACAACCCGCTTTGTTAAATCATTAACTTGTTGCTTTAATTCCACCACTAAAGTTGATAATCTATCAAACATTTTATCCCGTTCCAACTGTGATAAATTCCGTTTATCAATTCGCGGTTTTACTGGAGTTTGAGTAATTCTAGAGGATGGAATCTGGGGATTTTGACGCAGTAATAATTCTATCTGGTTTAACCGCAACTCTACACGACGCAAATCAGATTCTAGGTTATTAACACGAAAATCTACTTGCTGTGAAGAAGCAGTATTAGATAAAATACCACTCCAGAGAATTATCACTACAACCCCAGCAAACAATAATTTTTTCAGCATTGTATTGATTGGTTGTCTACCAATTATCTATCAGGTTTTAAACTAGAAAATAACTGTTTCCAATTAATAGACTTAACATCATTTTCTCCCTGTTTTACTTCCAAAGTTATATTACGCGCTTTTGGTTGTTTAAGGGATTGAACGCAAAGTTCAGCAATATCATTACGGCTAACTTTACCTCTGATGTTATCACCTTGCTCAAATATTAACTCTTTACCTCCTGCTTCTTCAGTTAAAGCACAAGGTCTAATAATAGTGTAGGGAATTCCGCTTTCTCTTAAACTATCTTCTCCTCTTAATTTCCAAGTTAAAATCCCTCCCAATTGGTCATTTAATCTCACTGCTGGAGGTTCTTCATCTAAATTAATTCCTGGTCTTCCGGGACGAGTGACACCCGCAGAACTAACGAGAACAAATTGAGGTAAACCTTCACCACCATAAGTTTTAATTGATTCTATCTCTAATGCAAAACCACCAGGTGTAAATTTAGGATTTAAAGCACCATCATATTCAAATTTGCTCAACATTAATTGAAATGAACAAATTTTGGTATTGTCAATCTGTGGACAATCTTTAACAGTTTTAGCTCTAAAAACAGGTGTTAAATTTGCAAAGGGAATGTTCACATCTATCCATGAATTAGCTACAGTATCAAAAGAATAACTGTAACCCACACCATCCCAAGCTGTTTCTGTTCTTAAAAAGATTTTATAACGTTGTCCATCACCCTTAACTCTCAATCTTACACCTGTAAAACCAGATAAATTAATTGCTGGTGAAAAATTCTTGGTTCTTACAGATGCAAAACCTCCCGAATTTGCAGTAGAAACATTACCAGCAAATAAAGCAGTTTTTTCTAAGATATGAAAATTGCTGGAACTGACACCACCCATAACCACATCATCCAAAGCACCCCAGATATTTTTTAATTCTGCTGATGGTTGGGTAAAATCAAATATCGCTTTTTCACCTGTGCTTGTTAGATATTTTGCAGATGCTTCTACTAAGTTTTTCACTCCTTTATATTCTACATTTTCCGGGGTATCACCAACAATTTCTGGTAGATAAAATTTCACACCTTGATTATATTTAGCTCTATCAGGTGTGTCTCCTTCTACTGGTTGAACGCGCACTGCTGTACAACAAACAACAGCTTGAATATTACTCATCACTAAGTTATTCAAGGTTTCGGGTTTGGTAATATCTCCCACTACTAAGTCAACATCATTACCAAGAGTTGACCGTGCTTTATCAATATCTCGGACTAAACAGCGAACTTTGTAACCCTGTGCTGATAATCTTTGTACGACTCGTTTACCAACTCCACCAGTTGCACCCGCTACTAGAATTACACCCATTTGTATTCCCCCATTTGGTTGATTTTGATTAGTTTCAGGACGATTTTGAAAGATATTTTGTACCCAATTGAGAGCAGGAAATACCTCAAAGTATGTTAAGGTTTTGATAAATCTGCACAAGTCCCATTGAGAACGATTTTTTTCATTCATAATTATTTCCTAACTACTCTAGTGTATTCTAGTTTAATTGTAGCAATTGTGAACAACAATATCCCCAACTTCTTAAAGAAGTCGGGGATCTGATCTGAAAAGATATGTTATATAATAATACATTAACAACCGACAATGAATTTACCTGTTATGAGTCAATTTGAAAAAGTCCAAGCTGAGTATGAGCAATTTCCTCAAGAAGTTGCCAGCATTATGATTAGTACAGTTAATCAAAGAGGTATTCCTAACGCTAGTTATACTCCTTTTGTAATGGATGAATTTAAAAATATTTACATTTATGTAAGTGGATTATCCAGTCATACTACCAATATTCAAGTTAATCCTTATGTGGGAGTTTTATTGATTGAGGATGAAGCTAAAAGTTCTAATATTTTTGCTCGTCGTCGGTTGAATTTTGATTGTACAGCTACTTTAATTGAGAGGGAAACTGAACACTGGAATCAAATTGTTGAACAATTTCAAGCACGGTTTGGAGAAATTATTGAAATTTTACGCGGTTTGGCTGATTTTAGAATTTTTCAACTTACTCCAACTAAGGGACGTTTTGTGATTGGGTTTGGTGCAGCTTATAATATTAGTGGTGATAACCTCAATCAACTTGTAGCAGTTACCAAAGATAATCTTTCTAATTCATAATTACAATATAGATTATATGCTGAAATTTCAACCTCTTGGTTTTGGTCAAAAAGTTATTAAGACCTCTTTGGGTTCAATGGTTTATTATACCCAAATTAGTGAACCTTGGGCTATTTCCGAACTTGAAAATTTACCACCTTTATTATTTTTACATAATTTTGGTGGTGGTGCTTCTGCTTATGAATGGTCTAAAGTTTATCCAGCTTTTGCTAATGAATACCGCATTCTAGCACCTGATTTAATTGGTTGGGGAGAGTCGGATCATCCGGTACGTGATTATCAAATTCAAGATTATTTAACTACTATTAGTGAGTTTATTCACCGAACTTGTGATCAACCTGTGACGGTGGTTGCTTCTTCTTTAACTGCTGCTTTTACTATTCGTCTCGCTATTTCTCAACCGGAAATATTTAAAGAATTGTTTTTAGTTTCTCCTTCTGGTTTTGATGATTTTGGACAGGGTGCGGGAAGGAGATTACCGCTTTCGGTGATTAATATGCCTTTTTTGGATAATTTGATTTATGGTTTGGGTGCGGAAAATGAAGTTGCTGTGAGTAATTTTTTGCAAAGTTTCCTTTTTGCTAAACCTGAAAGATTAACTCAAGAAATTGTGGAAGCTTATTTATATTCTGCACAAAAACCCAATGCGAAGTTTTCAGCTTTGGCATTTTTACGAGGTGATCTGTATTTCGATTTGAGTTTATATATTCAACAATTGCAAATTCCTACTGTGTTTTTCTGGGGTGAAGATGCACAGTTTACTAATATTAAATTAGGACAAAGATTAGCAAGTTTGAATAAAAATGTGATTAGAGATTTTCAATGTATAGCTGATACTGGGATTTTACCACATTTGGAAACGCCTGGGGTTTTTATTGGGTTATTATCTAAGTATCTTGAATAATTAAACGCAGATGGACGCAGATGAACGCAGATAAAGAAGGATGAAAATATGAAGAATTTTAATAATTATATGACTTATGAAGGTGGTTGTCACTGTGGTGCGGTACGTTTTCGGGTGGTAGTTGATCATCATAAAGTTGATGATTGTAATTGTTCGATTTGCTCTAAAAAGGGATTTTTACATTTAATTGTTCCTAAAGACAAATTTACTTTATTAAAAGGTGAGGATGTTTTAACAACCTATCAATTTAATACGGGTGTTGCAAAACATAAATTTTGTCAAGTTTGTGGAATTCATGCTTTTTATATTCCCCGTAGTCATCCTGACTGTATTGATGTGAATGTGCGGTGTTTAGATGGGGATGTGATTGGTAATTTTGAAATTGTTCCTTTTGATGGTGCAAATTGGGAGGATAATATTCACAAGTTGATTAGTTGATTTTAAATTCATGCTTTTTCATCTGCGTTAATCTGCGTGCATCTGCGTTTAATTTATATCCTCAATAATATTAGGGATTTAGCAGTGCTAAACCCCTACATCAATTAGATAAATTGTGAATTATTTACTATTCAAAAATCTAGCCTAACAATTCCAGATTACCGAAAATAAACTCTTGAATAGAGATATTTTCATTTGTCTGGGTGCGAATTTCTCGACGGTTGAGAATGTAATAATTCCCTACCTTTTCATATTCATCTGTAAACTCACTCCGACCGCCTTTTTGAACACCAGTTTTGGGGTCATGATATACAGCATCATAGGTATGAGATAGATATCCTGCCCCAGTTTCGTGAATGCTGAAAGTGTTAATAGTCACAACAACTCCATGAATATGACGATGAACAAGAGTTACTACATCGTTATGAACTTTATATTTATCACCGGCTGATTTT
>RDYJ01000097.1 GCA_004293145.1 Nostocales cyanobacterium | reverse complement strand
GGAAGACGTTCCGCCGGAAGACGTTCCGCCGGAAGACGTTCCGCCGGAAGACGTTCCGCCGGAAGACGTTCCGCCGGAAGACGTTCCGCCGGAACGTCTCTACTGACTCCTGACTCCTAGGCCTAACGAACAGACTTTTTCAGCAAGCCCTAATTACTTTCACCGGATGGAGATGGTTGTTGATTTTGCTCTGAAGATGCAGGTTGTTCCAAACGTCGCCGCCGTCTGGTAGATTTAGGTCTGCTTTCACTATTGTTACTGACTGAGGAAACTGGAGCTATTTCCCGTCTTCGTCTTCTTGTCCTTGTTTCTCCTGAAGATGAAGTTACAGCTTGATCAGTTCTTCTTCTTCTTCTTCTGAGAGCTTCTCCCAAACGCTGTCCTTTTGTTGCTGATGAAGTGGAAGTAGATTCTGTTGATGCTGCTACATTTCTCCTGCGGCGAATTCTTCTGGTTTCTGTGTTCGATTCTCTAGGAATATTTTCACCAACGGATGTTACTAATCTTCTTCTGCGTCTGGGTGTTTCAGTCACAGAGTTACTTGCATTGTTGGTAGATGCAGTATTTCTTGGTACTGTTTCTCTTTGTTTCTTGCGTTCTTGTAATTGACGATATCTTTGAGAACCTGCGATCGCATATTCAGTCCCAATACTAACACCTTGTCTACCCTCTGAACTCGGTTTGAGTTTCCACTTTTGCGCTCGTTCTAAATGTTCTGCATCTAATTTTTCGTTACCGCTGGATCTCAACAACCGCACCTTAGTAACATTACCATTATTATCTGTATCAACAGCTACTTCAACTCTGCCTTCTACTCCTCTTCTCCTTGCCCAATCTGGATAATTTGTATCACACTCCCGACAAGCAGCGCGGCCATTACCGCTACCAGAGTTAGTATTTATTTTGGGAGGTGTTGGTGCAGTGGCAACTTTGGATGTATTTGGCGGTTCATTTTTTGTCCCACTACCACTCTTATCAGTAACAATAGCAGACCCATTACCAGGAATACCTGATCCTGATGAGTTAGATGTTCCTACAGTATTTCCACCATTACCGGAAGTAGCTAGAGACGGTTGTGAAACTTGTTGATTTGCCCTTCCATCTCTGATTCCTGCTAACAACTTACTCAGATTAGAGCCGGATTGTGAAGATGGTTGAACGGCAGATGTCTCAGTAGATAAGGTGTTAGTAGGGGTATCTTTTGTTTGAGATACTGCTTGAGGCTGAGTATCTACTGTTTTTGGTGATACCTTTGTTGTTAACTGAGAGACTTGTTGTTCCGGGGTATCTACTTTCTGAGGTGATACAGTTTCCTTTGTGATAGAAGGTAAAGGTTTGAGAGGTTCTATTTTCGGGGCAGGAACTACAGGAGATTGCACTTGCTGTTTTTGGATGACAGAAGGTTGAGCCGAAACTACTGTACTTTTTTGTGGTTGCGGTACAAATACGGTTGGAGAGGTATCAGAATTATTTGAACTTGTAAAAATCCGCGAATTATCAATAACTTTAGGTTTTATTTCCTCTTCCGGTGCTTCTATTGGTTTTATTTCTTCTTCCGGTGGAGTCTCAACAAAAGTGATTTCCACTGGTTCTTCTTCTGGTACTTTTGTAAGTAGACTACCAATACCAGAAGCCAGCAACCCAATATGTATAGCCAAAGAGCCAATCAAGCTATAAGTCAAAAAGGTTGTCAGTGTCTTTAATTCTTTTTCTCGCTGCTCTATGGCTGTGCTGGAAAAACTCATATTTATTGCTACCAATTTTCAGTAACTTTGGAAGAATAACAGAAATTATATGCAAAAGTCAATCAATAACTTTGAGTTTTTGTATTTGCGGATTTTACCCTAAATCTCTTACTAGCAAATAATTCCAGCGATTTTCATCCCAGCAGAGACTGTATTCTTCCCTGAAGATGTGGCAAAAGATTGACATATATTCTCATTTGTTCTAATTTAATAACTTGAGAAGTGATATCAGATATACTCGCTAAAATAGTCAGGAAATTTCATTGAAAGGCTTGAAAATCGGACATGGATATCAAAAATCTGTTTACCGCCGGTGGTGTGGTCATGTGGCCTCTACTACTGTCTTCTGTTTTGGCAGTAGGGCTAATTATCGAACGGATAAAATTTTGGGTAACAATCAGTACCCGTCAGCAACGGGTAGTCAAAAATGTGTTGAATCTCTATCGTCAAGACAATGTGGTAAGTACAATTGATACACTGCGAAAGAATGCAGATTTACCAATTGCACGGATTTTTTTGACAGCTTTAGAGTTAGAAGAACCAAATCCAGAAGAATTCCGCTTGGCCTTGGAGAGTGAAGCCCAAGCAGAAATACCGTTATTCAAACGATTTAATACAATTTTTGATACCATTATTGCCCTCGCACCCCTGTTAGGGTTACTCGGTACTGTATTGGGGTTAATTGGTTCTTTTGCTTCTCTCAATATTGGTGATGTGGGTGGAACAAAAGCAGCTGGAGTAACTAGTGGTATTAGTGAAGCGTTGGTTTCTACCGCTACAGGTTTAATTGTGGCAATTTTTACACTGGTTTTTGCTAATACTTTCCGGGGATTTTATCAAAGGCAAATTGCTTTGATTCAAGAATATGGTGGTCATTTAGAACTACTATATCGTCGTCGCTACGAAAGAGGAGAAAAAACCTATGCGTCTACAAGATGAACCGGAAATACCAGCACAGATTAACATTGTGCCAATGATTGATGTCATCTTTGCAATTTTGACATTTTTCATCATGTCAACCTTGTATTTAACTCGATCTGAGGGTTTACCAGTTAATTTACCTCAAGCTGCTACGGGAAAAACAGATCGTCCGGCACAGGTAAC
The DNA here is from genome assembly GCA_004293145.1 of Nostocales cyanobacterium. Taxonomy (GTDB): domain Bacteria; phylum Cyanobacteriota; class Cyanobacteriia; order Cyanobacteriales; family Nostocaceae; genus RDYJ01. Next base: position 15,910 of record RDYJ01000097.1, on the reverse strand, counting down.
ATTAACTATTAATAATAGTGGCAAGATATTTTTGAATAAAGAAGCAGTTAGTTTAGAGCAATTAGCAGCCCAGGTAAGAGAAAAAGTAGAACCATCAAAGCCTTTGATGGTGATACTTAATGCCGATGAAGCCGTTAATCACGGACAAGTAGTAGCAGTGATGGATAAAGTGCGACAGGTGGAAGGAGTGAAATTAGGTATAGCTACACGGAAATAATCAAGGAGTCAGTAGAGACGTTTCGGCGAAACGTCTGTACAGGAGTCAGGATTTCAGGAAGTTTAAGGAGTTGAGAATTTTGATTAATTCAGCAGCTAAACCTGTATTTAGCTTAGTTGTGTGTTTGATGCTGCTGCTAGTTTGTTTAGTATCTAGTGTCACATTAGGAGCGGCAGATATACCAATAGATCAGATTTTGACATCCTTTGTCAGCTTTGATGGTTCATATCAACACTTAGTTATTCAAACAGTCAGATTACCGCGATCGCTCATTGCCATTTTAGTCGGTGCATCCATAGCAGTATCTGGTGCATTAATGCAAGGTTTAACACGCAACCCCTTAGCAGATCCAGGTATTCTAGGTATTGAGTCGGGTGCAGCACTCACCGTAGTTGTCACCATTTTTATATTTGGTAGTACATCCGTTACTACTTTGACAATTGCGGCCTTTTTGGGTGCGGGAGTCACAGCGATTTTAGTCTACTTCCTGGGTTCACTGGGAAAGGGAGGATCTACCCCGCTTAATCTTACAGTAGCAGGTGCAGCCCTGACAGCTTTAATTTCTTCCCTGACTACTGCCATTTTAATCATTAGTCAACGCACATTAGAAGAAATTAGATTTTGGTTAGCTGGTTCATTATCTGGTAGAGATGCGCCTATCCTGCTTTCCGCACTACCTTTTGTCATCATCGGCTTAGTAATTGCCCTGGCTTTAGGTAGACAAATTACAACCATGAGTCTAGGTGATGATGTCGCCAAAGGTTTAGGACAAAAAACAGCCTGGATAAAAATTTTTACCGCCATTAGCGTAGTTTTACTAGCAGGAAGTTCCGTAGCCCTGGCTGGTCCGGTTGGTTTTATTGGTTTAGTCGTTCCTCACGTTGTCCGATTTTTCATTAAAACCGATTATCGCTGGATTTTGCCTTATTCCGCAGTTGTCGGGGCAACTTTACTGTTAGTAGCAGATATTACCAGTCGTATTATCCTTAAACCCCAGGAATTACCTGTAGGTGTAATGACTGCACTGGTTGGCGCTCCTTTTTTTGTTTACTTGGCTAAGTCGAAGGTGAAGAAATGAAGGTTGATTGGTGGGTGTTTCGTTCTTCAGCAATATCTTTTAGGATAGATCGCCGTGTACCAATGATACTGTTATTTTTACTAGCAGTGATTGGGGTAGCAATGGTGATAAATGTGGGTAGAGGTGAATATCCTATCTCTCCCCTAGATATTATGAAAACTTTATTGGGTGTAAATACGGGAAATCCTGATCATTTATTCGTTATTAATACCCTGCGTTTACCTCGTACCCTGGTGGCTTTTATGGTGGGAATGGCGCTGGCAATTTCTGGAACTATCTTCCAAGGTTTAACACGCAATCCTTTAGCTGATCCTGGTATTATTGGCATCAATGCTGGGGCAAGTTTAGCCGCAGTGACAGTGATTGTTTTATTTCCTTCCGCACCAGTTTATACTTTACCTTTATCAGCTTTTGTTGGTGCTTTGTTGATGGCGGCTTTAATTTACTGGTTAGCTTGGAATAATGGCAGTTCGCCGATTTTATTAATTTTAATGGGTGTGGGTTTATCTGCGATCGCCAGCGCCTTTACCAGTTTAATGATTACCTTCGGCGACATTTACAGCGTTAATGATGCTTTGGTGTGGTTAGCTGGTAGCGTTTACGGACGGACTTGGGAACAGGTATTTTCATTTTTACCCTGGTTAATTATTTTTATCCCTATGTCCTTACTTTTAGCCAGACATTTGGATGCTTTAAATTTAGGTGATGATGTTGCTAGAAGTTTAGGAACATCTGTAGAAATTCAACGTAGTTTATTACTATTAGTAGGAGTTGCTTTAGCTGGTGCATCAGTAGCGACTGCGGGAATGATCGGTTTTGTCGGTTTAATATCACCCCATTTAGGAAGGCAGTTAGTAGGTACAAATCATCAAGGTTTAATTCCCACTTCCGCACTGTTAGGAGGAATGATTTTTACTGTTGCTGACTTATTAGGAAGAACATTATTTGCACCTATTGAAATTCCCTGTGGTGTTGTTACTGCTGCTGTGGGCGCTCCTTATTTTCTGTATTTGTTAATTCGTAATCGGAAAAAATAAGCTAATTAAGAATATGAGTTTTTCTCACGCAGAGACGCAGAGGCGCAGAGAGTAGGATTTGATAATTTTTGAGATTTCAATTTCATAAATTCAATAACACCAAAATTAAAAATTACTGTCCAAAATCTAAAATTGTCTTAATTATGAAAGGTTTATCAACGAAAAGTTTATCTTTAGCTTATGATGGTGCGACGATTATCTGGGATCTAAATTTAGCGATTCCTTCTGGAAAAATTAGTGCTTTAGTTGGTGCTAATGGTTGCGGGAAATCTACTTTATTAAGAGGTTTGGCTCGATTGCTTAAACCTCGTGGTGGGGCTGTATATTTGGATGGAGAATCTATTTTTCAACTTTCCACAAAAGCAGTCGCCCAACAATTGGGAATTTTGCCTCAAAGTCCCGTAGCACCTGAAGGTTTAACAGTCCGAGATTTAGTAGCACAAGGACGTTATCCTTATCAAAATTGGTTGCAGCAATGGTCAGAAAAAGATGAAAAAATTGTTCACCAAGCTTTAGAAATTACGGATTTACTCAAGTTATCAGAAAGAGCGTTAGATACTTTATCTGGTGGACAAAGACAACGAGCTTGGATTGCTATGGCATTGGCTCAAGATACGGATATTCTACTATTAGATGAACCGACTACTTTTTTAGATTTGGCACACCAAATAGAAGTTTTAGATTTGTTGTATGATTTAAACCAATTTCAGGGTAGAACTATTGTCATGGTGTTGCATGATTTAAATCAAGCTTGTCGTTATGCTGATTATTTAGTTGCAGTTAAGGAAGGTAGAATTTTTACTGCTGGAGAACCACAAGAAGTCATGACTGAGGAAATGGTAAAAGAGGTGTTTGGGTTAGATTGTCGTGTTGTTGCTGACCCAGTTGTGGGAACACCAATGTGTGTACCCATAGGACGTAAGGGTAAATGATATCTTATCTCAATAAGTTTTTTAATTAACTTACTTGCTACTAATTTGCAACTGTTAATACATCAATTTTGCTTATCACCTTATGGGATAAAGATTAATCTTAGTATTTTGCAAAAAATTAGCAAAATGTTCTCTATATCAATGGTATTTTTGTTAATACCTAGTTCTCAACTTTGAAAGCTAGTGAACAAAATTACTATTTTTACTTAAAAGCTTTGTCAGACAAGGATTTAAGGCGACAACTTCACCAGTTTATTGATTGTTGTGATCCACTGGAACTCAACACGAGACTCTGGAAATATTTTCGCCATAATTGCCTGTGGGATTGAATTTACGGCATTGTAACCCGGTAAAATTATCTATTATCTCGATTTGGATAAAAGTCATTACTTAATGAGAAAAACTTGTAATAATTTCAACTTTGATTTAAGATCATATTGCGAATAAGTTTTAATAACTTATTAACTACTAAGTATCAATAAAGTCTGTGTGTTGGGTGTGAGGAAAAGAATGAAACAAGATCGGTTATTTCAAAGTTTGTTGCTGACAGGTGCATTTTCTTTGGTGTTAACAACTCCTGCTTTCAGTAAGGAGAGACAAAAGATACAATTACAGCCTTTTGATAGCAGTGATCCAAATGTAAGTTATCAACAAATCCAACGCTTAAAAGTCAAGCTAACAAATGGTTCTCAAAAGCTAGTACAGTTACCAGGACAAGCCGTTATACTTATTACGGGTGTAAAAGTAAACCGCACCGATAAGGGTGTAGAAATTATTTTAGAGACTGCTAAAGGAGATCAACTACAAGTATCAGCCAAGCAGGAAGGCACTAACTACATTACTGAGATTCGCAACGCTCAATTACAACTCTCTAATGGTCAGACATCATTCCGACAATATCAGCCCATAGCAGGAGTTACACTCGTACAAGTAACTAATCAGAATCAGAATACTGTTCAAGTGACGCTAACAGGGGAGTCAGGAGTACCAATTGTTGAGTTGTTTGATGGTGATGAAGGTTTGATTTTTGAAGTTGCATCAACAGCATCACCGCAACCAGAACAACCGATAACAGAATCTCCACAAACTCAACCAGAACAACCAACCGTTTCCGAAACACCAATAGAATTAATAGTTACAGGTGAAAAAAATAGCGGTTACTTTATTCCCGAAGCGACAACCGCAGCAAAAATTAATGTACCATTGCGTGATATTCCTGCATCTGTACAAGTTATTCCCAAAGAAATAATTCAAGACAGACAAGTAATTAGACTTAACGAACTAGCAGATAATGTTAGTGGTGTGCGTCCTCAAGAAACCTATGGTGGACTAGCATCTCAAGGTTACTTTATTCGTGGTTTTTCTACAGGTTTTGAAACTCTGCGTGATGGTGTCAAAGATTTTGGATTTTTGAGTCCTCGTGATGTCGCTAATGTGGAGCGGGTAGAATTTCTCAAAGGACCTGCATCAGTTTTGTATGGTAGCGCCACCAGTCCCGGTGGTGTTGTCAATACTATTACTAAAAAGCCCCTGGAAGATCCTTTTTATCAACTTAATGGCACAATTGGTAATAATGACTTTTACCGAGGAACAATTGATTTTTCTGGACCTTTATTAGAAAATAAATCCGCACTTTACAGACTCAATGCAGCTTACGAAAATGCGAAAAGTTTTCGTGATTTCGTAGAAAATGAAAGTACCTTTATTGCCCCAATGATTACCGTCAAAGCGGGAGAAAGGACAAATCTTACCTTTGGTTATGAATATCAAAAGTATGACTACACTTTTGAACGGGGTTTTCCTTCCAATAACAAGGTAGTTTTTGATTTGCCTATTAACCGTTTTTTAGGTGAACCTAATCTCAACCGAGGTGAATTGAAATCTAATAATTTCACCTATACATTAGAAAGTGAATTTGGGGACAAAAATAACTGGAAATTCCGTCAGGTTTTCAATGTAATTAATGTTAGTGGTAATACCAGAGGAGCGCAACCAAGGCGTGTTAATGCCGATGGACGGACAGTATTACGGGCATATCGCAATGTTAATGAAGACCAGAATAATTTGACATTTCAAAATGAAATTAGTGGCAAATTTAATACTGGTTCAATTGCCCATAATGTGCTTGTAGGATTGGAGTTATCCAATTACAGATACGCTTACGACTTTTTGAGTGGCAGCATTGGTGATTTAGATATTTTTAACCCTGTTTATGGCGCACCAGCACCTACGAATCAGAGTAGGTCTAATGAACAGTATGGTGGAGATAATATTGCAGTCTATTTCCAAAATTTAGTAGAACTAACACCACAAATTAAATTACTTGCTGGTGGTCGTTTTGATAATGTTGATTCTTTTTATCGAGATGTAGAAACTGGTACAGTCTATGATGAAACTTCAGACTCTAAGTTTTCGCCAAGAGTAGGGTTAGTTTATCAACCAACTGATTCTACATCAATTTATGCTAGTTGGACTAATTCTTTCAACCCACAAATATTTGGCAAGACTCGCAATAATGAACCTTTTAAACCGGAAACGGCAGAACAATTTGAAGTAGGAATTAAGCAGGAGTTTTTGAATAAGCGTCTGTCAACAACTTTAGCTTATTTCGATATTACCAAGCAAAACGTTTTAACAACAGATCCTGAAGATGATAACTTTAGCATTCAAACAGGTGAACAAAAAAGCCGTGGTTTTGAATTAGATGTTGTTGGTGAAGTTCTTCCTGGTTGGAAAATAATTGGTACTTATGCTTACACAGATGCCAATATTACCAAAGATAATGACTTACAAGATAATCGCTTAGTTGGTGTACCTTACAACAGTGCCAGTTTATGGACTACTTATGAATTTCAAAAAGGTAATTTGCAAGGGTTCGGTTTAGGACTTGGACTTGTTTACGCTGGAGAAAGGGAAGCGAGTTTACCCAATAATTTGAAAATTCCTTCATTCGTTAGAACTGATGCTAGTATTTTCTATAAGCGAGATAATTGGCGTGCTGCTATTAATGTTAAAAACCTCTTAGATACTAAATATTACGAGTCTCAAAGTTTCTTTATTGTTCCGGCTGCACCATTAACAGTGTTGGGAACTGTTTCTTTTGAATTTTAATTTGCGCTGAGAATAGGGTTAAATAATTAACCCCAATGGGCGGGAAAATCCCGCCTCTAGAACTTTAAATACTCGGTTAATATTTTCAGATCAAAACCAATGAAAAAAGGATATTTTGCTGCTCTAAGGCTATGTATTTTAATTGCTATCTCATTATTGATAGTTACTGCTTGTCATAGTGGGTTTCATCAAAATACTGGAGAAATCAAAACCAAAATATTAGCTTTAGCGGCAGAATGTCGGTTAGTTAAACATGAATTAGGTGAAAGTTGTGTTCCACTTCAGCCAAAACGGGTAATAGTCACTGAACAATTAGCTTTAGAGGTAGTATTAGCATTAGGAATAAAACCAATAGCTGCACCAGAATCTGCTTTTGTAGCTAATAAAGCTAATTTTTTGGGTAATAAAATAGCAGGGATAACTTATATAGGTAACGAAAATCAGTTAAATATTGAGGCTATTGTCAATTTACAACCAGATTTGATTGTTAGTTTATATGGTATTAATCCAGAAACCTATAAATTATTTTCACAAATTGCCCCTACAGTTCAGGTGAAATATTCTCAAAGTGGATGGAAAGATTCTTTACAACAAATGGGTAATGTATTAGGTAAAAGTGATGTTGCTAAAGAATCACTAACTCAATATCAAGAAAAATTAACAAATCTCCGGTCTTTGTTGGGTGATAAAGTTGAGAAAATCAAAGTTTCTGTGAGTAGATTTCACGGGCAGGTACAACTACCTGAATTTCGTTCTCAATATTCTTTTCCTGGGAGTATTTTAGCAGAATTAGGAATTTCTATGCCAGATAATCAAAAGAATTTAATCAAGTCTACTGATGATAATTTAATTATCTTGAGCTTAGAACGGATAGACTTACTCGATGCTGATGTTTTATTTGTAGCAGTAGATCCGGGAGCTAAAGAATTATTTAAAAAATATCAAAATACTCGTCTTTGGCAAACACTAAATGTAGTCAAAAATCAACAAGTTTATAGTGTTGATTCTAGCTACTGGATATTTGGTAATATTTTGTCGGCTAATGCAATAATTGATGATTTATACAAATATCTCAATTTAGAAAAATTCCATAATTAATACATCATCTGTAATCTATTTACAAAAGATACCTTAAACCTGTACCAAAACCAACATAAATCATATTTGATTATTGATAATAATTCTAATTAGCTGAAATTACCAACTCTCATTTTCTGGTTTATTATGAACAACATTTTCTGTGCAGAAGAATCTTGTCAAGCGAAAGAAGACCCCATTGGAACGGCATTAAATCGCCGATATTATGTTTTACTTGAAGTCCCGCCACCGTGGACATCTGACCTCCTAGAATCCAAAAATATTAGCAATAAATTACAGAGTTTAAATTCTGTTATTGATGAAGCTTCTTGTTATCTACGGTTGCTATTTATTTACAACGCCAATTATTACCAAGTTGGGCAAACTCGCTTAATTATCTACTACCAGACAGAAGAAATATCTTCAGTGTATAGCAAAAAAGAATATATCCTCTCAGATATTGATGATGCAGTTCCAATCATAGAAAAGTGTATCAACAATGAAACTCTAAAATCTGAAAATACCAATATTCAAACTAGAGATTTTTTGGTATGTACTCATGGTACTCATGATAAATGCTGCGCTAAATATGGTAATCCTTTTTATCGTCAAGCTTTAGCAACAATAGAAGATTTATCATTATCTAATGTTCGGGTTTGGCAAAGTAGCCATTTTGGAGGACATCGTTTTGCACCAACTATGATTGATCTTCCAGAAGGGAGATATTACGCTAGGTTAAATCAAAAATCTTTCACTTCTATTTTGACAAAAACTGGCGATATTCAATGTTTAAAAAATGTCTATCGTGGTTGGGGAATTTTACCCTGGCAAGTGCAAATTTTAGAACGAGAGTTGATGTTAAAATATAATTGGGATTGGTTTAATTACCAAATACAAGGTCATGTGATTGATCAAAACGAAGATGAAACTTTTAGTCAGGTAGAAATAACTTTTACCACACCTGATGGTAAAGTTAACACTTATAGATGTAATGTGATTGATGATCCTACTAACAGTATTAGTTTCCGAGGAGAATGTGGGACTAATGAATTAGTAACTTTTTCTCAGTATACTATTACAGAACTTGTGGATATGGCAGCATCATTAATTGCAGTTTAATTAATCTCAGTTTAATTAATTATCAAGAAAATGTCAATCAAAAATAATTTATTTATCAGGGTATCTACCTTCCTGAATTACATAATTGATGATCATCAAATTAAGTTACTTGTATTCAGCATCATCACAGCTTTAATAGTCATCGGCTGTGGAGTGAATACACCAAAAAATGTGATTTTTAATTCTGTCAATGTTACTCCAGAAATGCGAGTATTTAAACACGCTATGGGTGAAACTAAAATACCTTTACATCCACAGCGTGTAGTTGTATTAGGAGGCTTAGATAATGTTTTAGCTTTAGGAGTTAAACCAATAGCAGCTACTACATTAGGTGATTATAAATTTCAGGCTTATTTACAAGATTTAACCTCAGACATTGAGAAAATTGGTACTAACGGTCAACCCAATTTAGAAAAGATTTTATATCTCAAACCTGACTTAATTCTAGGTTTTTCTTGGGATGCTGAATTATATGAACAACTATCTAAAATTGCCCCAACAGTATTGGTAGATAAAGATATTGACTGGAAAGATTGGTTAAAGCAATATGCGGAAGCACTGGGAAAAACCGCCAAAGCTGAAAAATTGTTGCAAGAATATGATCAAAAAATAGCAATTTTGCGGCAAAAAATGGGAACAAACCTTTCAGAAACTAAAGTATCTTTAGTCAATTTTTGGGCTAATTATACTCGTCTTTATATGAGTCGTTCATTTGGTGGATCAATTATCAAAGAAATCGGTTTACCTCGTTCTCAATATGAAAATAAAGATAAAAATCACGAAAACATTTCTTTAGAATTAGTTCCTCAAATCGGTGGTGATGTTATTTTCTTAATTCTGGGAGGACACAATGAATCAAGGTTAAAACAATTCATCAATCATCCTCTATGGTCTCAGTTACAAGCTGTACAACAAAATCGGGTTTATCCTGTTACAGGTGATGTTTGGATTGCTGCATGGGGAATTATTGGCGCTAATCGTGCTTTAGATGACTTATTCAAATATTTGCCATGATATCAAAAGGTATTTATAGCAATTAGTTAAAAACTATATAGCGATTCCTATTTTAAGTGAGGTATACCGAAGAAAGAATTAACCGCAGATAGAAGATGATGGACGCGGATAAACGCAGATAAATTTGTACTTTAGTAGACTAGAAACCTCTATAATTAAACCCTAATCACTTTATGACTCTTATTCTTTCTCAATCTGCTTACCAGCAACTTGTTTATGAAAGTGAGGAGAATCAACTCACACCTGATTCTGCTGATGAATTTGATGTAACTTATCAATATCCTGTGAAATTGGGAAACGGTTACAGTCGGTGTATTGATTTACGAACAGGATTAGATTTAGATATCGCTAACTATCAATTGCATGATGAGATAATTACAAGATCCTCGGAGAGAGAACATCTGATTGAGTACACTTTTGAGATTTCAGGTTTAAAGGCTGGAACTTATGGATTTTTTGGTAGCGGTTTAGCACCAGGAGGAAGTTTAGAACATTCACCAATGTTACCGAATGCTTGGGTGAGTGTTCATGTAGAACCTGAGTTATTTTGCGAGTGGTTTGGCCATCAGGAAGAACTACCGACAAATTTGCAACCATTAATTCGGAAATCAGATCAAAAATATTATGAGCGTCACGGAAAGACAACCTCTGCAATGCAAATGGCACTACAACAACTGTTAAACTGTCCATATCAGGGAAACACAAAACGGGTGTATTTAGAAAGTAAAGTTTGGGAATTGATGGCGCTTGTGGTTGATCAATTTCTGGAAAGTCAAACAATGGAGACAAATAGCAAGACTTTGAATGCAGAGGATATTGAGCGCATTCATTACGCGAGTGAAATTTTGTTAGCGCAGTTAGATCAACCACCTTCGTTAATGGAATTGGCGCGGATGGTGGGAATTAATGATAATAAGCTGAAAGTTGGATTTAAGCAAGTATTTAATACAACAGTGTTTGGTTATCTACATGATTGCCGCATGGAGCGATCGCGCCAAATGTTAGCAGCGGGTAAACTAAGTGTAACGGAAACAGCAAAAGCCGTAGGATTTGCCAATAGAGGCTATTTCGCGGCTTCCTTCCGCCGCAAATTTGGTGTAAATCCGGGAATTTTTCTCAACGAAAAACGACAAAAATCTAAAAACTCCGTCTAGCGATCGCAAAAACTCCGGCTAGTGATCATAGTATTCACCCATACCTCAGAACTTTCCTGTAATCTTATTGCTAGTAATTATTAATTAAATACATGAGTCTAGATTGGTACTGGGATTTATTATCACAGTTGCTAGTCTTCCAGTTCCTTACTTCTGTGGTGTGTAGAGTGATGTTAAATCAATTGCAAAAACTAGCTGGGATGACAGGTTTGGCTTTAGTGTGCGTAAATTTACCTGTTTTAGCTGAAAATAACCAAAAACCAATCTCTAAAATTTCTCAATTAAATGAGATCGAAAAACCCGCTACCAATATTAAACAATGGCTGGCTCAATCCCTCATTCAAATTACAGGTGTCAAATCCCAAACAACGGACACAGGAATAGAGGTAATTTTAGAAACTAATCAATCAGATAAACTGCAACTCACAAATAAAAGTGAGGGTAATAATTACATCATAGATATACCCAATAGCCAATTACGCTTACCTAGTGGTAATACATTCCGTCAAGAAAAACCGACTGCGGGAATTACTGAAGTTACAGTTACCAATCTAAATACAAATACTATTCGGATCACGGTAACAGGTGAAACAGGTGCGCCACAAGTCGAATTGTTTGATGATGATACAGGTTTGGTTTTTGGGGTTGTACCAAGTGTGACAAATACTCCCACACCACCAACAGAACCAACTCCACCAGAACCACAACCCAGCAGTGAAACCCAGCCAGAACAACCATCTGCACAGGGTGAAACACCGATTGAATTGGTAGTTACGGGTGAGCAAAGTGGTTATCGTGTAGAAGCAGCAGCAAGCGCAACCAAAACAAATACACCTATCCGTGATATTCCTCAATCAATTCAGGTAATACCCCGCGAAGTCCTCAAAGATCAAGGAATTATTCGCGTTCAAGATGCACTGCAAAACGTCAGCGGTTCTACCAATGCTGGTTATTATCAAGGTTTCAGCGAGTATCTTTCTTTACGTGGTTTCGGTGCAAACTTATTTCGGAATGGGCTTCGTTCCTATCAAGATTATGGTGGCTTGATTGAAACAGCCGATATTGAACGCATCGAAGTTCTCAAAGGTCCAGCATCGGTATTGTTTGGAGATGCACCTCCAGGTGGTTTGGTGAATTTAGTTTCTAAAGAACCTTTAAATCAACCGTTTTACTCCGTTGAGGGAACTGTTGGTAGTTTTAGTAACTATCGGGGTGGAATTGATTTATCAGGTCCATTAAATGACAGTAAAACTGCTCTTTATCGCTTTAATACCTCATATCAAAATTCTGGAAGTTTTCGTGATTTTGTAAATTCAGAGCGTGTATTTATTGCTCCTAAATTTAAGTTTGAACTTGGTGATAAAACAAATTTAACCATAGATAGTTCTTGGCTGGAAGAAACACGGACAGCAGATGATGGTACTGTAGCAATAGGTAATCGTCCACCAAATTTCCCACGGGAACGTTTTTTAGGAGAACCGTTCCAAAATGTGGAAATAAATGTAACTAATTTTGGTTATGCAGTTGACCATAAGTTCAATGAACAATGGTCAATTAGAAATGCTTTTCGCGCTCAATTCGTAAATTTAGCCCGTTACTATCCGTTACGTGACTCTCTTGATGAACAAACGGGTGAATTAAGTAGATTGAGTTATTTTTCTGAGCGTCGAGATAATGCTTATTCTACCCAAACAGATGTAGTAGGAAAATTCTCAACTGGCTCGATTAAACATCAATTATTGTTTGGATTTGACTATAGCAAAATCACTCAAGATGGAACTTTTGGAGACTTTGAAACGTACCCATCCATTAATATATTTAACCCAGTCTACGCTCGTTTAGAGTATCCCAAACAAGGAATCTTAAATTTCTTCCGTGATGATACTCTCGATAAATATGGGTTTTATATCCAAGACCAAATCGAACTTAATCCCCAACTCAAATTACTAGCAGGAGGGCGATTTGATATTTTTGACCAAAAGCGCACTACACGAAGATCGGGTCAAGAAAAACAAGAATTTTCCCAATCAGATAGTAATTTTAGTCCACGCTTAGGAATAGTTTATCAACCATCTCAAAATATCTCGCTTTACGCATCTTATGCAACTTCTTTTGAACCTAGTTTTGGTGCAAGTCGTAATGGTAATGGTGAACCATTTAAACCAGAAACAGGTAGACAATTAGAGGTAGGTGTGAAAGCTGATATTACCCGCAATTTGAGCGCAACTTTAGCATTGTATGACCTCCGCAAGCAAAATGTTACTGTTGATGATCCCAATTCATCCGATCCTAATGATCAAATTCAAACAGGGGAACAGACAAGTAGAGGTATTGAACTTGATATTGCTGGAGAAATTACCCCTGGTTGGAAAGTGATTGCTTCCTATGCTTATATTGACGCATTCATTAGCAAAGATACCAGTGGTTTAGAAGGTCGTCGTCGAGATAATATCCCAGAACACGCAGCAAGTTTCTGGACAACTTATGAACTTCAAAAAGGCAATTTGCAAGGGTTGGGATTAGGATTAGGATTATTTTTTGTTGGCGATCGCTTGGGAGATTTAGACAACAGTTACATTCTTCATAGTTATGTCCGTACCGATGCGTCGGTATTTTACAAACGCAATAACTGGAGAGCAGCTTTAAATGTTCGCAACTTGTTTGATAAGACCTATTTTAATGGTTCTGATGGTGGTCGTTTAGGTGTCTACTATGGTGAACCTTTAACATTGGTGGGTTCGTTTGCAATTGAGTTTTAATAAAAATCAGGCTTGAAGTATGAGATTCCATCATGAATGACAGTTATATCAAAATCAAAAACTTGACTCGCTGGTGGCGATTTGGGATCGTACTCTTTTGTAGTCTAATCCTATCTGTAGCTTGTCATCGTGATGGTTCTCTACCTATTAATTATCAAAGTACAAATGCAGCTTGTCGTCAGATGGAACACGCTGCGGGAATTACCTGTATTCCCCAAAAGTTTGAGCGACTTGTGACTTTAGATGATGCTGAAAATGCGATCGCACTAGGTATTAAACCTCTTGGTGCTGTAATCTCCGATTTTTCATCATCTTGGCAAGATAAGCTCACAGGAGTAAAAAACATTGGGACAATAGGCGAACCTAATTTAGAAAGTATTCTCGCACTCAAACCAGATTTAATTGTCGGTTCTGAATATCACAAAGGTATTTATCCTATTACTTCCAAAATTGCTCCCACAGTTTTGTTGAAATTTGGACACAGTGGACTATGGAAAGAGGTATTTACCAATATTAGTGTAGCATTAGCAAAGAAAGAAGTCGGTCAACAAGTAATGGCAGATTATTACCGTCGTCTCGCAGAATTTAAGCAGAAAATGGGTAATAATGTGTCAAACCTCAAAGTTTCTGTAGTGCGAGTTTATCCTAATAACATTAACCTTTATCTACTTGATTCTTTCTGCGGAACAGTTTTACAAGATGCTGGTTTATCTCGTCCAGAATCACAGAATTTTACTGCATCAGAGGCAAAAAAATTATTTAATAATCCGATTCAAATGTCCATCGGTAATGAATTAATCGAACAAGCAGATGGTGATGTGATATTTATTTGGACGGCTGAGAATGATACTAAAGGTAATCAAACAGCACAATATAAATTAGAGCAACTTAAATTAAGCCCACTGTGGAAAAATTTAAAAGCTGTAAAAGAAAATAAAGTTTATTTCGTTCCAAGTTACTGGATAGGGAGTGGTATGTTAGCTGCAAATGCAATTATTGATGATTTATTTAAGTATCTAATTAACACACCTTGAATATTGGTTTCAATACTTTATTATCAACTACCAGATTATGACACTTCATACTTTATTTGTTTGTACATCTTGTAGTGCTGTTCTATCTCATGAAGAAGCAGACGAACGCGCGGAAGGAAATCAACTATTATTGAAACTACTGGAGGTGCAAAAAAATAATTACGCTGACAGCACTCTTAACATTCAGCCTGTAGGATGTTTATGGACTTGCGTTAAAAAATATTCTTGTGCTGTCAGCTTTGTTTGTCCGCAAAAATATACATACCATTTTGTTGATTTGACAGAGGAAAGTATAAATGATTTGTTCCAATTTAGCCAGATGTATCAAGAGAGTAAAGACGGATATGTTTTACCCCCTAAATTACCTGGAACATTGCGATCGCATTTATTAGTACGTATTCCTCCTACACCTGAGAGCATATTATGACTGATTAACTATTATGAAAATCGGACTACAGCAATACTGGAACTTACTTGTAGATTATCTCAAACCCCAAAAATGGCAGGTTGCTAAGTTTGCGATCGCATTAATCGTCAGCATCGGACTACAATTAGTTAACCCCCAAATTCTGCGTTATTTCATTGATACGGCTGTTACAGGTGGCGATAGTCAAAAATTATTCTTAGCAGCCTTGTTATTTATTGCTGTAGCCATTATCACGCAAGTAATGTTAATTACAGCGACATTCTACGGTGAAAACGTCGCCTGGACAGCTACTAATACTTTGCGTGCAGATTTAGTAGAGCATTGTTTGAAAGTAGATTTATCCTTTCACAAATACCGCACCCCCGGCGAATTAGTTGAACGGATAGATGGTGATGTACAGAATTTATCAAAATTTTTCTCTCAGTTTACTATTCACATCTTGGGCAACTTGCTGATGATATTGGGTGTGATTGTAGTGCTATTCTACGAAGATTGGCGAGCCGATTTAGCTGTTTTATTGTTTGTTATCATTGCCTTATTTACTCTCATTCAGTTGCGTAGCATAGCCGTTGTCCATTGGGGAGACTATCGCCAAATTAGTGCAGAGTTTTTTGGCTTCTTGGGTGAACAATTAACAGGAATGGAAGATATCCGAGCCAATGGAGCTAAAAACTATGTCATGCAACGCTTTTATAAAATCCTTGGCAACTGGTTACATATTTTTCATAAAGCACGCTTTGCCGATACAATTCTCTGGGTAACAACTAACGGTATATTTGCTTTAGGAAGTGTAATGTCTCTAACAGTTGGTGCTTACCTATGGAGTCAACAAGCTATCACTATTGGTACAGTTTACCTTCTGTATTATTACACCACAATTCTGAGCGAACCAATTGAAAAAATTCGCAACCAATGTGAAGACCTCCAACAAGCAAATATACCGTTAGTTGT
>RDYJ01000096.1 GCA_004293145.1 Nostocales cyanobacterium | reverse complement strand
GGATCTTTGAGATTTTTGGAGATGTCTTTGCGGGCAGAATACCAATTCAGATATTCTCGCACATCCTCGAACATACTCGGCGCTAAAGGATGCCAAATACCCATGTCGGGATAAACAACTGGTGCTTGATAGTCAGCAGCAGCTAGTTTTTGTCTGTCTTCGCCTTTTAATACGTATTTATCAGCCAGCATCAGCAAGAAGTTTTCCAGGTTTTCCGCTGAACCACCTAGCCAATACTGAAAACTGAGCATGAAGTTTCTCGCGTCTTGTGCTTTTTCCATTGGTAGGAATTTCAGCACTTGGGGAAGGGTACGCAAGAGCTTTAACATTCCATCTTGGAAACCAGCGCCAGATTTTTCTTTACGCTTCTTCATGAAGTTGGCGATAACGCTCTTAGATTGTCCTAACTGCGCCAAAGAAAAGCTACCCATTTTATTCAGGCGCATCACTTCGGGCATGGAGGGGAAGACAACCGCTACATCTAGGTTATCACGATGGGGTTCAACGGCGGCAACTACTTTCTGTGCTAAGTCTTCAATAAAAATCAGAGAAGCAATGAATATATTCGCACTTGCTATATCGCGCTGGAACTCTTCAAAGTTTTCAGCACCGCGCAGTTCTTCAATCAAGTATCCACTGATTTCAATCGCTACGCTGGGATGGTTAGCGTTAATTTCCCGTACTGCTTGAGATAAAGAACTCTGATATTGAGACTCAAGCACAACATAAACGACTTTAATCAGATTACGTCCGCGTAAATCGTCAGGTGCAATATGTCTAATTGTGGACTTGACCTGGGTGAACATTCAGATAAGCTCCTTTGAGGCGTGTTCTCGGAAGTTCATCACGGCTAATGCCGGTTTTCTCTTCCATTTTCTTCGGCAATTAAGAGTTTTTTACCAGAAAACTCTGACTCAGTGGGGGTTTTATCCCCGAACTGAAACAAAATGATATAAAAAACGTAATCATTTTTGATAAATCTTAACAAATAACTAAGATTCTCTCAGGTTTTTGTAAATTCTGTTTACATTCATGTTCTGTTATTTAACTATATGGTTGTTTAATAGACGTGGGAAAGGGTAGGGGTTTGTATTTAAACGAACCACGAAGGCACGTTTGCGAAGCATCCCGTCAGGGATAGAACACGAAGGAAGAAGATTGTTTGTAGGAAGTTGGGGATTTTTTTGTCTGAATCAGGATGTCCAGGATTAAAGGATTTTCAGGATATTATTTAATGATTGTTAGTGGGAATTTGAGGATTTTTTTATTTATTATGATTCAGACAACTATAACATTCACCACCAACAAACAACCGATAAATTACATCCTGTACATCCTCAAATCTTGGATATCCTGATTCAGACAAAAATTATCCGCGTTCATCTGCGTTTATCTGCGTTCACCCCTTAATCAAGGATCAAAAATAGGCGATCGCATAGTATCCACATTTATGGTTTTGCCGTTTTAGGGTTTTAGAGGTTTCATTGTTATAGAGTTTGCTGTTACGCTCACTCCAGGAGGTCAAATTTCCATCAAAAGGCGATTTTTCACCTTTAACATTCTTTAATAATCATCTGAGCCACTTTATCTATGACTTTACTAAGAGGATGATCGGCAAAACGCAAGCAGAAAAGATCACTACTTGCTAATTGAATCATTTCGTCTGAAAGAGGCATAATTCCTGCCACAGGGATATTGTAAAGTTTTTCTACCTGTTGCTGTAAAGCACCAAAATCTAAGGCTGGTAGTGCTTTATTAATTAATAACAACATTTTTGGCACTTCCAACTTCCGGGCTGCTTCAACTGTTACCGCTGTCCCTTGAAAATCTTGGTGATCAGGACGTAAAATCAGCACTAAAACATCTGAAATAGCGATAGAAAGCAAAGTCTCTTCATTTAGTCCCGGATGGGTATCAATAAACAAATAATCCAAATCTAGAGCATCAATTAATTCTTGAAAGCCTTCATTCAACATATTAAAGTCAAATCCTTCTCGGAGAACTTTGGTGATGTCTTTAGATTTAATACTGGAAGGAATCAAGTAAATCCGACTATTAGGCTTTCCTGTTTTGCCCAAAACTGAACTCACATCATAGGCAGCTTCTTCAATGGGACAGTTTCCCCAAAGATAATCATTGAGCGTGTATTTAATTTTCCGATCATCAAAACCGAACAGAACGTGAATTCCTGGTGATTGAATATCAGTATCAACTATCCCAACCTTGTACCCATAACGCGCTACAATGGCAGCTAGGTTAGCGGTTGAATTTGATTTCCCTGTACCACCCCGGAATGAGTGAATAGATACTATTTTGGACATGATGGCAAAAACTTCAAATGTATAAAGTCAAAAGCAAAATCAAGGTTTAACTAGAAATCACAATTATAACACACCTTTGTCTTTCAGAGTTTGTCCCAGATTTTAGCAGAAAGCCTGATATTAAAATTAGATTTTGGAAGCACCGTAACAAGTGTTGTTTAGATGCAAAATTGGTAGTTTTTTCCCCACCCATTCAAGATGCGGATGTTTTAATAGCAGCGACAGCAATTGTCCGCGATTTAATTCTAGTTTCTAATGATTCTGACTTATTAAGAATTGCAGGAGTTAATTTAGAAAATTGGTTATGATTATGAAGTCATCAATATACGATTACAAAAAATAGCTAAAAGTTTAATATTTACTTTAAAAATCAAATGGAATCATCCATCTATCTACACGGACAATTCCATTAATGTCTTAAAATTTAATCACCTCAAACCCTTGTTATACCCTACAAAAGAGTATTATTTACTTCAACCATCATATCTGTTTGGGTCTTTTTTCGGCTTTTTGTCCTTGGGATCTTTTTTAGGCTTTTTAGCTTCTTTATTACCTTTTTTTTCCTTAGACATCAGTGTTACCCAATTAGGTTTACTTGCCAAAGCTCCAACATTCTGCTATTAGTAAATCAGGGCGTAGCTTACCTGATATCCTTTAAAAACAGAAAAGGAAAAAATTGCATATTTACGCTACTAATTATCATGTTACATTGTTATTTAATTTTCTTATGAATTTGATTAACTATGATACAAAACTTAACTTAGTAAAACTTGTAAATTTCTCAGCAAACCCTAGATACTTCCCTGAATATAATAAAAAATGCTTACAGCAACGCCTTGTGATTCTAACCAAAAATAGCAAAAAAAAATTACTATGTCAAGAGCAATGGCTGAAAAGACCAAAACTCGTTGAATAAATAGAAAAAATTATCAACAATATTGAGAATAGCTCTATCTTATTGACAGAAAAACTTTTTTTCCAAAAAACCGACTTCAACAGAAAAAATCTATTTATCTTAACCGCACACTTCCAGCATGACAATCACGTAACCACAGCTTAACAGCTTGAGCGATCGCACCATTACTACTATCCCTGGGTGGTGCTAACAGTGGTTTTACTGGATATTCACCAGTTTGAGTAAACATCATCACCACCTGCCAACCGAGTTGAGTTTTCGTTAAAAACAGTCGATGGAACTGTTGTAACTCCACCGCCTTCTTATTAATATACTGTCGTTCCAGAGTCGTAAAGAAAACCTGCTCAACACCTTCAGATTCATACTTTGGGAAACTATCAATACCAGGATTTAAAGGTAAAGATTGAAACTCAGGCTTACCCGCAGCCAAAATATAAGGATAAATATCAACACTTCTGCTCAGACGACGGGATCTTTGAGTAACACGGTTAGCATAGCTAGGTAAATCTAACATCAACCGAGTAGTTAAACCTTCCAAACTTTGCTCAGAACAAGAACTACTCACCTTGGAGTCAACAGGTTTAGGAGAGAGATTTTTAGAAAAAGCAGGAGATAAAAAGACAAAACCCAGAAAAAACCAGCAAGGAAAAAGAAATACTAAATCCTTAAAACCCAACCAGCCATTTTTTCTATCTTCATCTTGAAAATTCATCAAATTCAAAAAACCACATCCTGTAAAAAATATTATCCCATAACTTGGGCGGGCAAGATGCCCACCCCACAAAAATCAAAAAACATTAGCGAAAAATCCCTCTGAAACCTCCCCTCTCTGCGCTCTCTGCGCCTCTGCGTGAGATTTAAAAAAGTGGTTCACTTACCCACATCTACCTCCTCACAAACCCTATCCCAAGCCAGAACCGGATCAGGAGCAGCAGTAATAGGTCTACCGATCACCAAAAAATCAGCACCGGCTTGAAAAGCTTGAGCAGGAGTGAGCGATCGCTTTTGATCACCTTTTTCAGACCAACTAGGACGCACCCCAGGACAAACCAGCAAAAAGTCCTTACCGCAACTTTCCCGCAGTTGTCCCACTTCTTGGGGAGAACAAACCGCCCCATTCAAACCTGAATTTTCAGCTAAAAGCGCCATTTGTAAAGCAAATTCCGGCAATTCCAGAGGAATTTTCAAATCAAACGCCAAATCTTTTGCAGAAATGCTAGTTAACAGAGTAATAGCAATTAACTTAGGCGGTTTAGTACCTGCCTTTTCTGCTCCTACCTGCACCGCTTCAGCCGCCGCTTTCAGAGCATCTATACCACAAGTTGCGTGAACTGTCAACAAATCTACCCCATAACCAGCAGCAGCACGACAAGCACCGGCCACAGTATTGGGGATGTCGTGAAACTTCAAATCCAGGAAAATTCGCTTTTGTCTGGATTTTAGCACTTCCAAAATACCCGGACCAGTGCTGGTAAACAATTCTAAACCAACCTTCCAGAAAGACACCTGGGGAAGTTTATCCACCAGAGCGATCGCACTTGCCAAATCTGGAACATCTAAAGGAACAATAATCCGTTCATCTGCGTTCATCTGCGTTCATCTGCGTTTAATTAAAATCATTATGGAACAAGACGGACAAAATTCTTCTTACCCACCTGCAAAACCTTACTGGATAAATCCCCAGGTGCAGCAAAAGTCAGATCCGCATCAGTCACCTTCTCACCATCTAACCGCACACCACCCTCTTGAATTTTCCGTTTACCTTCTCCGGTACTCTTACATAAACCAGTAGCACCGAGAATAAAAGCTAATTTAGCCGGAAATTGGGCAACAGCAGCCAAAGAAAACTCAGGTAATGCACCTTCTTTACCACCGCTTTTTGCAGCTTCCTTAGCCTCATTAGCTGCTGCTTCCCCGTGATACTGACGAACAATTTCCCAAGCTAGAAACTCCTGGCGATCGCGTGGGTTTTCTGGCAAGCTGTCCAAAGGTAAATCTGTCAACAATTCAAAATACTGTGACAGTAAATTATCTGGCACACCTTGGAGTTTTTGATATTTTTGGGAAGGATGTTCAGACAGACCCACATAATTACCTAAAGACTTAGACATCTTCTGCACACCATCAGTACCGATTAAAATTGGCAGCAACAGCCCAAACTGAGGTTTTAAACCAAAATGACGTTGTAAATCTCGACCCACAGCAATGTTAAACTTTTGATCAGTCCCCCCTAACTCCACATCAGCCTCAACAGCTACAGAATCAAAACCCTGCATTAAAGGATACAGGAACTCATGGAGAAAAATCGGATTCTCTTTCTTATAACGTTCAGCAAAACCTTCCTTAGCTAACATCTGTCCCACCGTCATCGTAGAAAGCAACTCCAAAATTTTTCCCAAATCGAGACGGGAAAGCCATTCCGAGTTGTAACGCACCTCTAACCTACCAGGTGTGTCAAAATCTAAAATAGGACGGACTTGATCCAGATAAGTTTGGGCATTTTGCTTAACCTCTGCCTCAGTCAGTTGACGACGCACATCAGACTTACCCGTAGGATCACCAATCCGAGCCGTAAAATCACCGATAATTAAAACCGCCTTATGACCAGCATCTTGAAAAGCACGCAGTTTTCGTACTGGTATACTATGACCCAAATGAATATCCGCGCCGGTAGGATCAATGCCCAACTTAATCCTTAAAGGACGGTTAGTATTTAACAATCGCTTTTCTAAACTTTCAGCTTCATTATCAGCCTCATGGGGTTGAGGAAAAATTTCTGCCACACCACGATGCAACCAAGAGAAATTTTGAGCCATACTATAGGATTCGCTATTAACTACACTTTGCACTTTAGAAATTAAGTTGGTAATGTTCACTGGCAAATTATCCGTTTTCTGTTCTGCCAGACTACTATAATTGCAAAAAATTAACCGACTTTTTTCATTCCATCAATTACATTTATATTTACTAGTGAGGAAGTGAAACCGCCGTGTCTTCTAGGACTTTTGCAAACAAGCACCCCCAAGAGCAAGCTTCATCTGGGTTTGAATTTTTCAAAGGCGTAGGCCAAGTAACTGGGGCTACATTGCTATCTATCACACTGCTGACAAGCTCCATTGTCGCCGGGGGACTGGTCGGACTGGCCATTAGTTTCCGCAACCTGCCAGACGTGAGACAGTTACGCAGCTTTTCTCCCACAGAAACTACCCACATATATGACATTAAAGGTAAACTATTAGCAAGCGTCCACGGTGAAGCGAACCGAGAAGTCGTACCCCTAGATAGAATTTCCCCCAATCTCAAACGGGCGGTATTAGCCAGTGAAGATGGTCACTTCTACGATCACCACGGCATTAACCCTTCTGGTGTTGGCCGCGCTGTGGTAGTAAACTTGGTAGCAGGTGGTGTCAAAGAAGGTGGTTCTACCATCACCATGCAGTTAGTAAAAAACCTGTTTTTGTCTCACAAGCGTGCCTTTACTCGCAAATTAGCCGAAGCAGTTTTAGCAATTCGTTTAGAACAAATTCTTGCCAAAGACGAAATTTTAGAAATGTACCTCAATCAAGTCTATTGGGGTCATAATAACTACGGTGTCCAAACAGCAGCTCGTACCTACTTTAACAAATCATCAGAATATTTAACCCTGGGTGAGTCAGCCATGATGGCGGGTTTGATCCAAGCCCCAGAAGAATTTAGCCCTTTTGCCAGTATGAAAAAGGCAAAACAAAAACAAAAAGAAGTTTTGGGGCGGATGCTAGACTTGCAGTGGATCACCCAAAAAGAATATGACGATGCCCTCAAGGAAGAAATTAAACTAGGTAGAATTAGGTCATTTCAAGGTAGCGCCCTACCTTATATCAGCAATACTGTAGCCCAAGAATTAGCGAAAAAATTTGGACGGGATGCACTGCTCAAAGGCGGGATGCGAGTTCAAACCACCGTTGATGCCAAATTCCAAATCATGGCAGAAGCAACTGTCAGTAAGTGGCACCAAAACTTACTCGGTCAAGGTTTGCGTAAAAACCAAATTGCGTTAGTCGCCGTTGATCCCCGCACCCATTTTGTTAAAGCCCTAGTTGGTGGTGTAGACCCCAAAGCCAGTGAGTTTAACCGCGCTACCCAAGCTCAAAGACAACCAGGCTCTTCTTTTAAACCTTTTGTTTATTATGCTGCCTTTGCTACTGGTAAATATGGACCAGACAGCACGGTGATAGACTCCCCAGTTAGCTACCGAGACGGTAACGGTTGGTATTTTCCCAGAAACTATGATGGTGGTTTTAGCGGCGCAATGTCCATTCGTACTGCTCTGGCTCAGTCTCGAAATATACCAGTTATTAAACTTGGTAAAGCTATAGGGATGAATAAAGTAATTGAAACCTGTCGGACTTTAGGCATTATGAGTCCGATGGAACCAGTAACATCCTTACCTTTGGGTGCTATTGGTGTCACTCCCCTAGAAATGGCTAGTGCCTACGCTACCTTTGCTAACTATGGCTGGCAATCGCCGACAACAGTAATTGCACGGATTACGGATAGTAGCGGAAATGTGTTACTCGACAACACACCTAAACCCCAGCGCGTTCTTGATTCTTGGGCATCAGCAGCAATTATCAATGTGATGGAATCTGTAGTTACCAGTGGTACAGGTAAAGGTGCAGCACTAGGACGACCAGTAGCTGGTAAGACGGGAACAACTTCTTCAGAAAAAGATATTTGGTTTGTAGGTACAGTCCCACAACTCACAACTGCTGTTTGGGTAGGAAGAGATGACAACAGACAATTATCTGGTGGTGCAACTGGTGGGGGTATGGTTGCTCCCATCTGGCGTGATTTTATGGTGCAAGCCCTTAAAAATGTACCTGCTGAGAAGTTTAAATCACCTTCTCAGTTTCCACGTCCTAAGTCAAATTAGAAGAGGCAGTAAGCAGTAGAAAGATAATATTTCTTCTCCTCTGCTCCCCTGCTCCCCTGCTCCCCTGCTCCCCTGCTCCCCTGCTCCCCATATCCCCAGTCATACCTGCTTTTCTAACTCAGCTTTCATTCTTTGCAGAGTCATATTCATCTGCTCAAACATTTGTTGCGGTGTGACACCAAACTGATTTAGCTGAGTTTTTAGTTGCTGTACAGTCATTTGCGCCATAAAGTCCTCTGATAACTCGAAACGCTTCATAAAGACGCGATATCGATCCATCATGGCTTCCATTTGTTCAATGAACAGCTTTTTGCCCTCGCGGTCAAATTTGCCGTAGTTGTTGCCAAGCTGAATCAGTGCTTGATAATCTTCAAACAACTGTTTGGCTTCGTGCTGAACTATCTCAGAATCAAAGAATCCCATTTTGCTTATATTTAACTGAGTGCTTGTACTCAGTAGCTTCAAGTTTTGCCTCTAATCCTATTTTAGTCTAGAGGACTAATCTAGGGAATAAGCTTCGTTTGAAGTACGGTTTTTTACCGAAATTTCACTACTTGACCTGACTCTTTACTGGGGACTCTTTACTGGGGACTCTTTACTGGGGACTCTTTACTGGGTATTGGGTATTAATCTCCCCTGCTCCCTGCTCCCTGCTCCCTGCTCCCTGACTTAAGGCACAATCAAGACAGGACAAGGTGAAAGATTAATCACACGGGTTGTAACACTGTCATTTGCACCTTCATCCGTTAAACCGAGTCCCCGAAAACCCATAATAATTAAATCTGCCCCTATCTCATCAGCCACATCACAGATAGTAAAAGCAGGTTTACCTTGTCTTTCTATGACTTCAGCGGTGATGCCTTGCCCAGAAAATAAGGCTTGGGCATTTTCTAGCAGTTTAGCAACTGCCTCTGGTGATACCATAGGATCGCCAGCGGGCGCTTCTGGGGCTGGTTCTTCCACTACTGACAGCAATACTAGACGACTCGTGAACTGCTGCACAACCTTGGTAACTAGGTCAGCAGCTTCTCGTGCTTCACGACTTTGATCAATGGGAAATAAAACTGTTTTAAACATATCTCACTTGGACACCCCGCACTCCGGTAAAATCTTGATGGTGATACTTTCAAAACAATAACAAAAAGGCAATCAGGAGGGTTTGGCTGTGTCGAAAAAAAGTTTAGCAAGTTTATCTGCTGCTGATATTTCTGGCAAATGTGCTTTGGTACGGGTTGATTTTAACGTGCCTGTAGATGATCAAGGCAACATTACTGACGATACCCGGATTCGGGCAGCTTTGCCAACTATCAAAGATTTGACGCAGAAGGGAGCTAAGGTCATTCTAGCAAGTCATTTTGGCCGTCCCAAGGGTGTAGATGACAAATTACGTCTAACACCTGTTGCTAAACGTCTTTCCGAACTGTTAGGACAAGAAGTGGTCAAAACAGATGACTGTATCGGTGATGAAGTAGCTGCTAAGGTTGCGGCTTTGGCAAATGGCCAAGTGCTGTTATTGGAAAATGTCCGCTTCTACCCAGAAGAAGAAAAGAACGATCCTGAGTTTGCGAAGAAATTAGCAGCAAACGCTGATTTTTATGTAAATGATGCTTTTGGGACTGCACACCGCGCCCATGCTTCTACTGAAGGTGTAACTAAGTTTCTGAGTCCTTCTGTGGGTGGTTATTTAGTTGAGAAGGAATTGCAATATTTACAAAGTGCAATTGAAGAACCTAAGCGTCCTTTGGCAGCTATTATCGGCGGTTCTAAGGTTTCCAGCAAAATTGGTGTGATTGAAACCTTGTTAGAAAAGTGCGATAAGTTGATCATTGGTGGTGGGATGATTTTTACATTCTATAAAGCCCGTGGTTTGAGTGTTGGTAAGTCTTTGGTAGAAGAAGATAAGCTGGAATTAGCGCAGACTTTGGAAGCTAAGGCGAAAGAACGTGGTGTAGCTTTGTTGTTACCTACTGATATTGTTGCAGCTGATAAGTTTGCGCCTGATGCTAATGCTACTACTGTCAGCATTGAAAATATCCCTGCCGATGGTATGGGTTTAGATATTGGTCCTGACTCTGTGAAGGTTTTCCAAGCGGCTTTGGCTGATTGTAAAACTGTAATCTGGAATGGTCCAATGGGTGTGTTCGAGTTTGATAAGTTTGCTGCGGGTACAGAAGCGATCGCTCATACTTTAGCAGAAATCGGTAAAACCGGCACAACTACCATTATCGGTGGTGGTGACTCTGTAGCAGCAGTGGAAAAGGTAGGTTTGGCTGATCAGATGAGCCATATTTCTACCGGTGGTGGTGCTAGTTTGGAGTTGTTGGAAGGTAAGGTTTTACCTGGTATCGCAGCTTTAGATGAAGCGTAATTAAATAGGGGTGAAGGATGAAGTTTTGGGCTTTGTCCTTCATTCCATCAAAGTTTGACTATATATTTACAGTCCAATCTTCCATTTTTAAATCAGGAACTTTAATAAAATCTTGGTAATTTTGAGTTACTAAAATTGCATCATTGACTAAAGCTATTGCAGCTATTCTTAAATCTTGTGTACATATATTGATTTTTTGCTGACGTAGTTTTTTAAAACATTCACAAGCCTCTTCATCAAAATCTAATAAGTTCATCTGACAAAAATAACGTTGAGTTGTTAGTAAGTTTTGGTAAGCTCTTGGTAACAATTCTGGTTTAGTAGTACATTTACTAATAATTGCTAATCTACCTTTTAATTGTTCTTCCAGGGTAACAGTCGTAATAAATATATTGTCAATTCCCACAACTTTGGCGCGTTGAGCGATATTAGAATTGCCGTGTTGAGAAAGAGTCACAATATTAGTATCAAGAATATATCTACTCACGCTGTTTGGTTCTCCTCTAAAGAAGCTTCGTAAGCAGCCATTTCTGCATCTAATTCACGGCGCTTCTTAGCCATTTCTTCTACAAATTCGTCAAAAAAAGGATCGTCTTTGAAAATACCATCAGATTGAACTAATGGATGAAAATCTTTTAAAATTTCTTCACCGACACTTATAGCAGCATCAGTTGACAATGATGCGAAAATATTTTTCTCTATGTTGTTTTTAGCAACATTAATCTGATTAATTTTTTCATTTACAATTCTATTAATTAAGGATTCTAAATCCTGTAAAGTCATTTCGGCAATAGATTGATTATTTAGCATTTATGATTTACCTCCAGTGGTAATATTCATTTCTTTTAAGCTAAAATTCTACTAAACTGATTATTATTATAGCATAAATCCTTACTGATAGCAGAACCTAAAACTTGTCGCAGTATATAAAATTGTACAATATTTATACAGTATTGTTACTACAAGATTTTATCAAAAAGTAATTGTCCCTAAGCACTCTTTGATAAAATCAATAATGATCTTAAAATCAACAAAATCTTCAGCCTGTCTTCTTTCTTCACACATATATTTGCAAAATTTCATCTTTTGAAATTCTTGAATTTGGTTTTCTTCTCCATAATCTCCATATTTAGTTTTTGGTAAATAAAATTCTTCTGTAAATAAATGATCAGGAAATAGATTTTCAATACCTTTTTTGACTTTTCGATTCTTTTGTTGAGGTATTTTTCTGATTTTCAATTGTTCATGATCTTCATCAGATTTATCAGTATCACAATCATAGAGAAGTAATACTTTTCTGTCACCTAAGAATTTAGGGTTAGAAATAAGAACATCTCTCGTATTTTTCAACCCACTATCACCAGTATTTATACTTTTTCCTTTACCTATAGAAACTCCTACCCATTCAATATCAACTTGTACTAAAATCTCTTTTTCGCCTAGTAATTCTAAGGCAGTTTTAATATAAATTGGATCAGTTTCTCCTTCTGTTAAAACTAGAGGTTTAGTACCTTTTTCTACAGTGGCTTGAACTTCATCTTTAACAGCATTAATTTTTTTACAATAGTCATAAAATATCCATTGACCATGTTCAGACATTAGATAACTACAATAGTCTTCCCAAACTTGAACTGACCAATGATCTAATGTTTTTCTAAGATGTTGATAAGTAGGATTTTCTTTTCCATAACGCTCATATAAGAACCACTCAGGATAAGTAACTTCTGTATGAGCAGATATATTAATTATGACGTGCCATGATTCTTAATAAACCAATTCCCTCAGCTTCCCACATTCTAAGATGTTGAATCATATAAGATAAATGAGCAGGATTGGAAGAATATGCAACAACAATAATACAAAATCCTAAGTATAAAGGGTTATTATGTTCTCCCTGAAAATAACCTTTTTCAAACGCATCAATAATACCTTGTGCTTGATTGTCTTCTAAAACATTATCAATCCACCAAGAAGGAATATCTTTATCTTCAAATCCATAACCAGACATGATCCAAAAACTACCAACAATGTTTTGAGGATACTCTTCAAGTAATGATATTGCTCTAGTGCAGCTAGTAACGCCAATTCTAGGTAAATGCACAGTCATATTCAAAATCCCTAGTCAAAATAAAAAAGTTATTTTATTCCATTAAACAATAAAATCAAACAAATAATGCGCCATTTCCAACTTAGAACAAGCCGGAATTTCTACCTCTTTTCCTTCTTTATCTAAAAACACTGCTTGATTATTATCACTCCCAAAACCACTATCAACTTTATCAATAGGGTTCGCTACAATTGCATCTAATTTCTTTCTCTGTAATTTCTCTTTTGCTGGTGTAATAATATCCCCTGTTTGTGCTGCAAAACCAATTAAATATTGATGGGGTTGTTTAATTTTCCCTAGTTCAGCAACTATATCCGGTACTGGTGCAAGGGGTAAATTTTCTGGGAGCGATCGCTTGGGTAATTTTTCGCTACTATAATCTCTAGGCTTTACGTCTGCAACTGCGGCAGACATGATAATTATATCTGCATTTCCTAACTGTTCTAACATTACCTGCTGCATTTGGTCTGCACTAATTACGGGAATTGCTTCCACTCCCAAAGGAACATCCCAACTCGCTGGACAATGCACTAATGTTACCTGTGCGCCTCTATGCAATGCTGCCTGTGCTAATGCTAATCCCATTTTACCCGTTGAGGGATTGCCAATAAACCGCACCGGATCTAAATATTCTCGCGTTCCCCCAGCACTGATTAAAACCCGCTTCCCGCTTAAATCTCGGTTTCCTTGGGTATGTAATAAAGATTGAATATAAACAAATATTTCTTCCGGTTCGGCCATTCTCCCAGCACCGATGCGATCGCACGCCAGCAACCCAGACCCCGTACTCATACCACAAAATCTATCATCTGTCAATACCTGTCGCCAATTTCTTTGCACCGCTACCTGTTCCCACATATCCGTATTCATTGCCGGCGCTAACAACACAGGACAAGTAGAAGCTAAGACGGTATTTGTTAATAAATTATCTGCCATCCCATAGGCTAACTTCGCCAAAGTATTAGCAGTTAAAGGCGCAATCACAATTAAATCAGCCCATTCACCCAACTCAATATGCAAAGGACGCTCATAGATAGGTTGCCAAAAATCTGCATCTGTATAAGCTTGATGACGGGATAAAGTTGCTAAAGTCAAAGGCGTGATAAACGCTTGAGCAGAATTGGTGAGAATAACTCGCACTTCTACCCCAGATTTAAACAAACTAGAAACCAATTCACAGACTTTATAGGCTGCAATACCGCCACCGACACCAACAACAACCCGTCTGGATTTAGGATTTGGGGGGTTAAATTTTTGATTTGCAGATGATGGCATTTTCAGGCTAAATTCCGATTATCTTTGATTTTAGCCTGTCATTCGATTTTGGATTTTGGATGAAACCCCACAGATAAATCCGGGGGCTTGTATCATCAAGGAATTATTAGTCAAACCCGATCTAAAATCTAAAATCTAAAATCTCTAGGCTTCGTCGTAGGGTTCCAAATCTAAAAGGTGGATGTACGGCTCAACTAATTCAGGACGCTGAAACGCGATTGCTCGCAGTAGATGCCAATCATTTAAACCCTCAAAAGCATTGCTATAATTATCCAATTCCAGACGCGTAGCCAAATCTTCTACTTCTATTGCTGTCATAGCAGCAATTTCATTCTTGGAAATGCTTAGAGTTGTCATAATGCTTGCCCCTCCCTTTTGCAGCATTCGCATTCAGCCTTGGGTGGAGTTGCGTTAAAATCTACCACCAAATCTATATTACTCATTAGTTGGCATCAAATTTGTAAACATTTTGCTGATTTTCAACCTAATTTGTAAAAAATTTATAACTTAGTCTCACTAATAGTCTGTGCTACAAACTTTTGTAGCACTTCTAACATTTGCAAATTAATTTCATGACCCGTGTCAAACTCATGATACTCTACCGCCACACCTAATGTTTCTGCCACGTCTCTAGCTTTCCAAGCAGCTTGCACTGGTACAACTTGATCTTGTCTTCCGTGCATGATTAATGTGGGTGGAAAACTGCTGTGATTGAGGGTGGCTACATCAGGATGTAAATACCCACTCATCACCACCACACCAGCCAGGGGTAAAGTTAAGCCCACATCCAAAGTCATCGCCCCACCTTGGGAAAACCCGCTCAAAATAGTCCGCGATAACGGCACTCCTGTATTTTTCTCTAAAGAGTGCAACCAATCAATTAATAATTGCCGACTTTCTATCAATCCTTGATACATATTTTCATCCCGCAGGTCATACCACGCCCTACCTGTATCAGTATATGGATATGGATAAGGTGCATTGGGCAACAAAAATTCATAATCAGGTAAGTTGAGATAAGGCAATAAAGATGCCACATCCTGAGCATTTGCGCCCCAACCATGTAACGTGACGATTAAACCAGATGGTGTTTGCTCTGTTTTCGGGGAAACTCTAATGAAATTCAATGTTTTATCCATAAATAATCCCAATTGTTAGTTAGAAATACGAGTCAGGAGTCAGTAGAGACGTGGAAGGCGGAACATCTGTACAGGAGTCAGGAGTCAGGAGTCAGAACTAATTTTTTCTCCCCATTCCCCATTCCCCATTCCCCTGTATTTACCAATTTCGCCAACCGCCCTTGGGCGCGGTTTCACTCTTGTCTTTAAACCCGTGATTTTGTAGTAATTTTTGGTACTCTAAACTACTACTCCAGCGGTCAATTTCTCTAGCGCGTAATACTGGTACTGGGTGGCTTAATTGGGCGGTGCGGGCTTCTTTGACCATTACGCCAAGTTCGGTTTTGCTGATGTCATCATAAGCACGAGCTTGAGCAATAAAAGCATCTAAATTTAGTTGGGGTGCTAAAGTGGGAGAACCGCCGGCTAACTTCATTAATACCGACATGACAACTTTGGGGTTTTGGGTAGCTAACAAAGCGGCGCGATCGCAAGTAAACTCAGCACAACGTACCCATTCTAATAATTGTGCCTGTAACGCTTGAGCTACAACCGCACCAACATTAGGTAAAATTGCAGCTGCTAAAATTAATAAATTCACAGGTGTTAAATAAACGCTGTGGTCGCATTTGAGATGTCCCAACTCATGGGCAATTACTGCTTGAACCTCCTCTGGTGTTAGCATATCAATTAAAGAAGTGTGCAGAACCACAAACGGCTGTTTACCCCGCATGGCAAAAGTATAAGCATTAGGCGCAGGATGTTGACGGACATACAACTGGGGCGGTTCAATATCTAAGATTTTGCAAGCGTCTAATAATAACTTGTGTAAATCAGGTAATTGTTTTTCCCCCACCAAAATACTAGAAGCAATATTTTCTACATAAAAAACCTGTTCAGCCATTGGACCGAGCCAATTTCTGACCATCATATCTATACCAGGAATTTGCTTGAGAGTTTGAGTTGCTTCCAAGTCCAGAGGATGACGGAATGAGTCAGCTTTTAAACCAATTAGAGAAGTTTTAACCAAAGACATAATGATGGCGATGAATAACTAATATAATTCCCATAGATAGTATAGCCTTTAGATATAGATTCCCAGATACCCCATTAATCAAAGAAGTCGGGGTTCTCAGTCATCAAAACTGACAAAAATCAGCCTTATTCTTAGCACAATTTGACTGTAACACCTGATTATCCGCAATATTCACCTCCTCTAGATTTTTTAATTCTTGTAGCGGTTGAATATTAGTAATGGGATTAAACCGTAAATTCAAAGTTTTCAAGTTCGTTAGACTAACCAAAGAACTTACATCTTTAATTTTATTACCTTCTAACCTCAACCAATTAAGTTTAGTTAAACTTGCTAAAGGACTAATATCTGTGATTTGCTGATCTTTCAAACTTAACCTATTTAAGTTAGTCAGTTTTCCTAAAGGGGTGATATCTGTAAATAAATTTTTATCCAGGGAAAGATCAGTTAAATTATTCAACTGTCCTAAAGGTCTGATATCTGTAATTTTGTTATTATTCAGAATCAACCTTTTTAAATTAATCAATGCTGTTAAAGGTTGCACATCTGTAATTTGATTATCCGTCAAAATCAGATATTCAATATGTTTTAAACCAACTACAGATTTAATATCTATTTGATTACCTTGGAGATTCAAAAAATCTACCTTTGTGAGTTTTTCTAAAGGACTAACATCTTTTACTTGATTAAATTCTAGATTCAGAGAATTGATACTTGTGAGATTTTTTAAGTCCCCAATATCCTGAATATAATTATCTTCGAGATTCAAATAAGTGAGTTTTGTTAGTTTTGCCAAAGGACTAATATCCTGAATTTGGTTAAAATTTAAACTCAGAAAATCCAAATTATTCAAATTTGCTAAAGGACTAATATCGGTGATCTGATTGAAATTCAAAATCAAACGATTTAAGTTTTTTAAATTTGCCAATGGACGCAGATTACTAATTTGATTATTCTGAAGATAAAGCTGTTGTAAATTGGTGACTTTGGCTAGATAACTAAGATTCTTAATTTTGTTATCTCCTAGATAAACTACCGTGAGATTAGTTAATTTTGCCAAAACACTAATATCAGTAATTTCATTACCATCTAATTGCAAGCGAGATAGTTTACTCAGGTTTGCTAAAGGACGAATATCTACAATTGAATTCTTCTCTAAATCCAAACCTGTTAAATTTTGTAGTCCTGATAAGTGACTAATATCTTGAATAGAATTTCTGTCAAGATTCAACCAAGTTAATTTTTTTAAATTACTCAAATAACTAACATTAATAATTTTATTGCCACCAAGAGAAAGAGATTCTAAATTTGTCAGTTTTTGTAGTGGAGCAATATCAGTAATTTGATTATTTCCTAAAGAAAGATTTTTTAAATTAGTAAGATTTTGTAGTGGAGTAATATCAACAATTTGATTATTATGGAGGCTAATAAACTCTAATTTTGTCAGTGATGATAGTGGTCTTAAATCGCTTAATCCAGAATTATCTAAAGATAGCCTAGTCAGATTTAATAATTTTTGTTGAGCAAGTTGACAATCATTTGTTTTTGCTTGTTTCAATAACACTTCTACAGTAATTCTCGTATCAGCCAATAAATTAGCTTGTTGTTCACAAAATTCTTGAAAAGAAGTGTTTTGACTTGGTTCTTTAGCTGTAGCTACTCCCCAACCCCCAAACAGAAACATAGTGATTATTAAAGCAACAGTCTTAGTTAATTTCATGGTTGTTAAACTCAATAATAGTACAATATGTATAATTCTCAATTGTGAATTTTCGGTCAACTGTGTTATTATTGTATCATAGCATATCCCAGAATATAGCTAATATTCAATCTCTTGATCTTCTGAGGTAGAAAAATGGGTGTAAATTCCACAGGATTAAGTTTTTTTAAAATCTTCATTTTGCTGACATTTGCTTTATTATTACCTAGTTTAAATATCTCACCAGTCTTAGCAGAAGAACTTAATCACCCCAGCAAAAAATCTCAAGCAGATCGTTTAGTCAGAGCAGGTTTCTATTATCATGTTGTAGCGAAACAATTTCCCAAAGCATTAGATAATTTTTCTCAAGCATTATTAATTTATCAACAGCTAGGAGACAAAGCAGGTATAGGGAAAACATTACACGAAATTGGCTATATATATGGTACTCAAAGACAATATGATCAAGCCTTAAAATACTATCAACAAGCATTTAAAACGCAACTAGAAGCGGGTGATGGAGATGGGGCAAAACTAACTATCAGACTGATAGGAGAAATTTATGATCATCAAGCTAAAGAGTTAGTCAAAAACAATCAATATCGAAAAGCATTAGATAAATTTCAGCAAAGCTTAGAAATTTTTCAACAATTAAACTTAATAAATTATAAATGGGATATTCTCAACTCCATAGCTTATACTCACACTAAATTAGGAGAATATGAATTAGCCTTAAAATACTATCAACAAGCATTACCACTTAAAAGTGAAATAGTGTTAGGACATTGGGCGGGAATTGAATTTAAAATTGGTAGAATTTATGAAGTTTTAGGACAAAATAAATTAGCCTTAGATTACTATAATCAAGCCTTAGAAATTGCTAAAATTCCATCGGAACTGGTTTTTGATGACCGGAAAATGATTGGTAACATTCCGGGTGAAGTATCTGCTCTCAATGCCATTGGTAATATTCATTATCAACAAGAAGAATATGACTTATCTTTAAAATACT
>RDYJ01000095.1 GCA_004293145.1 Nostocales cyanobacterium | reverse complement strand
AAAAATTTTGTCACCCAGTTTATTATTAGTTAAAAATATTAATGTTGGCTAATTTCTGTTGATGAAATTTCGATAAGTTAAGCTGTCAAAATAAAAAGTAAAGAGTGTTTATTAACAGCCTTTGCAGTTTTATGTTGCGGTAGAAGATACCGTAATGTTGATCTAAATATCTGATTTCAACATTTAAGCTTTATTAAAATTTCTTTGTCAAAGTACATCTGTAAATGCTCCTCAAGTAGTGCTTAACTGTTTTCTAAGTACAAAAAACAGCAAGTATAAAATATCTTGCTGATTTGTGATTATGTTTGACAATTTGCATGAACTGTGCATTAAGGTTCTACTCAAGGGGTAATCTTAGTTACCCTGAAACACAATCATGCAGAACTATCTACCCAGTTTGATTTTTGCAGTTGCAACCGGGGATCAACTGTTTGATTAAAAATAGCATACAGCCTTTAGGTCGAAAAAATTAACCCAAAGACATAATTATTAAATAAATATTATATACCTCATATAAGCAATAGCTTATATGACAGCCCAAAATTGGCTGTATTAGTCAATGTATAAGTTGTTTTCTATGAAAACTATTATTTATTTATGAGGGAACAAGGAACAGGCGAAATTTAATTCGCCTTTTTTAAGGTTAACCCACATCATCATGGGCGAAGCGGTTAAACAAGAAGTCTAACGCATAGTTACGGAGTTGATAATATTTAGGATCTTCCATAATTAGAGCGCGATCGCGTGGTCTAGCAAATGGAATTTCCATCACTTCCCCAATTTTGGCATGAGGTCCATTAGTCATCATCACCAACTTATCAGCCAAAAACAGCGCCTCATCAATATCATGGGTAATCATCAACACTGTACAACGGTTATCATTCCAAATTTTTAACAACTCCTCCTGTAACTCTTCCTTAGTGATCGCGTCCAAAGCACCAAAAGGCTCATCTAAAATCAAAACTTTAGGACGAATAGCCAAAGCACGGGCAATAGAAACCCTCTGTCTCATCCCCCCAGACATTTGCAAGGGTTTCTTCTCCATAGCATCAGACAGACCCACCATAGCTAAATGTTCCCGAACAATAGAACGTTTTTCCGCTTCTGGTTTAGTGGGGTAAACAGCATTTACAGCCAAGTAAATGTTTTCAAACGCTGTTCTCCAAGGTAATAAAGCATAGTTTTGGAAAACCACCATCCGATCTGGACCGGGTTTAACTATGGGTTGTCCTTCCAATAACACCTGGCCAGTGGTAGGAGTATTAAAACCAGACACCATGTTTAACAAAGTGGACTTACCACAACCAGAGTGACCGATCACACAAATAAATTCACCCTGTTCAACTTCTAAATTTACGCCATCAAGAACGGTAAAAGGTCCCTTTTTGGTGGGGTAGGTTTTAGTAACATCTTGAATTTGTAAAAATGGCTGACGGTTGTTAACTCTGGTAGATGATTTGCTAGAAGTTAGAGTACGGTTTTGCATAATTTGGTAATTGGTAATTGGTAATTGGTAATTGGTGATTAATATCTCGTTATCTCGTTCCCAGTCTCAGACTGGGAATGCTATCAAGAGACTCTGTCTCTATCATTTTTCATTGTGTAAGGCAGAGCCTTACTTTATTCATTCCCATACAGAGTATGGGAACGAGGAAAAGTAGGAAGAAAGGAATATTAAGCTGCTATTTTTCTAGGAGTATCTAGAACTACTTCTGCAACAGAAAAATCGCGTTTAATTTCTAAACTGGTGAGGTAAGCAAAAGGATCATCAGCGTTGAAAGGTTTACCATCAAATAATTGAATTGGTTGACGAGTGTAGCTAATATCTAAACCTAATTCTCTGGCTGCGGTACTAAACACACCCACACGACAAACTCTTTCGACAATTTCTACCCAGTTACGTGGGAAAGGAGTTTCACCCCATCTTGCTAACTGTGTCATAATCCAAGTTTGCTCAGTTCTGCTAGGACGATTGATAGCAGATTGACCATAAAATTGATGATGGGCATACTCGCGCATGGGATGATCTAAATCGCAACTGTTAGCATTTGGATCTTCGAGTTGAATAAAATCAATATCGGTGCTGACATATTCCCGACTAGCTAAAATTTGTCTAACTTCTTGGGCATTTTTCGGTTCAGCACAATATTGACAAGCTTCTAATAAAGCCTTGGTTAAGGCAATATGAGTGTTGGGATAATTATTAGCCCAATCTTCTCTTACACCTAAAACTTTACCAGGATGTCCTAACCAAACTTCTAAATCTGTGGCAATTGTAAAACCTGCACCTTCTACTGCGGCGCGATAATTCCAAGGTTCACCAACGCAGTAACCATCTATTGTTCCACCTTTTAAGTCTACTACCATTTGAGCAGGGGGAATATTTTTCATTTCCACATCAAAATCAGGATCAATTCCTCCTGCTGCTAACCAATAACGGAGGAGTAAATTGTGCATTGATGCTGGATGTACCACCCCCATTCTGTGCATTTGCTCGCGGGTTTTCAGGAGGTAATTTTTGAAGTCTGAAAGACTGTGTATACCCTGGTCATAAAATCTTTTTGCTAGGGTAATGGCGTTACCGTTGCGAGTCATGGTGAGGGAACTAACAACTGGTAAAGGTTGGTTTTTGTTGCCTCCTAATGATAACCACATTGGCATTCCTGATGGCATTTGAGCAGCATCTAAATAACCACCGCTCATACCATCAACTATACCCCGCCAGTTACTTTCTCTGACTAAGGAAACTTCATCTAAACCATGTTTGGTAAATAAACCTTTTTCTTTAGCTACTGCTAAGGGCGCACAGGCTGTAATGGGGAGAAAACCAATTTCTAAATTGACTTTTTCTAAACCGTGACGAGCAATAGCTGGTGTTTTTCTAGCCCGTAATTTTTTGATGCGTTTTTGTTGGTTGAGGAAATAAATCATTTCACTCCGCAAAGTGTAGTAACTGGGATGTTCTACTACTTCCATGCGTTTGCGAGGACGAGGAATATCTACTTCTAAAATATCGCCTATTTTTGATTCTGGTCCGTTGGTTAACATCACGATTCTATCAGATAACAAAACGGCTTCATCTACGTCGTGTGTCACCATGACGGCAGTAACTTCGTTTTCTTCGCAAATTTTCATTAATTGTTCTTGCAAATTACCGCGAGTCAGTGCGTCTAATGCTCCGAAGGGTTCATCTAATAATAATAGTTTAGGACGAATTGCCAAGGCACGAGCGATCGCAACCCGTTGTTTTTGTCCACCGGATAACATCCCTGGTTGTTTATCAGCATGGGGACGTAAACCCACCATATCTATATGTCTTTCGATGATTTCTTTACGTTCCCCTGCCGGCATTCCATTTAAGACTGAATCTACCGCTAAGGCGATATTTTCTCTGACAGTTCGCCAAGGTAAGAGAGAATAGTTTTGAAATACCACCATTCTATCTGGACCAGGTTTTTTAATCCTTTGACCTTCCAGAGTGACTAAACCTTCGGTGGGCAAATCTAACCCAGCAATCATATTTAAAAGTGTAGATTTACCACAACCAGAGTGACCAATGAGAGAGATAAATTCACCCTTTTTAATTTCTAAGTTAATGCCTTTGAGGGCGATATATTGACCGCCACCAGTTAATTCAAAGACTTTATCAATTTGATCAACACCAACAAATATAGACATAAGTTTCGTAATTGGTAATTGGTTATTGGTTATTGTTAATTGGTTATTGGTAATAGGAAGAAAAATATTCTCCCTTGCTCCTCTGCTCCCCTGCTCCCATTACCTACTTCTGTTCTGGTAAAATCCAGTTTTGTAGTGCAGCCATGAGTTTATCTAAGATTAAACCAACAACACCGATATAAACTAGAGCTAAAATAACTTCACTCACGTTGTTATTTTGATAGGCATCCCAGATAAAAAAGCCAATTCCTACAATCCCAGACATGACGATTTCTGCTGCAATAATCGCCAACCAAGCTAAACCAATGGCAATTCTCAAACCTGTAAAAATGTAGGGTAATGCTGAAGGAATGAGAATATTAAAAAAGTATTCTTTGCGGCTGAGTTGCAGAACTTTAGCAACGTTGTTATAGTCTTGGGGAATTTGAGTTACACCCACAGCAGTGTTAATTAAAATCGGCCAAATTGCAGTTATAAAAATTACGAATAATGCTGCTGGTTCGTTTTGACGTAAAGCTGCTAAAGAAATAGGAACCCAAGCCAAAGGTGGTACAGTTCTGAGTAATTGAAATAGGGGATCTAAAGCCTTGGACATGGTTTTATTTACACCTATCAAAACCCCCAAACCAATACCGACAATTGCCGCTAAGGTATAGCTAATAGCAACCCGTTGTAAACTAGCCAAAATTTGCCAGAATAGCCCTTTGTCAGTACCGCCTTTATCATAGAAAGGGTACAAAATTAAGATCCAGGTGTCTTGAATAACTTGGATAGGTCCCGGCAAGGTTGCACCTGGAGTCCAAGAGAATAATTGCCAAATAGTTAAGAATATTATCAGGGCAATTGCTGGAGGGACAAGTTCAGGAAATTGCTTTTGCAAACTTGATAAAAAGCTGCTATCAAATTTAGGGCTTTTGGAACGTTTTTGAGCTAAAGTCATGGATGCTATTCTCCTCAAATTTACTAATGACTAATGACTAATGACTAAACAGCAACTTTTTTGATTTTTAAACTTTTGAGATATTCTTCTGGTTTCTCAGGGTCGAATTTCACGCCATCAAAAAATGTTTCTACTCCACGGGAGGTAGTGGTGGGAATGTCAGCCGCAGGAACTCCTAACTCTTTAGCCGCTTCTCTCCAAATATCTTCACGGTTAACTTTTTTGATTAATTCTTTGGCTTTGGCTGCACCATTAGCTATGTAATCTTTGGGCAAGAATCCCCAACGCACATTTTCAGTGATGAACCATAAATCATGGCTTTGGTAAGGATAAGAAACACTGCCTTTTTCATCTTTCCAATAATAAGCAGCCATTGATTTATCATCAATTTTCCGACCATCACCCATGTCATATTTACCTTGATATGGGTCAGCTAAAACTTCTGGTGAAGATAAACCAAAATATTTTTTAGCTGCCAGAATTTGGGCTGCTGCTTTGCGGTTATCAAAGTTATCTAACCATTGTTGTGCTTCCATAATGCCTTTGAGTAGGGCTTTTGTGGCTTTGGGATGTTGATCAACCCAATCACCTCTCATGGCAAAATATTCTTCAGGGTGATTTTTCCAAATTTCGGCGGTTAATGCGGCCATGAAGCCAATTTTGTCGTTAACAAGACGGAATGGCCAGGGGTCGCCTGTACTAAAAGCGTCCATTGTGCCGGTTTTCATGTTGGCTACAGTTTGCGCTGCGGGTACTGTCAACAATTTGACATCTGCATCTGGATCAATTCCACTTGCTGATAACCAATAACGAATCCATAAATCTTGGTTAACGTGGGGAAATGTAAAGGCTGCGGTGAAGGGCGTGGAGGATTTGAGTTGGGCGAATAGGGATTTAGCACCATCAAGTTTTACGCTAATACCTTTCCCTAGATGTTTGTTGGCGATCGCAATCCCATTACCATGTGTAATTAATTGACACAAAACATACATAGGAATAGGTTTATTACCTTTGGTAATTTTACCTTCAGTAATTAAGTGTGGCATAGGCATTTGCCATTGGCCACCATCAACACCACCACCAGCAGAACCAATTTCTACGTTATCCCGCGCAGAACCCCAAGAAGCTTGTTTGGAAAGTTCTACTTCGGACATTCCATATTTAGCAAAAAAGCCTTTTTCTAAAGCAATAATTAATGGTGCAGATTCCACAATGGGAATATAACCAAGTTTGACTTTTTTTGTTTCTGGTTGTTGTTCCGGGCTAATATTAGCAACTGGTTGAACAGCAGATTGGGCGGAAGTGCTACCGCTGTTACCTGCTTCTGGTGGGTTTCCTAGACAACCTTTCAGAAAAACCGCACCTGCTGAAGCTCCGGCAGTTACAATAAATTTACGGCGAGAAAGTTGATTAAAAAATTCAGACATAAATACATCTCCTGGATTTGTAAATCTATTTTTTAGCCATGAAAATTACAGCCAGATGAAATTGATTTTTCCATCTGAACCAAAATATATGTAGTCATGCAAAGTTGACATTCTCTGATAGAAAATGGGTCACTAATTTATGGGAACAAAGTTTAATTACTTTGGGTTACTAGGTGAGATGGGAAAACTTCTCTGACCTGTTGAAATTTAGTTTACAGTTTTTTTTCTGAAATTGATCAACTGGGAAAGCAAATTATTAAATAAATATTAGATTGGATATATAAGCAAAAATTTATAATTGGAACTGAATTTTGAGTAAGCTTTCTAATATATATTTCGGGGCTGATGATGATGATTATATCTAGACAATCATTTCCGTAGATATTGGTTTAATTAATTACATAAAAAGGTTATGAAATAGATAAATTTGATGCTAACTATAGGATGAAATCTTCATCTATAGATGAATCTTATGATGAAGATTTTCTATAACTTATGAAGAGCCAGTTAACTGAATTAAACCCGCAAACCAAAGTAGGTAATAATCAGTACATCTGCGCCTGTATTAACTATTTCGTGAACTTCTCCTACTTCCACTGCATAACAACTTCCCGGTAGCAGGGGGTGTTCTTGGCCGTCAATACAAATTACACCTGTCCCTGATTCGACAAAGAAGACTTCACACATATCTTGATGAGAATGTGCGGGTGAGATTTGCCTTGGTGCAAAATAGGCTTGGGAAAAGTTGGTAAGGTGGGGTAAATCACCAAAGCGCAACATTACCTTTTTCTGAATTTCCGGGTTGTGAGAAACAGACGCTGCTGGTAAGTCTTGCAAAGAGGTATTAATCATAATTGGGAAGTAGAGTAGCTTAATTATCGCTGATTGTACATTT
Source organism: Nostocales cyanobacterium (assembly GCA_004293145.1). Taxonomy (GTDB): domain Bacteria; phylum Cyanobacteriota; class Cyanobacteriia; order Cyanobacteriales; family Nostocaceae; genus RDYJ01. Next base: position 11,947 of record RDYJ01000095.1, on the reverse strand, counting down.
CACAACTGCCACCCTTTAGGTACAATAATCATCTATTTGCAATTTTGTCGTCAAAGGAAACTGGGGGAATTATGGCGCGTCTAGCCCTGCTGAGTGTATCTAACAAAACTGGTATAATTGACCTAGCCCGCAGCTTAGTTGAAGAATTTGGCTTTGATATTATCAGCAGTGGGGGAACAGCCAAAACCCTGAAAGATGCGGGAATACCTGTAACAAAGGTTTCTGATTATACAGGTTCACCGGAAATTTTAGGCGGTCGGGTGAAAACTCTCCATCCCCGCATTCATGGGGGCATTTTAGCACGGCGAGACCTAGCCCAAGATGTGACAGATTTGGAAAATAATCAAATTCGTCCGATTGATTTAGTGGTGGTAAATCTTTATCCTTTTGAGGAAACTATTGCTAAACCTGGTGTCACTTTGGCTGATGCGGTGGAACAAATTGATATTGGTGGACCTGCGATGTTACGGGCTTCATCAAAAAACTTTGCCCATCTAACTGTATTATGCAATCCTGAGCAATATGATGGGTATTTGCAAGAATTACGCGAAAATGGGTCAGCTTCTTTGGAGTTTCGCCAAAAATGCGCCTTAAAAGGCTTTTTACACACTGCCAGTTATGATAATGCCATTGCTGCTTATTTAGCTGGGGTAGAAACTGAAGGTTTACCAGAAACATACAATATTTCCGGTACACAAATTCAATCGTTGCGCTATGGTGAAAACCCCCATCAACCGGCTGCTTGGTATCAAACGGGAACTAAACCCACAGGTTGGGCAGCGGCAACGAAACTGCAAGGTAAGGAACTCAGCTATAATAATTTGGTAGATTTGGAAGCTGCACGCCGCATTATTGCTGAATTTACCGAAAGTCCCGCAGCGACAATTATTAAACATACTAACCCCTGTGGAACTGCTGAGGCTGAAACAATTTTTGACGCTTATCAAAAAGCCTTTAATGCTGATTCTACCTCGGCTTTTGGGGGAATTGTGGCTTTAAACCGAGCTATTGATGCAGCCACAGCGACAGAGTTAACGAAGACCTTTTTAGAATGCGTGGTTGCACCTGGTTGTGATCAGGAAGCGCAGGAAATTCTAACGCAGAAAGGTAATGTCAGAGTTTTAATTCTACCCGACTTGCTGACTGGTCCCAAAGATACTGTCAGAGCAATCGCGGGTGGTTTCTTAGTGCAAACTGCGGATGATATCGTTGCTGACCCCAGTAATTGGCAAGTTGTCACCGCACGTCAACCCACACAGGCAGAATTAGCAGAATTATTGTTTGCTTGGAAAGTTTGTAAACACGTTAAATCTAATGCTATTGTCATCAGCAAAGACCGGACAACTTTAGGTGTAGGTGCTGGACAAATGAACCGTGTCGGTTCGACAAAAATAGCTGTAGAACAAGCAGGAGAAAAAGCGAAAGGTGCAGTTTTAGCTAGTGATGGTTTCTTCCCCTTTGATGATACTGTCAGAACCGCAGCCGCAGCTGGAATTACGGCCATTGTCCAACCAGGGGGAAGTCTGCGCGATAAAGACTCTATCAAAGCTGCTGATGAACTGGGTTTATTGATGGTTGTAACTGGTGTTCGCCACTTCTTACACTAAGCCATTAAACCCGATATCCGACTTTTCTAAGAAGTCGGGGATTTAAAGCACTGCTATAACTCAATTCTAAAATTTTTATCCCCAAGACTTGCCATTTTTCAACTTCAGTGATATGGTTGTTTTGTGTGAGGAGCAATGTTGAATATAAAAAGCGTTTGGGGTGGAAACACGGTAACACTCCCAGGCGCTTTTTATTTTGGCAACAAATGACATATTTAAATTACTAATATAAGATTTAAGGTAAAACACTTGCTATTTAATTGAACCAGTGATATAGTCTATTTGTGTGTGAGGAGCAAAGTTCAAAAAGCGTTTGGGGTGGAAACACGGTAACACTCCCAGACGCTTTTTGCTTAGATAGATTTTCCGATATTACGCATTTCATTGTTCAACAAAGGCTTTGAGGTTTTCTAAGCAAATCATTTGGGCTTGTTGAAACATCTTTTTTATGGCTACATTGAAAAATAAATATGTCAAATAATTTTTCATTTTAAATTCAAACTGCCAGATGATTTGTGTTCCTGAATTTACGTTTGAGTATAACCACTTTCCCGAAGCGGAACTGACTAACCAAGAAAAGGGCGGCTGAAAACCCCGCATTAATTCGTATTCTTGAATTGTGGGACGTTGTAGATTGATAATAATTTCTTCTATTTCTGAACTATCGCTATTTTTAACAATTCTCATGCTACCTTGATGGAGAGGTAGACCATCTGTGGTTTTCGCATGAATAATTGCAGGTATGGATTTATAACCAGTGAAAAATTTGGGTAAATTTTGAGACTCAATTGAGGAATCAAATACATCCTCTATTTTACCATTGATGATAATTTGGGCGGTAGTTTGGATTTGCATAATCAGTGATTTAATTATGGCTAGTTAGCAGTTGTTGAAAATTTCTAACCATTCATTTTCTGTAAGTGGACTAACTTCTACCTGCATATTAAAACATTCACAGGCCGCAATAACTAAGGCATTTATAATTGTTTGTTGGTTTAAATTTTCTGGTAGTTGGACAGGAGTAAAAGCATCTTTCCCAAACACCTGTTTAAATAAATCTGCGTCTGGGTGTAAAATTATAGAACCATGTTGTAAAATTGCTTCACCTTTTCGCAGTTGGGCGCTACCAATTAATTTACTACCATTGGCTAAAATTAAATCTGCACCAGTGGCCGTGCCAAAACAGTTAGGATTGTGGATATAACCCCGGCCAGCTTGACCATAGTTTAACTCTACACCGAGCGATCGCCAGCCTTGAATCAAAAACTCACAAATCTTTGCATATACCTGAATACGACTTCCCGCTATTTCAGAAGTCATAACAGCATAAGTTAAATCACCTTGATGTAAAACCGCCCTTCCACCACTAGGACGACGCACCACATCAAGCTTATCACTATGCCAAGTTAGATTTTGCCAATATTCAGGATATTGTTTTTGATGATAACCCAGAGAAATGGCGGGTGGCGACCAAGTATAAAACCGCAGAGTGGGAGGATGCTTTCCTGACTCGTGTTGTTCAAGTAACCATTTATCAACTGCCATTTGTATCTTACCAGCAGCTGCGAAACAAGGAATTAGTCGCCAAACCTGTTTTACCACAAAATCTAAAATCTAAAATCCAAAATCTGAAATTGCCTAAGCTGCACCATACTCAGCAACTAATGCTTCATCATTATCATCAGCAATGGTGGCAACAATGGTAATTATACGGGAAACTTCCCCTGGTGACAATTCTGCTAAAGTGCGTGAGGAAATCACAACAACCTGATTTTCAATAATGCCAAAACGGGCTTCAAAGGTACTTGTGCAGTTCAACTCTAGCAGATAGCGCATTAATTTGGGTTCATCTTTGGCGGGTAAGTTCAGCACCACAGACCAAACGGTGATAGTATCTTCATCAGTAGAACCAGTGAGTTGTACAAATACTTCTACACTGCCATATTGAAACTTCCACAGATAAGCACCCCCTGGTGTGTGCCTAACCATAGCGCTGTTATTCTGTTCTAACGTACCGATAACGTTTTCAATTACTTCTATATGGTTTAAACCTGTTGTTTCGGCAATAATTTCATCAACCAATTCATTAGGAGTTAGGGTTTCTGGGTAGCTTGTCATACAGACTTATTCCTTGATAGATTTACTACTTTAATCTATAACTACTTTATCGTTTGTAGGCAAAATTGGCTTGAGTCAGAAGTTCAGCGAACAGGGAACAGGAAAGAAGAAATAAAGGTTTACCTAGCGATCGCAAAAATCAAATATGATTTCTATACTATATCTTTGAATATATCTAAATATTAACATTTTATGCAGCAAATAATACCTGAATCCACTACCTCTGTCTCTTCCTTCATACAAACAAGTGTCCGCAAATTTGGGATTAATCCAAATCATTGGTATGTAGTTGCACGGAGTAATGAAGTTATAAATAAGCCGTTAGGTATAATGCTTTGGAAACAAGCGATCGCACTTTATCGAGATCATACGGGAAAAGTTCACGCTTTGGAAGATCGTTGTCCTCACCGTCAAGTTAAACTTAGTCACGGGCAAGTTATTAATAACGAATTAGAATGTGCTTATCACGGTTGGCGCTTCAATAGTGAAGGTAAATGTGCAGCAGTTCCCTACTTAGCAGATAATCAAAAAATCCCAAGTTGTAAAATTCGCCGTTATCCAGTCAAAGAACAAGACGGTTTTATTTGGTTATTTCCCGCAGATGTAGAACCAAATATAGAACCATTAGGTTTACCAGAATGGGATAATTTAAATTATATTGCCACAGTTTCTGTCATTAATACCCAAGCCCATTATTCCTATTTAATTGAAAACTTGATGGATATGTATCATGGATATTTACATCAAGATTTGCAAGCTTGGGCGGAAGCATCATTGCAAAATATTGATGAAGATGAAAATAGCGTTCATGCCCATTATACAGCCCAAAGTTATTATAAAATAGATAAAATTTGGTCAATATCTCAATTATTTTTTCCCGCCTTGCGACGCTTGCATCCTGAACCATTAGATGTAAGTTATGTTTATCCCCATTGGGTTTCTACTTTGGGTAATGATTTTAAAATTTACTGTTTATTGTGTCCGGTGAATGAGACACAAACAAAAGCTTATTTAATTCATTTTACCTCACTCAATGCCTTTTGGCGATTACACAAATTACCTATATGGTTTCGCAAATTTATCAAAGATAGCTTATTTGGTGCAGCGCAGAAGTTACTTGATGGTTTAGTGATTCAAGATGTAAAAATGATTGAAGAAGAACAACAGGCTTATTTACAAAATCCAGAAATCAGAAATTATGAATTAAATCGAGCTTTAGTGAGTGTACAAAGGCTGATGAAAACTCAAGTTGATAAATTGGTATAGGTTCTGATAATTAGTAATTTGGAAAATTTGCGGCCACAATGTCTCACACTTTAACGTCAAATTTTAGAAATTCTCAAATATTGCTCATTTAGTGAATATGAAAAACTCTGCAACCTTCAAAGCCATAAACACTCAAAATAAAATCGCAGTTTCTTTAATATTAACTGCTGTTTTATCTATCGGTAGTGGATTAACTTTCATCAATAATTCTGCTTTTGCCAATTCTCTTAATGTCCAACATAAAAGCGTTAAAGATATTAAACCTGTACCAATTCCTGCAAACGAATTACCACCACCTTTAGATGAAGGTATAGTATTTCGAGAAATTTCTAGTGGTGGTATTACTGGGAGAACCTATCAAACAGTTTTACGTAATGATGGGTTGTTAACCCGTGTGCGTATTGGTGATGCAAATGATTCTGAACGTAGCGTTCGCAGAGTTTCTTTACAACAACTAAAACAGTTTGAAAAGTTGTTGGAGAAAAAAAGAGTGGCTAAATATGTAAATCTCAGTTATCCAGCACCTAGCGGTGCTGCTGATTATATTACCTATACCCTCACCAGCAAAGAAGGAACAGTGCAATATAACGATATTTCTCAAGATGGACTGCCGAAACAATTAAAGTCTGTTGTGGAAGCTTGGAATCAGATTAAGACTAATACCCAGTCATTATAACTAAGAATTAAGGAGTTGATATAGGACTCCTATAGGGGTTTAGTATTGCTAAACCCTGTCTAATTTGCACATCTACATACTTGAAATTATTATTTTTTTTCTAAAGTAAGTAGGTTTTAAATCCTTACTAAGGAACTTCTTAAACTTTTCACAGTAGTTATGAAATGTTTTGCAACTGTATCAATTTCCTCAACAGTATTAAATCTGCCAATCCCAAACCGCACGGTAGCATAGGCTAATTTTTCGGGATATCCTAAAGCTGTCAGCACATAGGAAGGTGCAACATTATTTGAGGAACAAGCAGAACCAGAAGACACTGCTGCTATTGGTTGTAAACCTAAAGAAAGTGCAGCACCATCAACCCCTTCAACACTAATACTCAAATTTCCTGCTAATCTTTTTTGGGGATGTCCATTCAGATAAATTCCCTCCACAGCTGATAACTGTTTCCACAGTCTTGCTTTTAATTCTCCAATGCGTTGATTTTCGGTTTCTTGTTCTAAAATAGCAATTTCCACAGCTTTACCAAAACCAACAATTTGCGGTGTGTATAAAGTCCCAGAACGCATACCTCTTTCATGTCCTCCCCCATGCTGTTGCGCTGCAAGTTGAACTCTGGGGTTGCGTCTACGAACATATAAAGCACCGATACCTTTTGGTCCATAAACTTTATGACCTGTTAAAGACATTAAATCAATGTTTAATGCTTCCACATCTAAGGGTATTTTACCAACAGCTTGGGCTGCATCGGTGTGAAAAATAATTTCTTTTTCTCGGCAGATTTTACCAATTTCTGCTAATGGTTGTAAAACGCCAATTTCATTATTTGCAGCCATCACCGATACTAAAACCGTATCATGGCGTAAGGATTTTTTCAATAGTTCTAAATCAATTAACCCATCTTTTTGCACTGGGAGAATTGTAATTTCAAAACCCATATTTCTTAAATATTCACAAGGGTCTAAAACTGCTTTATGTTCAGTTGCGACAGTGACAATATGTTGACCTTGAGAAAAATAGGCTTCTGCTACACCTTTGATGGCTAAATTATTCGCTTCTGTTGCACCACTGGTAAAGACAATTTCTTCTGGTTTCGCATTAATAGCAGTTGCTAAAATTTCCCTGGTTTGTTTAACTGCTGCTTCTGATTCCCAACCGTAAACATGACTTATACTAGCTGCATTACCAAACTTTTCGGTAAAATAAGGAATCATGGCATTGAGTACCCGTTCATCTACGGGTGTGGTAGCATGATTATCGAGGTAGATAGGACGATTAGACATAAATTAACTCAACAATTAACTCAATATTTGACCTATTTTTTTGAGAATTTTCAGAACTTGATATAGTTCGTTTTCCCGTCTATATAAAGTGAATCTATCAGACAAAGCATACCTGGGTTTATCTTTTTGGGTGAGTTTAATAAATTGAAAATCTTCACCATTAATTACCAATGAATATAAAGGATAATTAGGGTGAGGATTTGCTAACATATAAGTCAGTGCTTGGGGTATGGCTTTAGCTAGGGAAAAATTAGCCCTTTTAGCTTCAATTACCAATAACCATAACTGCTGTTGGAGAACTAAAACATCAATTTTACCTTTGATAATCTCTGTAATTTCTGATCCGGTTTCCTGTTCATCAGTGATTATTGTTTCACTAATTTCTATAGGTTCTTCTGTAGCAATATAAAAAGGAGATTCATAGAAACCAGCTAAATCTAGTAAGGGAGATAATACCACTAATTTAACTGCATCTTCTAAAATACTAGAAGTTTCCACTAAGCCAAGATAATTTTTTCTAACTCGGTCTAAATATTGCTGTTCTAATTCAGAGATTATCGGTAAATCTTCTAGCCACTCTGTAAAAAAAAGTTGATCCTTAGACTTTTCCAGAGCAAATTTTTGTTTTAAGTAAGCAAGGGTAATATTTTGCGCTTGGATGATCTGAACCATATTCATAAATTCATAAAATAGAGGTGCTATTTCTATTATATAAGGTCTAAATGATCATGTTATTTTATAACGTGGCCTAATCAGACAAAGTTAAAATTAATTAACAGTTTGAAAACAAACGATAAAATGACTATAAAGAAGTTAATAAAAGCTGAGGGAGAGCGATAAATCGCTCACTAATAGCCGTCTATTTAGCAGCTAGTTCTTGCAACTTTTTTAATACTGCTTGACCATGACCTTTTGTTTTGACATTTGGCCAAGAATAGGCGATGATTTTATCAGGGGAAATCAAGAAAGTTGACCGCGCAACCCCCATATATTCTTTACCCATAAACTTCTTTAAACGCCAAGCACCATAGGCTTCTATTAATTGATGTTCGGGGTCGCTTAATAGGGTAATTGATAAATTATGTTTGTCAATAAATTTGCAATGGGATTTACTTGAATCTGGACTAACACCAATGATTTTAGCGCCTAAAGCAGTAAATTGTGAAGATAAATCGGTGAAATCTTTGGCTTCTGTGGTACATCCAGGAGTGTCGTCTTTGGGGTAGAAATAAAGGACTATCCACTGGTTACAGTCAGTGAGGGTAACAAGTTTGTCGTTTTGATCCGGGGTGGAAAAATCAGGTGCTGGTTGTCCGACTTGGGGAATGTTAGTCATGATGGAATGATAAAAAATAAATAATTTCCAACGCAGATAAACGCGGATAAACGCAGATAGTAAGAACCTAAATTATTAAGTTATCTGTGTTCATCTGCGTCCATCTGCGGTTAATTATAAATCTTTTCTCCTCAAATATTAATACTGTTGGGAATGCGAGAAGGTAAAAGATAGGGATATTCAACACCACTAGCTGTTAAACGTTGCTGATTTCGGGTTTTAATTTTGCTTTCGATTTCCAATAAATCGTTTTGAAATTGAGCAAGAATTTGTTTATCAATTTTATCAACAAATTGAATAAAATCAGAACTTCCTAATTTACTCCAGTTAATTCCACTTAATGCGAAAGTTAATTGCATTTGTTCTAAATCTCTGTTTGTTGGTGGTAGAATTTCTTCTAAACTAGCTGGTGTATCTGGGCGGCTATAAATTGCTAATGGTGCGTTAGGAACATAACTAAAGTAATCGTATTGACTGAAATTCAAAGCTGCGTGCTGGGGTCCACAGGTAAAAATAACGATGGTTGCAATGTCTATTAGTTGTTGCAAACTACCTATTTTTGTAAACCCTGGGACACGGGGATAAGAAGGTAATGCTTGGGGTTCTATTCCTGATGCTGCGACTAATTCTTGAGGAAACCATCCAGGTGCTTGGGGAAAGTCTGATTTTGGACGGGTGTTTAAAGGTGCGCTGAGTTCTTCAGCCCAATTTTGTAAATAGGTATCTTGTATGACTGCTTTATCATCTGGATAGTAACGTTGTAAATAGCGAGTTGTGTATTTTGCAACAGCTTCCCACAATAATAAACTATCATCTCGATAGGGAAAGTCTGGTAATAATTTAGGTTCTATTCCTCTAACTTCAATATCATTCAATAGGGAATAATACCAAAAAGACTTTTCCCGATAAGCCTTATTCATTAACTTGGAAGAAGTTTCGATGGTGGGAGCCATTAAATTATCAATTGCTGCTCCTTCTGATAACAGAATACCATTTCCCTGGTTATTTATGGCAATTAAAAACTTAAAATGGGGAGATAATAATTGATAAACTGGGTGATTAGTTGGTAGCTGTCTGGGAGTAGCAATAGATAAGGATTCCATTGCTAAATGAGTATAAGCCAAATGAGCAATTAATTCATGATGTGTCGCATCCGCAGTCTGGAAATATAACTTTGCTTTCATCCAATCATCTGCTGATTCTCCGATAATTCCTGGAGTGACAACTCTGCCTTTTTCAACTTCAATTAATACGGGTTCTAAACCTTTATCTGTATTGTGAAATAAAGCCACCGGACTACCCACATATTTACCAGGTTGTAAATCTGTAATTTTCAAATCCTTGAACATTGGATAGTCAGCAATAAACAAACGGTTTTCACTTGCAGACTTGATTAAATCAATAGTTCCATTATTAGCTAATTTGTAAGGTTGAGAAGCCAAAGATTGAATTAAATTTTGATCATTTGCTTGCACTCGGCGGATAACTGTGGGGTTAGCACCTGCTAAACGTTGACGAACAAATTCTTTATCACTTAACCCTCCATCCCGTTGATGAATTATACTCATTACAGGAGGTTTAATATCCGCAGTTTTCGCTAATGCTTGAAAAAATAACTTTCTTTGTTCTTCATTTTTTGTTAGGGGAGGTAGATTTTTATTTACTGTTTCGACTGCTTTTTTAGCAGCAGCAATTGTTTGAATTAACTTTTTTCTTTCTTGGATATAACTACTATTAAATTGTTCATTGGGAGGTAAATCAAAATTAAGCCATCCTGATTGAAAAACTTTGCAGTCTACCAATAAAGTTGAAATATTTAACCAATTTTCCTGTAATTCTTCAGCTTTTTTATCTAACTCTGTTAACAATAAAGTCCAAGGTTGGGAAAGTTTTCCTTGTTCTACCAGATTTTCGCCTAGTTTTGTTAAGATGTAACGTATAGCGCCATCTTCCCCAGTGTAGGAAAATAACCGTGCATATCCCTTTTGCTCTAAGTTATTCGGGTCATAACGATAGTAACCTTGTTGTTCTTGTAAAGATGGATGTTTTGTCATTATTTTTTCCAGGTAAAACTTGATGTAAGCTAGAGGATAATATAGTTATATTGAAATTGCCACTAATTCAACTTGTCATTATATTTAGGTCTAAACCTAGAAGACTATGTTACGTGATTTTACCAGTAGAGAGGAATTAATAGCTTACTTGCGCGAACAGTTCCCTCAAGCCGCAGAACGAGATGATCACATTAGCGTTACTATGGGAGGAAGCAAAGCAGCAGCGGAAACACTCAAAAAAGTAGACCCGATAATTTACGCAAAAACACGTAATTCTTTAACTGGTGCAGTTACTAGATTATCACCTTACATTCGTTATGGTGTCTTGAGTTTACGGGAAATTAGAGATCATATTCTTGCACGTGTGGAAAATCCAGAAGATGCCACTAAACTAATTAATGAATTAGCTTGGCGCGACTACTGGCAAAGGCTATATGTTAAACTAGGAACAGGAATTTGGCAAAATCAAGAAGAATACAAAACCGGTTATAAAGTAGCAAACTACGCAGCAAAGCTACCGACAGATATTACAGAAGGTACAACAGGACTGGTTTGTATTGATAACTTTAGTCGGGAATTACGAGAAACCGGCTACCTACACAACCATATCAGAATGTGGTTAGCAGCTTATATTATCCATTGGCGACGTATTCAATGGCAAGTTGGCGCAAAATGGTTTTTACAACACTTGCTTGATGGTGACCCAGCGAGTAATAATATGTCATGGCAATGGGTAGCGAGTACCTTTAGTCACAAACCTTATTTTTTCAATCGGGAAAATTTAGAACGTTACACTAAAGGGGTTTATTGTCGTCAATGTCCGCTTTATGGTAAGTGTGATTTTGAAGGTAGTTATGAGGAGTTGGAAGCGCGACTTTTTCCGAACGGGGAGTTTAGTAAAAAGCCGAATAGCCAAAGTTGGCAGAAGGGGAAGAAAGGAAGGTAAAATTTTATTTGTCTGAATCAGGATATCCAGGATTTTAGGATTTACAGGATGTGATTGATAAATTGGTAGTGGGGATTTTTAAGAGTTAAGTCTCACGCAAAGACGCAAAGACGCAAAGAAGAAATTAGTTTAACATCCGCGTTCATCTGCGTTAATCTGCGTTTAATTTTTCTGATATGGCTTGCGCCACGCTTCGCTATCAGACAAATTTAGACTTGACAAGTCGAAAAAATTATTGTACACTTATGTTATGAGTGAAAATCTGTGGGCGCAATATATATAGGGTTTTAAACTTCCAACATCGTCATTTTCACCCACATCAAAAAATCCCCACCACCAAATTTATAAACCCCATCCTGTAAATCCTCAAATCCTGGACATCCTGATTCAGACAATTCTTTCTTTGCGTCTTTGCGTCTTTGCGCGAAACTTAACCCAGACAAATTCAAAAAATCCTGATATCCTGTATATTATATTTCATCCTGGATATCCTGATTCTGACAATATGCAAGTTTGGACACCTAACACCAGTTTACAGAACGGACAGTATATCATTAAAAAGGTCATTGGTGGGGGTGGCTTTGGTGAAACCTATCTTGCAGAAGATACAGAAGAAAATCGTTTAGTTGTTATCAAAACCCTGAAACGGGAACAATGGGAA
>RDYJ01000009.1 GCA_004293145.1 Nostocales cyanobacterium | reverse complement strand
TACAGGTAATTAATGGCTTGCTAGATGCAGCTAACGCAGAATATGGCGCAGCAGTAGCAAAAGGCCAAATTACCGAACCAATAGAATATCAAGACTCCCGTGGTTTTGTCGTCTACTCTAATGAACTATATAAAACCATTTCTAGCCAAATGGCTCAAGCAAATCCCGAAGCACACAAAGCCATAGATACGGCTTTAGCAGAACTTCTGAAAGTTTGGCCTGCTGCTATCCCACCTGCACAAGCAGTCAAAACCCCTGAAGATGTTACTAAGCTAGTTAAAACCATAGAGGAAAACACCCAAAAAGTGCTGGACAAAACTAACACTAAAGCACAAAGTTAGTATTTTTACACCATTGGAAACACAGAATAACAAGTTTAAAATGAATAGGAAGATAAAAAATAGTTAGGAGTTAGAGAGTGAAGATAGTTGAATTTTTCCACACATAAGAAAAGTCTAACATCTGACCCATAACTTATAACTCAATAATCTTCAATTGTAATTTTGCTGACCTTAACAACTGATGCAAGAACTTGACCAAAAAAAGACCATCGACCTACTCAACGCCATTATGGAATTTGAACTAGCTGGGGTAGTCCGCTACACCCATTATTCCTTAATGGTGACAGGTCCAAACCGCTTGCCAATTGTGGCTTTTTTCAAAGCCCAAGCTAGTGAATCTCTACTTCATGCCCAACAAGTAGGAGAAATTCTCACTGGTTTAGAAGGACATCCCTCCTTAAAAATCGCCCCAATGGAGGAAACTTATAAGCACACAGTCAAAGATATTTTGGCAGAAAGTTTATCCCACGAAAAAACGGCATTGGATTTGTACAAAAATCTCCTAGAAACCGTTACTAACGCCAGCATCTATTTAGAAGAATTCGCCCGTGGCATGATTGGACAAGAAGAGATGCACAATCTCGAATTGAAAAAAATGCTCCGCGATTTCAGCTAATACGCAATGGTCATTAGTCAAAATTTAACTTTTTGAACTAATGACCAATCACTAAGTAGGTCGGCGTTAAAAATTGTCGTGATGACAAGGCAGCTATGCTGGAGGGAAGAGGTTTTTAGGCAACTTGACGTTGCGTTACATATTTCTGTTGTTTTGCGCCTTTCTACTTAATAACTAATAACTAATAACTAATAGCAATGAATTTTAGTACCGCTTTACCTACTTTTGTTATTACCCTCCGAGAAGGAGTAGAAGCTGCTCTGGTTGTTGGTATTGTCCTAGCATTATTGAGAAAAGCCAAACAATCTCGACTGAACTCTTGGGTATACGCTGGTGTTGTTGTTGGTATTATTGTTAGTGCTTTAATCGGTTTTTTATTCACTGGGATCATTAAATTTTTGGGTTCTATTAATCCTCAATATACCTCTGTAGTTGAGCCAACATTAGAAGGTGTATTTAGTGTTTTAGCAATATTCATGCTCAGTTGGATGCTCATCTGGATGACAAAACAAGCCAGATTTATGAAAGCACAAGTAGAGGGTGCAGTTAACGAAGCACTGACACAAAATTCAAATGCTGGTTGGGGTGTTTTTAGTTTAATTTTAGTAGCCGTTATCCGCGAAGGTTTTGAAACCGTTTTATTTGTAGCGGCAAATTTTCAACAAGGTTTATTACCCAGTTTAGGCGCACTTGGTGGTTTAGCCGTAGCAGCAGGAATTGGTGTTTTATTATTTAAATGGGGTGTAAAAATTAATATTCGCCAATTCTTCCAAGTCATGGGCATTTTATTAATATTAATTGTTTCTGGGTTAGTAGTTTCAAGTTTACAACATTTTGATGAAGCTATGGCTAATCTTGCTTTGAGTAGTCGTTCTTCAGAAAATCTTTGTTTCTATTATCAACACTTTACCAGAATTCACTCTTGTATTCTCGGTCCAATGGTTTGGAATACCACCAGTATTTTACCTGATGAAAAGTTTCCTGGTATTGTGATCAAATCTTTATTTGGCTATAGAGATAAAATCTATGTAGTCCAAGCTTTCGGATATTTTATATTGTTACTAAGCATTGGTGGATTATATTTCCGCAGCATTATGGGTGGAAATAATCAAAAACAAAAAAATGTCCCCATCGCTCAAAAATAGAATCAGAATCTCAAATTAACCCAGATACCCGACTGCTCACAGAAATCGGGTATCTATATTTTACTTACTTGCTAAAAATATCTTCTTTAACTCCTGACAAGCTTTTTCAATCGCATCTAGACTACCAGGATTTACTAATCCGTAATAATCAAAAACATAAACTCGATTATTTTTAGTAGCTTGCAGTTTTTGCCAAAAAGGTTCTTTTTTTAAAGAATTTAATAGGTTTGCTTCAGCATTAACAACAATTAAAACTTCTGGATTTGTCTCTAAAACTTTCTCAGGTGAAAGCGTCACATATCCACCGATGGGACTATTACCTTGTAACTCTGCGGCTATATTTTTAGCGCCAAACTTGGAAATTAAATCACCAGCCCAACTGTTTTTATTTGGTGTTAAAATTGGTTGGCGGCTAACTAAAACTAAAGTAGAAATATTTTGATTGGGATGATCTGGTAAAAAAGTTTTGTAGCGATTTAATAAAAGCTGGGGATCTACATTAATTTTCTCAGCAAGTGTTTTAGTGAGTGCTTCTAAAGATTCCCAGTTATTTACTTTAGTCGATAAAGTCGGTATTCCTAGCTGTTGGAGTTTTTGCATAGGTACATTAGAAAAACCTGCTGTACCAATTACTAAATCTGGATTTAAAGACACAATTTTTTCTAAATTTGGTGCATTTTGCCCTTCGCTCACACGAGGAATATCCTCAAATCTGGATTCATTTTTAAATAAAGAACTACCAGTAATTCCTACTAAATTAGTTGCGTCTAACTGAGAAATAATGTCAGCAGCAAGAGAGGAAAGTGCGACAACTCTTTTAGCTGATGTTTTTGGTGATTGTTGTGCTGTGATGATATTTGATTTTCCTCCTGATGTTTGCGTTGTCGCTGTGTTACAGGAGAATAAAAACAGAGTCAAGATAAGTGCTATTACAGATGATTTCCAACGCATAATTAATTTCTGGTTTTTAGCGCACAGTCACGCGAAGTTTATTCTTGTGAAGATAAATCTTCTGGAGTATTACAATTAAATAGCATATCTGGTTCTGATAAAGGTAAAAGTGCAACTGGATATAATTTCAGCCACGCTTGAAAAGACCGTCCTCCTTGATTGATAAAATCTAAAAGTAGCGTTAAACAACGACTGCGATAAAAACCACAAAGAGGTTCCCAACCTTTAGTATTTTTGACCAAACAAGCAATATTGTCTACTTCTACAGTATCCAGTCTGTTTACCCAATCTTGCAACACTTCAACTTGCAAGTTCGGTAAGTCACAAGCTAGTAATAATACCCATTCTGTTCTTACTCTCTCCAGTCCTTGTGCAAAACCTACTAGGGGTCCTTGTGTGTCAATGGGGTTTTCTTGGATAAATTTACATCCAGGTAACTGCAAATTGTGATATCTTTCTGGCCAAGGTGTGACTATATATATAGTATCAGTGCAAGTTTTGGTAACATTGCAAACTTTTTCTAACAAGGGTATTCCCTGAATAGGAATTAAAGCTTTATCCTCACCCATCCGAGAACTTCTACCACCTGCTAGGACTATGGCGCTTAATGTAGTCATAGGAACAAAGTATTTTTTACTAGGTCTCATAAATAAGTAACTTTGATATCAGGAATGCAATAAAGATGACATTATTTACTCTAGTTAAGTAAAATCCAAATTCTTATATTTAGAGGTATCAAAATCAATTCATATTTTACGGATTCTTACCCTAGCAGATGTATTAACTATCATCCACTAGGAATAGGAAAGGGTAGAAACGCTATGTCTAATTATAGTCAAACAGTTGCTCAAGATGTCAACAACTTAACAGCTATCAATAATATAGGGTTCATTAAATATGAACAGGGAGATAAAGAAACAGCGATTCAACAATGGAAACAAGCTATAAAAATTAATAATCAATCTGCTGAAGCCACCTTAGCTTTAGCTGTGGCTTTGTATGGTAAAGGTGAAGAAAAACAGGCTTATCAGTTAGCAGAAACAGCATTAAATTTAGATAAAAACTTTGCTAATTTTCACTGTATGAAGAAGAAACTTTGGGGTCAAAGCATAATTACTGATGCTCAGAAATTCTTATCTACTCCTAAAATGAAAAGCTTGTTATCACAGTTGCGGTAATATCAACAGCACTCGTCATATCCCCGAATTTTTCAAGAAATCGGGGATATAAATCTGTAGTTTCCGGTAAAATATAAAATATAGCTAGAGTTGAGGTTACCCTCTATTTTGACTCCTCTGCACCTGTTCTAACAACTCTTCAAAACTCCCTGGTGCGGGAAGACATTTCAACCCTTGACACACTAAACCCACATTTCCCGGCGGTAAATCTGATACCATCGCAAAAACCGTAGTTGGTAGATACTTAGACCTCAATGACCTTATTTTCTCAGTGTTACTACGAATAAATGTAGAATTACGATACCAGTCTAAAGCCGTCAATAAACTAGGACAAGCTTGGGGAGATTCACTCATTACGCCTTTAAAAGCTTTTAATCCTGATTCCGCTAAATCAAGATAATGTAGATTATCAGTCAACAAAGATAAACGCACCAAATTAGCGATCGCAATTCCATTGGCTGAAGGTGTAGCATTATCCATATAACTACGCTCCCGCACAATTAAATCTTGACTATTGTCGCTAGATGTGTTAAAATATCCCCCTAATTCCACACTCCACAGAAATTCATTAAATTCCTCTTGGAGAGCAACAGCTTTTTCCAACCAATCAGAATTTTCAACATCAGCCTGGTGTAAATCCAACAATGCTTTCATAAAAAAAGCGTAATCTTCAGATTGAGCTAACACCGTCGCTTCACCTTCATAATTGAGTCGGTGAAAACGCCCATCCACAAACTGATGATCCCAGATAAACTTCGCTGCTGTTGCTGCTAATTCCAGATAACTTGGTTGTGGGAAAACCTCAGCAGCCCTAGCCAAACCAGAAATCATCAAGCTATTCCAGGCTACAATCATCTTAGTATCAGTCACCGCCGGAATGCGACCAGGCCAGTTAGTCGTTTTCGCTTCCTGATTATCTCGTGCTGGGGGAAAAGTTGCTAGTGACTCAGGTGCAGCACCATAACGCGTAGTAAACAACTTACTCAAAGCAATTTCTAACGTTTGACTCAGTTCACCTGGATGCAACCTTTGTAAAACATTCTCACCTTCAAAATTACCATTAGGAGTAACAGAAAACTGCTGTTGTAATTCCCTGAGTTCTTCAGGTGTTAACAGTTGTTGTAATTCCCTATAACTCCAGACATAAAAAGCACCTTCCTCCGGTTCTGCGGCTGTAGTGTTAGTGAAGCTATCCGCATCTTGAGCCGCATAAAAATAACCCGTAGGCGCAGTCATTTCTCTTTGTAACCATTTTACAGTTCCAGCCACCGCCCTTTCAAAAGCTGGTTCTTGAATTCCCACACTCCACAAATCAGCCAGATATTCAACAATCTGACCATTATCGTAGAGCATCTTTTCAAAATGGGGGACAGTCCAAGTGGGATCAACAGTGTAGCGATGAAAACCACCAGCCAGATGATCATAAATCCCACCCAAAGCTAAATCTAGTCCTCGTTGAGTACAAACTTGCAGACCATCATACCGAGATTGATAATTAAACCGAGTTCCCCGCAAAGCCAACTCACAATAGGGGATCATCGGAAAACTATTACCCACCTGCTGAGGATTGATGATCCCCGTGCAGATTTCCCAACCTTTTTGTAATAGTTGATGATCTTCAACTTCCTGAGTAGCACCGTTTTGTAATACCGCAGATGTCAGCAAAGCTTCAGTAATTACCGCTTTGCGTTGGCGTAACTCTTCTTTTTGCGTATCGTAGTAATTGCGTAAAGCTTGTAACACCTGTAAAAATCCTGGACGACCATAGCGGGGATCAACAGGAAAGTAAGTTCCCGCGTAAAACGGGACTAAATCATCTGGAGACAGAAAAACATTGAGAGGCCAACCCCCTTGACCACTCATGATTTGCAAACTCTGCATATAGATGCTATCCAGGTCTGGTCTTTCTTCCCGGTCTACTTTGATGGGGAGAAAATTGGCGTTCATATATTGGGCGATGGACAAATCAGAAAACGCCTCCCCTTCCATCACCGTACACCAGTGACAGCTAGAGTAGCCAATAGAAAGAAAAATCGGTTTATTTTGTACCCTTGCAGTTTCCAATGCTTCGTCGCACCAAGACCACCAATCAATCGGGTTTTCGGCGTGTTTGCGGAGATAAAGGCTCTTCGTTTCAGCCAGGCGATTAGTCATAATCAAAGAAATTTCTCTTTTATCTTTTATGACCAGTTTAGCTTTTTAACAGTTATCAGTTTCTTCCCTTAGCGTGGACTATTGGTAATTGGTAATTAATTCATTATTTACTGTCACCTGTCACCTGTCACCTTTTAGCGTTATTTAAACAAGCGAATGGTTGAACCCAGGACTGGTGCTGGCATTTCCGATATAGGTGATACAGATTTGGGAGGAATTTGATTACTAGTGTTTAGTCCTGCGATCAGGTGCAGTAAAAAAGTGATTAAGGCAGCTTGTATAAGTCTTTCCAGCATAGCACTCCTCTCTCTTGATCAATAGCATTTCAGCTTAGATGGGTTAATCTAAATACACCTCATAAACCCGATTTACCTGATTTGAAAAATATGTCCGGAATATTAACCAGAAAAAAGTTAAAATTTGTGAAAAAAGTTACTAATGCCTGAAAATTTTTTCTCAATGATAGCGTTGCCAAATTAATGCAAGCTAATTTAATTATGTTTCAATGGTTCTATTAGATGAATGCAAGGCTCAGAATCTAGATTAATCTTTGATTAACCCTATTTTCATAACGCCATAATTACTTAGACCCCAATCAACCTCAAAAAGTGCCTTGAAAAAAATTTTGATTTTAGATATATAATTTTAGATTGGCTTGACAAACGAATCTGCTTGATCTGAACCTCTTAAACCTCTTATTATTTTATTGATTATTTATTCAGAAAATAGGCTGAAAAGCCCCATACCGTAGCTTCGCATTAGACACAGTGAAATCATAAATCTGAAAAGATTTTTGGTTAATTCCCCTGTTTTAACACAATCAGCCTTTCTCATCGATAGAATAAATGACAAATAGCTACAAATAAGCTCAATGATTCCTATCGTTATTGAACAATCGGGTCGAGGCGAACGCGCCTTTGATATCTACTCACGGCTGTTACGTGAGCGCATCATTTTTTTGGGACAACAGGTAGATAGCAATTTAGCTAACCTCATTGTTGCCCAATTGCTGTTTTTAGATTCGGAAGACCCGGAGAAAGACATTTATATGTACATCAATTCTCCTGGTGGTTCAGTGACGGCGGGAATGGGAATTTTTGACACCATGAAGAACATCCGCCCCGATGTCTGTACTATTTGTACCGGACTAGCCGCGAGTATGGGTGCTTTTCTGCTAAGTGCAGGTACTAAAGGTAAGCGGATGAGTTTGCCTCATTCGCGGATCATGATTCACCAACCTTTAGGCGGCGCTCAAGGACAAGCGACTGATATTGAAATTCAGGCACGGGAAATTTTATACCACAAGCGCAAGCTGAATGGATATTTAGCCGAACATACTGGTCAGCCACTTGAGCGTATTGCGGAAGATACCGAACGGGACTTTTTCATGTCTCCAGAAGAAGCCCAGGAATATGGTTTAATCGACCAAGTAATTGACCGTCACGCCGCCGGTAGCCGTCCAATGGCTGTAGTGTAGGTAACAGGTAACAGGTGACAGTGAAGAAAGCAGGGGGGCAGGGGGAGAATATTAACTTTTTTTGCCTCTTTCCTGTTAAGAGTTAAGAGTTAAGAGTTCCCTTCTCTTAAAACCCGGCTATAGGGTCTGGTTGAGATTTGAGGTAGTTGAGAAAATCTAGTAGCTCTGTCTCACTGAGTAAAGAACGTCCCAATTTACCGTAGGTTTTTTTGAGATGTTCTCTTCCCTGTTCTTTTGTCCAGCCCAAACGTTCTATTTGGACATCGGTTTGGGCAATGACATCAGATAAATTGACAGGTTCGCTTTTGTTTTTCCGTTTTCCCATTCCTGACTGTAAGCCCATATCTTCTGGAGGAGAATAACTACGTGGAGTAAATGGGGTGACATTACTGACAGTAATTTCTGGTAAAGGTTGTGGTTCAGGTTCTGGACTAGGTACAATTTCCAAGTTGGGCGCTGCGGTATCAAATTGTTCTTCTTTGGTAGTCGTTCCCGAAAAACTATGACCTAAACCTTGGTTATAGGTATCGTTGCTAGTATTGTTCTTCCTTTCAATTACGGGGTGTGTGGATGTTTCTGGACTGTCCACCGACCATTGACTACTGACAACATCGCCCAACACAGGGACGGACTCATTTAAGACATTGGTGGTTTTTACCGTTGGTTTTGGAGAAAATGCTAGTGCTGTATCGGTATTACTGATGCCCAAAACCATCAACGCCCGATTTCTGGCTTGATCTTCAGCCGTTTCTACAGTGTCTGCTCCCGCCATAGCCGTGGCACGGGTGACACCTTCAATTTGCAAGCTAACTCGAACGATATATTTGCCTTGAAAAATCTGTATTAATTCGGAAATAATACTGCCGTTAGGATACAAGCTCTGGAATTGAGCTAACATAATAGTACCACCCATTTCAATCTGTTTTACTTTATTTGTACTTTGTAGGTAAGGATTCAGAATCCAGTAGAAATCAGGCTTTTCAAGTCGAGCTTGATAATTTCTTGAAAAACTGGCTCTTCTATATTCCTGATGCAAGCAAATATTCTGATTCCTGTACAGACGTTCCGGCGGAACGTCTCTACTGACTCCTGACTCCTGAATTCTTACCTTTGTAGAACTTCCAGGTACTTTTTGCGCTATGATCATCAGTCACGATTGTAGCAGCATCTGATTTTTGCACAATTGGCACAAATCATTGGCTACTGCCGACTGAATCAGGGTGTTCTTCCTCTCAATGCTATACTAATTACCCAACTAGATATCTAGAAGTATTTTCTGGAAGTGCGCTCTAAATCTACAATAATAAAGATAAGGTTCGCCCTCATTGCTTGTTAAGCTGCTTACCTGATTGTTACTGATTCTACAGATGGGAAAATTAGGTTAATCGGCAGTTTCTCCTAGTTAAAACTCAGATTCTCATGGCGTGAAATTACCTGAAATCTAGACAATCAAACACCTGTGCCTTGCCTTGTGTAGCAGCTTGTGGGTGATTATGGAGAGTTCTCCAAACCAAACCTCTCAAGAACCCATTGCGGAATTACCAGGTGGAAATCGAGTATCAGGAGTGCTTTGTAAGATTGCTTAGGTGAAGAAATTTGAAACCAGGAGAACTCTGAGAGTGTCGTGCAGTGAGAAGTCCGAGCAGTGAGAAGTCCAAGCAGAGCCAGACTCTGACCGGAACTTCGTCAGCCTTGCCTTTTCTAAGAGAGGTCACTCTAGGGTAATTCGTTAGCAACAAGTGTCTGTAGGCTGTGAGGATATACAGGGAAGAACCAGATTACACGAAAAATGATGTTTTGACCAAAGGTCGGTTCACTGCATGGAATTTTCAATCGCTACATTACTGGCCAATTTTACTGATGATAAATTGGTAGCTCGTAAGGTTTTGGAAAAAAAACTGGGTTGTGAGGATGAAGATGGTCTAGAAAAACTTCACATTGCTTTGGAGGTGCTGGAAAAAATTGGGCTGTTAGTCAAAGAAAGGGGCAAGTATCGTCGTGTATCCGAAGAGGGGCTAATTGAAGCTAAACTCCGCTGTTCAAGTAAGGGGTTCTGCTTTGCAATTCAGGATGTAGAAGGCTCTGAGGATATTTATATCCGGGAAAGTCATCTCAGTAATGCCTGGAATGGCGATCGTGTTTTGGTGAGAGTCCTCAAAGAAGGTAGTCGGCGACGTTCTCCTGAAGGTGAGGTGAAGTTAATTCTGGAGCGTTCTAATCACACTTTGCTGGCACGGATTAAGCAAGTAGAAGGGGGTTTCCGTGCTGTACCGTTGGATGATCGTTTGCTGTTTGAATTGAAACTGCTCACCAACGGGATCAAATTAGAAGAAGCTATCGACCACCTGGCTCATGTCGAAGTCCTGCGTTATCCCTTAGCTCAGTATCCACCTTTGGGGCGGGTAGTACAGATCCTGGGTAGCGATGCGGAAGCTGCTGCTGATATAGATTTGGTCACTTGTAAACATGATTTATCTCGGACTTTTTCGGAAAATGTCCTGGATGCAGCCGCCAAATTACCCAAAAAGTTGCTAAAAGCAGATTTGAAAGATCGCGTGGATTTACGCAGTTTGTTGACTCTGACGATTGAAGGGGTAAACGGTGACGATAGGCTGGTAGAAAATGCTTTTAGTTTGGAGAAAAACCCCAGTGAACCTTGGCGATTGATAGTTCATGTCACTGATTTATCTCACTATATTCAAGCTGATGAGATATTAGATCGAGAAGCACTCAAGCGGGGGCGGTCAGTTTATCTCGGAGACTTGATTTTACCGATGTTACCTGATGCTGTGGGAGAACGCTGTTCTTTAACATTGGGTCATGATCGCCAAGCTCTTTCCTTTGTGATCACCATTGATCCGCAATTAGGTGAAGTTATAGAGTGGGAAATTCAACCCAGTGTGATTAATGTTGATATGGCTGTGAGCAAAGACCAAGCCGAAGCCATACTCAACGGTGAATCAACAAAAGCATCTGCTGGAAGTAGGGAGATATTGAGTGATTTAGCAACTTTGGCCAAAGCTGCTAAACAAGCTCGTTTATCTCGCGGTAGCTTGCAGTTGAATCTACCACCTAGCCAAAATCCTTACCATGATGAGGGGATCATGGGGGCTGTAGTCCTGAATGACTCACCAGTACGATCGCTCTTAACAGAGTTCGTCCTATTAGTCAATGAACTAATAGCAGATCACCTGAGCGCCTTGGGAGTTCCGTCTATTTGGCGAGTCCAAGGTACACCTGATCCTGAAGATGTGCAGGAAATGCTGAAACTGGCGATTAATTTGGGTATAGAGTTGACACTCGATCCAGAATTGGAGATTCAACCCCTAGATTATCAACATCTAACCGGAGCTTTTACTGAGTCACCATCTGAGCAAGTTCTTACTTATCTGCTACAAGATACTCTCAAGCCCGCTGTATACAGTACCACTAAAGGAGCGCACTTTGGGTTAGCTCTACCACACTATATTCACTTTAGTTCTCCCTTGCGGCGTTACCCAGATTTACTGATGCAAAGGGTATATCATGCTCTCCTAGAATACGGTCGTGATCGCCGCAATACCCGTGTTAAAGAGCGTGTGAACCTACGTCACTCCTCCTCCCATCTGGAAATTAACTGGAATGTTCTGCCTCCAGAACTGCAACAAGAACTACAAAGCGATTTAATGAGAGTCCTTGTCCAGATTAATGACCGCGAAAAAGAGGTTCAAGAAGCTGAAGCAGATTTGGCCGGACTGCAAAAAGCCCAATTGATGAAACAGCGTATCGGTCAAGTCTTTCCTGGTGTAATTACAGGCGTTCAATCCTACGGCTTCTTTGTCGAAATCGAAGTTCCAGCCACAGAGTTAGAAATTGGCTCCAAGCTGACTACACCTTTGCGGGTAGAAGGATTAGTACACGTCAGTTCGCTTAAAGATGATTGGTATGAATATCGGGCTAGACAACAAGCTCTATTTGGGCGGAAAAATCGCGCTTCCTATCGATTAGGCGATCGCGTAGCCGTACAAGTCAAAAGTGTCGATTATTACCGTCAGCAAATTGATTTAGTCACTGTTGGCGCGGATGGCATGGTCAAAGGCGCAGGAATAAATGCAGCCAATGAAGATACATCAGATATTTACTTATCAAATAACATCACATCTTTTGAATCAGATCCATACAGTGAAGAAGAGTAAATTTTCTTTTGTAATTTCGTGTCCAATAACAGTAAACCACTTATTTTAGGCGTATCAGGCGCATCCGGCCTGATTTACGCCGTTCGCGCTCTGAAGTTTCTTTTAGAAGCTGAGTATCAAATTGAACTTGTTGCCTCTAAATCAACTTACATGGTTTGGCAAGCAGAGCAAAATATCAAAATGCCAGCAGATACCGAAGCACAGGAGCAATTTTGGCGAAATCAAGCCGGAGTAACCCTAGCTGGTAAACTACGCTGTCATCCTTGGAGTGATGTTGGTGCTGGTATTGCCAGTGGTTCCTTCAAAACCTTGGGGATGATCATCATGCCCTGTAGCATGAGTACAGTAGCTAAACTAGCTGTGGGCTTAAGTTCAGATTTACTGGAACGGGCAGCAGATGTACAGATTAAAGAAGGGCGTAAGCTGGTGATTGTCCCCAGAGAAACCCCTTTTAGTCTGATTCACCTGCGGAACTTAACAACCTTAGCAGAAACAGGAGTTAGGGTTGTTCCCGCTATTCCCGCTTGGTATCACAACCCCCAAACCATTGAGGATTTAGTTGATTTTGTAGTTGCTCGTGCCTTAGATCAACTAGATATTGACTGTATACCCATTCAACGCTGGCAAGGTCATCTTTAAAGGTGGGGAGATGGGGAGATAGGGAGATGGGGAGGAAAATTAAAAGTCAAAAGTCAAAATTATATCTAGCTTCTGCCTCCTGCCTCTTACTTCTTACTTCTTACCTCTTGCCACTGACAACTGACAACTGATAACTGACAACTGATAAAAATGGCTGGAATTCGTGTAATTTTGTTGGTGGTGGTGCTAGGAGGACTAACACTATTGTTAGTTCAAAATTTTTCTTTGGCCCTCCCCTTAGTATTTTTGGGGATGCGGACTCAACCATTACCACTGGCTTTATGGATTTTATTTAGCATTGCTGCTGGTGGGTTAACATCTTTTTTAATTACCACCTTGTCTAAAGTTACTAATTATTTTGCTCCACCGGCATCGGCATCCAAATCAACAACAACAGCACCGCGTGTTAAGACCACTGCCAGGGAAGAAACTATACCACCGCCCGCCAGTCCACGCAGGTCAGTTGATGAAACAGATTACACTACCAGTAACGAATTTGATGATTGGGAAACAGATCCTAATCAAGGTAATGATTGGGATGTTGAAGAACCACCACAGACATCAAGCCCGAAAACCTACCCAAATCAACAAGCATCGAAAAATGCTTCCCAGTCTGATTCAGTATACTCATACAGTTCCCAATCACCCAAAAATACTGGTGTAGGAAAAACTGAATCTATTTATGATGCAGATTATCGGGTAATTATCCCTCCTTATCAACCCCAAACTACTAATCAAAGCGATCATCAAAGTGATGATGATTGGGGCTTTTTTGAAGACGAAGACTTTGAGGATGAAAATGAAAGTCCCCGTCGATAAGCTGCTGACACTGAAATCATTGATGCCACCCCTATATCCTACCCCCTACAATCCTCTTTAAGCCGCACTGCTGCCGAGACTCTCGTGACTCTTGCTTGACTTGACCCATCATTGCTGCTTCCTGCAAAGTCATGAAGGCATTAAAATCCTCACAATCATATCTGGTACTTAAAAGTTCTCTAAGTTGGTTTTCGGCCTGTAAAGTTAAATAGCCTGTTGCTAAAGCTGTTTGCACAATGTCTCGAATTCGAGTCATAGCTGATACATTATTCATACCGTACTGATTGATAAAAGCTTCTTTTGTTAAGAAAAGCTGGTTTATGAAATATGCGAATCTGGTAATTGTTTACACCTGGAAAAAACAAAGCCAATTTATTGTAGCCTATTGATAGTAAACTTGAGTAGCAAAATACTGATTTGCTGGCAGCAAGACAGTTACAAGTAGGTTGGCGTTAAAAATTGTCGTTATGACAAGGGAACTCTTAACAGGGAACAGGGAAGAAGTTTTGGGCAATTTTACTTTCGTTACATACTTTGCTTTTTCTCCGCGCACGTAATTATGCGACTTATCTCATTTGTTTGTATTGACAGAGCTTATTTCCTTAAAGTTTCCAACAAGTTATGTGAAATTTCTGTTAAGAATAAGCATACCTAAGTATTCATGAAAAATTCACCTAACACTTGTTATTAAATTCGTTATAAATTCATCGTTAGTTTATGGGGACTTTACGTAATAAACGTTAGGATATCGCTAACCTAACTTTATATACATCACCTAAAAGAATGCCCATTATAGATTCCCAACCAACAGAAGAAGAATTTATAGAAGCTCAAAAAAATTGGGATTTGGAAAAATTGTATGTGGATTTAGCTTCTGCAAAAAGAAAAGCCCTAACACCTGTAGAAAAAAAATTGCTGAGAGGTTTGCTTTGTGGCTGTAGTCCTGCGGAAATAGCGAAGAGAGTATACCAAAGTCGCAGTAGCAGTACCGTTAGAGTCTATCTGTCTAATGGATTATATAAATACATAGAAGATATGCTGAGTAATAACTTGGGAGACTCAGTTAAGGTAAAAAACTGGAGTTATGTAACTCATTTATTAGAAAAAGCCGGGTATAAAAAAAATTTATTTTATGTAAAACAAATAACTACGTTAATCAAAAATATCAAAGAACAGGAATCTGGTGTACTCAAAGTTGAATCCCCAAAAATTCAAGATTGGGGTGAAGCGGTTGATGTGAGTAGTTTTTGCGGACGGATAGCGGAATTAGCAACAGTCTCAGAATGGATTTTACAACAACACTGTCGCTTGATTGTAGTTTTGGGGATGGGTGGAATCGGTAAAACTGCTTTTTCTATCAAGTTAGCCCAGGAGATGCAAGATCAGTTTGAATGTGTGATTTGGCGATCACTGCATCTATACCCTACGATAGATGTAATGTTAGCTCAGGTTATGCAGACATTATCGCCAACTGTACAGATAGACGAGACAGCAACTCTGAATACTCGAATTTCCCAACTGATTCATGCTTTGCGCCGGGTACGCTGTCTTTTGGTTTTAGATAACGTTGACTCAATTTTATGTAGCGGTAATGCTAATTCTTTAACCAGCAATAAACTGGATTTGGTCTCACAGGTTCAGTATCTTCCAGGTTATGAAGGTTACGGTGAGTTAATCACAAGGGTAGGAGATTCCCAGCATCAAAGTTGCTTATTAATTACCAGTCGAGAAAAGCCAGCAGCAATTGCTGCAATTGAAGGACAAAAACTACCTGTTCGGTCTTTAAAATTGAGTGGTTTAAGCAGGACAGAAAGCTTGACTATCCTGGAAGCTAAAGGATTGCTTGTCTCAGACTATACTGACTCTAGTGTATTGATTGACTGGTATGGTGGTAATCCGTTATTTTTAAAATTAGTTGCTACTACGATTCAAAATTTATTCGGTGGTAGTATTTATGAATTTAGGCTCTTCGGTACTCTCGTATTTGGTGATATTCGCAGGATTATAGAACAGCAATTTAATCGTTTATCTGAGTTAGAAAAGTATATTATGTATTGGTTGGTACTTAATCCAAATTGTGATTCTGTACTGAATTTTAAAACCCAAATTATACCAGGATTATCGCCACGATTGGGACAAAGATTGATTTTAGAAACTTTAGAATTACTCCAGCAACGATCATTTCTGGATATCAAGTCAGCGAGTTTATCTCCTGCTACAGTGTGGAGAGATTACATCACTGAACGGTTAAGAGAAAAATATTTTCAATCTCCCGCTGAAACCGAAAACAGTTTATTGATGAGTGATTCGGTTTTAGCGACGCAATTAAAAAACCACATCAAAAAAAGTCAATACAACACCCAAATTTAGAGTAAAGTGAGCATTTGGTAATTAGAAAATTCAGAAGCAATGAGTAACTTATTAAGAGGAGTTAATCTCTATTTAGTCGGTATGATGGGTGCTGGGAAAAGCACTCTTGGACGCTTATTAGCAAAGAATTTTGGTTATGGATTTGTAGATACTGATGATGTCATAGTTAAAGCTGCTGGTAAATCTATCAATCAGATATTTACTGATCAAGGTGAAACTGCATTTAGACAGTTAGAAAGTGCTGTTTTAGCTCAAGTTTGCGCTTATACAAAATTGACTATTGCTACGGGTGGGGGTATTGTTCTGCGACAGGAAAACTGGGGTTATCTACGTCATGGTTTGATAGTGTGGCTTGATGTACCAGTGGAGATATTGTTAAAGCGGTTAGCAGAAGACGAAACAAGACCACTTTTACAGGATTCTAATCCTGAAGCTAAATTGCGATCGCTTCTCGAACAGCGTCAACCACTTTACTCCCAAGCAGACTTACAGATTACCGTCACTGGAGTAGAAACACCAGAAGAAATTGTTATACGTATAGTAGAAGCAATACCCAGCGTTCTCAAAACTCAAGTTTCACCACACCAAAATTGATCTCTGGGAAATTTTGTGTTCGGGAGTTGTTTTCATGTTTTGATCATGTGAAAACCTTGTATCCAAAATTGGAAAATCCTGAAAATGGTTAACGATACTGAGTATATCAGGCAAGCTGAAGCTAATCGCGTCGAAATTCTCAGCGAAGCACTACCTTACATTCAACAATTTGCAGGTCGTACCGTTGTTGTTAAATACGGTGGTGCAGCGATGAAAGACAGCACCCTCAAAGATAAAGTCATCCGTGACATTGTATTTTTATCTTGTGTTGGTTTGCGACCAATTTTAGTACATGGTGGTGGACCAGAAATTAACAGTTGGTTAGGTAAACTGGGAATTGAGGCGCAATTTAAAAATGGTTTACGCGTCACCGATGCACCGACAATGGATGTGGTAGAAATGGTGTTAGTCGGTCGCGTGAATAAAGAAATTGTCTCTCTCATCAACCAAGCTGGTGGTATGGCTGTAGGACTTTGTGGTAAAGATGGTCACTTAATTACCGCCCGTCCCCAAGGTGATGAAGGTATCGGTTTTGTTGGGGAAGTCAGTAATGTCAACATTAAGATTTTAGAAACTCTCTCTAGTAATGGTTATATTCCAGTAGTTTCTAGCGTTGCGGCTGACGATAACGGACAAGCTTATAATATCAATGCTGATACCGTAGCGGGGGAAATAGCAGCTGCTTTGGGGGCGGAAAAGTTGATTTTGCTGACGGATACAAGGGGAATTTTAAAAGATTACAAAGACCCATCTACCTTGATTCCTAAAGTGGATATTCCTGAAGCTCGTCAATTGATGAACGATGGTGTGGTTAGTGGCGGTATGATTCCTAAAGTAACCTGTTGTGTGCGATCGCTCGCCCAAGGGGTTAAAGCCGCACACATTATTGATGGCCGCATTCCTCACGCCTTGTTGTTAGAAATCTTTACAGATGTCGGGATTGGTACAATGATTTTAGGTTCTCAATTTAAATGATAATTGGGGGATTGGGGACTGGGGACTGGGGATTGGGGATTGGGAATTGGGGATTGGGGATTGGGGATTGGGGATTGGGAAGAAACTAACTAATGACTAATGACTAATGACTACAGAAAGTTTAGAACTTGCTAAATCTCGCTATCAAGCTGGACAAGCAGCTTTTGAAAATGGACAATATCGGGAAGCGGTGGAAAATTTAGAAACAGCCAGCGCCTTATTAGCTAGAAATACACGTTTTGGAGGAGAAGTAGACATTTGGTTGGTGAATGCGTATGAAGCTGCTGGACGTTCAGAAGATGCGATCGCACTTTGTCAACAACTTTCCCGTCATCCCCATTACGAAACTAGACTACAAGCAAAGCGATTAGTTTATATTCTCAAAGCACCCAAACTCAAAAGACCAAAAGAATGGATGACGGAAATTCCCGATTTAGCAGCAATTTCTGACAACGAATCTAAAATAATCGTCACCTCTAAACCAAAAAAGTCAACCTCAAAGCAGAAATCTGAAGAAATTGAATATGTTGATCTCAGCACAGTCAATACAAAAGATAATCGTTTTATCTGGGTAGCTTTAATTGCTGCTGCTTCAACAATTTCCTACTTGGTTTGGTTAAGTTTCTGAATAGGTGACAGGTGACAGCAAATAGGTAAATGGAGAATCAAATTTATGAATATATCTAATTTACAAAAAAATGTATTGGTTTTGATCAAACCATTAACTTTTATATTTACAAACATGATGAAATTAAACACCAAAAAATACATTTTCAGCATATTGATAATCTTCGCATCTTTCATATTATCTGGTTGTGTTGAATATGATTTAGGAGTTAACTTTGATAATGCTAACAATGGGGAATTAGTACAACATATTAAACTATCAGAAACCCTAACCAGTTTTAGCGGTGATTATGTTGACCAATGGCTAAATAGTTTAGCACGTCGCGCTAGAAAATTAGCAGGTTCAGCAACGCGTATTTCTCCAAAAGAAATTATTGTCAAAATTCCTTTTAGCAACGGTCGCGAATTAAAAGAAAAGTTTAGCGGATTTTTCAATTACCATACTAATCAAAAAACTGATAAAATGAATGAGTTAGAATTACCAAGCATTACCTCTAACTTAACTTTACAAGATAATAACTTTTTACTTTTATCGAGAAATCATTTAACTTATGATTTAGATTTACGTTCTCTTGCTGCATTTACCAGCAAAGGAAACGTTTTAACAGCTACTAGTTCAATCATAAATTTAGACTTTAGTTTACAAACACCTTGGGGAGTGAAGAATATTTCACAAACCGAAGATGCTATCCAACCAGAAAAAAATGGAAATCAACTGGTATGGAAACTCAAACCAGGTGAATTAAATCATGTAGAAGTAGTTTTTTGGCTGCCTAATTTATTGGGTATTGGTGCTTTGATAATTATTCTGTTTGTTTGGGGTGGTTTTTATGTGAGATACACATTGTTAGCATCAGGATTTTCAGAATAACAAACGCAGCTGTAGCTTGCTTCCCGTAGGGTACACAGATAAACGCGGATTGTCAGAATCAGGATAACCAGGATTTAAGGATTTACAGGATTTTAGCGATTGCCTGCGGCACTGGCGTAGCCAATCGCATATTTTTTTTAGTTTTCGACTTGACAAGCTGTAAATAATTTTGTACACTTATGTTAAGAGTGAAAATCTGTGGGCGCATATATATAGGGTTTTTAATTTTCTGGGTTGAGATTTTCGGAACGCGGATGAACGCAGATAGACGCAGATTGTCAGAATCAGGATATCCAGGATTTAAGGATTTACAGGATTTTAGCGATTGCTTCCTCTACCTGCTCTCTGTGCGATCTCATGTTTTTTTAGTTTTCGACTTGACAAGCTGATTATAATGTTGTACACTTAGGTTATGAGTGGAAATCTGTAGGCGCATATATATAGGGTTTTTAACAGCTTAGGTTGGAAACGCAGATGAACACAGATAAACGCAGATTTTCCGCATCAATATTGATAGTATGAAATTGCAAAATCTCTCTAAAACCTCTTATCTTCGTGTCCTTTGCGTTCTTTGCGGTTCGTTCTTTAGTGACTTGTGCGTAACCAACCATCATTAAATAACATCCTGTAAATCCTCAAATCTTGGACATCCTGATTCTGACAATATAAAGCCCCTGGATTTTTCTCAAGACTATCATAACATAACCCTGTTAGAAGTCAAGACTCTTGAAAATACGTTAAGTCATTCGCAACCATTCTCAATAATTTGAGGGTAAAAAAGGGTGTTGAAACTTTTTTGGGAAAATTGAGTTAAGAATTGTTAAGGTAGCTCATGCCAAGACGCAAAGAAATAAAACATCAGTGTTATGAAATTAGCGAGTATATTATTGTATATATTCTAAATATCAAAGTATCTACCCCAAACAATGAATCAGATATGTTGTCTGAACCCAGACTGTCATAACCCACCCGTACCAGATACGACAAAGTTTTGTCCTAATTGTGGTGTTCCTTTGGTTATTCTCAGAAACCGTTATCGTCCCATTAAACCCTTGGGTGGTGGTGGTTTTGGGAAGACTTATTTAGCTGAAGATGTTGATAAATTAAACGAAAAATGCGTAATTAAGCAGTTTGCACCCCAAACCCAAAATACCTACGCCTTAAAAAAAGCCAAGGAGTTGTTTGATCAAGAAGCAAAACAGCTAAAAGACCTCAAACATCCGCAAATTCCCCAATTACAAGCTTATTTTGATGAAGATGACTGTTTGTATTTAATTCAGGATTTTATCGACGGTGAAAATTTATTAATTGAATTAGCGAATGCAGAAACTTTTGATAATCAAAAAATCCGAGAATTATTACTTAATCTATTACCAGTTCTGAAAACAGTTCATGCTCAAGATATCATTCACCGGGATATCAAACCAGAAAACATCATGCGACGACGCAGTGATGGTAAATTATTTTTGATTGATTTTGGTGCTTCCAAACAACTCCAGGGTACAATGCGTCCAGGGACAAAAATTGGTACTTTTGGTTATGCTGCTGTGGAACAAATGGAAGATAGGGAAGTTTATCCTGCCAGCGATTTATTTAGTTTAGGTGCAACTTGTTTTCATTTAATGACTAGAGTTCATCCTGGAAATTTATGGAACAGACAAGGTTACAGTTGGGTGGAAAAATGGCGGAGTCATTTACAGCAACCTGTGAGTTTAGAATTAGGACAAATTTTAGAAAAGTTATTACAGTTAGAATATCAAAATCGTTATCAGTCAGCTGATGAAGTTTTACAGGTTTTACAACCTCCTCCCGAATTAAAAAAATCTTCCCGTCGTGGTTTTATTCAAACTGGTTCTTTATTTATCGGTGGTATTACTATTGCAGTTGTCGGACAATGGTTATTAGTCCTAAGTCGAAAAAATCAAACTTCTGAAATTACAACTTCTGCAAATACTCCCACTCCTCAAAATACACCAACACCAGAAATTACAACTTCCTCCAATAACCTGAATAGTTTCAACTTTGAAGTTGTGAAAACCGACTCTACAGGAAGCATTATTAGTAGAAGTAACTCCTCAGCAAATTACTTCACCGAAGATTTAGGAAATGGTGTCACCTTGGAAATGGTGGAAATACCAGGGGGAACATTCTACATGGGTTCACCGGCAAGCGAAACACAACGAGACTCAGATGAAGGTCCCCAACATCAAGTGACTGTTCCCAGTTTCTTTATGGGGAAATATCAATTGACACAAAAACAATATCAAGCTATTATTGGCAGTAATCCTTCTAACTTCCAAGGTGAAAACCGCCCCGTAGAAAAAGTCAGTTGGGATGAAGCAGTTACTTTCTGTCAACTGTTAAGCCAAAAAACAGGAAAAAACTACAGATTACCAAGTGAAGCTGAATGGGAATATGCTTGTCGAGCAGGAACAACTACACCTTTTTATTTTGGTGAAAGTCTTACCCCCGATCTGGTAAACTATGATGGTAATTACCCTTATGCTTCCGCTCCCAAAGGCCAGTATCGTCAACAAACCACAGATGTAGGAACTTTTACCCCTAACGCTTTTGGTTTGTATGATATGCACGGCAATGTATGGGAATGGTGTTTGGATGATTATGCTGACAACTATAATGATGCGCCTACAGATGGTAGTGCTATGACAATTCTAAGCGGAAACACTAAACTGCTGCGTGGTGGTTCTTGGCTCAACAACGCTAGTTACTGTCGTTCTGCGTCTCGCAACAGCTACGCGCGTGTCAATAGGCGCAGCGGCCTGGGTTTCCGTGTAGTCGTATCTTCCAGGACTCAGTAGCCCTTTGCTCTTTTGCCCTCTTGCACTCTGCTCTTTTTTCTTTTCCCTTCTTCAACCCCGCGCGAAGCGCGTTTTTATTTTTTTATAAAATGGCTGATTTATCCATCATACAGAAAACCTACGATTTAATCAAGTGGTATATCCCAATTATTAACCGCTTACCCAGAAACCATAAGTTTCTGCTCGGTGATAGAATTACCACAGGCTTGTATGAATTTTTAGATCAACTAATTTTAGCTCGCTACGCCTCAAAAAAGTTAGAAATACTAGAACCATTAAATGGCAACTTGGATATTTTAAGATATCAAACTCGATTATTGTTAGATTTTAACCTAATTCAAACACAGCGTTATGAATATGTCCAAAAATTAATCAACGATATTGGTTTAGAATTAGGAGGTTGGATCAAACAGCAGATGAAAAAATAATTGTCAGAATCAGGATAGCCAGGATTTCTTCTTTGCTCCTTTGTGCCTACCCTTCGGGATATTTAAGAGAGATTGCGCGAAATAGATTTTTTTCTAAATCAGGATATCCAGGATTTTAGGATTTACAGGATGCGATATTTTGATTAACCAAGTAATAGATATGAGAAAATCAATATGAAAAGGTATGGAAATCTTGGGAAAGACATTACAGATTTCAACAACTTACTTCTAGCAGCTAAAAAAGCCCAAAAAGGTAAACGCTTCAAATCTGATGTTCTGCAATTTAATTATAACCTAGAACAAGAGTTATTCAAATTACAAGCTGAACTAAAATCTCAAACCTATATTCCTGGCAATTATAGATCATTTGAGATTCTTGAACCCAAACCCCGGTTAATTTCTGCTGCTCCCTATCGTGATAGAGTGGTACATCATGCCCTTTGTCAGATTATCACACCTATTTTTGAAAGTACATTTATTTATGATTCCTATGCTAACCGAGTAGGTTTTGGTTCACATCGTGCTTTGCGTCGCTTTACGAAATTTGCACGTTCTAGTAAATACGTTTTTCAAGCTGATATTCGGAAATACTTCCCTAGTATAGATCATGAGATATTGAAATCTCTAATTCGTCGTAAAATCAAATGTGCTGATACGCTGTGGTTAATTGATAAAATCATTGATAATAGTAATAAGCAAGAATCTGTTATTGATTATTTTCCAGGTGATGATTTATTATCGCCTTTAAAAAGAAAACGTGGTTTACCAATTGGTAATTTGACAAGTCAGTTTATGGCTAACGTTTATTTAAACGGTTTCGATCATTTTATCAAAGATCAACTTAAATGTCAAAAATATATTCGCTATGTTGATGATTTTGTTTTATTTGCAGATGACAAAATCTTTCTAGAAAATGCCAGATTGAGTATTGAAGAGTATTTAGCCAGTTTAAGATTAAAAATTCACCCGATAAAAAGTCAATTATTTGCAACTGAATATGGTGCTAACTTTGTTGGTTTCCGAATATTACCCCATCAAATTAGAGTCCGTAATGATAGGTTACGTCAAGGAAAAGCAAGAATAAAGAGAATTATTTCCGAATATCCAGGAAGTGCAGAGGAAAGAATCCAAAAATCTTTGCAAAGCTGGTTTGCTCATTTAAAACATGGTGATACATGGAAATTACGAAAACTCCTTTGTAATTCTCTACTTTTTTCCAATTATCCATGATAGTTACTAAAAATTAGGTAGGGGTTTAGCACTGCTAAACCCCTACAAAGCTAGGTGTTTATTATATGTCATGTTTGATGATAAAGTATAGGTTGGGATAGGCAATTACGACTGCTGCGTGGTGGTTCTTGGAACAACAACGCTAGAAACTGTCGTTCTGCGAATCGCAACAGAAACGCGCGTGACAATAGGAACAACAACCTGGGTTTCCGTGTAGTCGTATCTTCCAGCACTCTTCGCTATCAGAATTGGTAAATGGGAATTTATCAAGCGCATAATGAAGAGTCCAGACCTATTCCAGTGATAGAAGCAATTCTGTCCAAATATAAAACTGAGTCGAGTAGCTTGGTAGGTTGCAAAATCGAAGACTTGCTCGATTCTCAAAATTAAGAATTGTCTGAATCAGGATATCCAGGATGTCAGAATTTACAGGATGAAATAGGAAAATCTCTCTAAAACCTCTTACCTTCGTGTCCTTTGCGTCCTTCGTGGTTCATTATTCCATATCTTGTACATAACCAACCATCATCAAATAACATCCTGAAAATCCTTAAATCCTGAAAATCCTGATTCAGACAAAAAAATCTTCCAAGAATAACCAACCATCATCAAATAACATCCTGACAATCCTTAAATCCTGGACATCCTGATTCAGACAAAAAATCAAGGATGAAAACAGAAAATCTCTCTAAAACCTCTTACCTTTGTGTCCTTTGCGTTCTTTGCGGTTCGTTCTTTAGTGACTTGTGCGTAACCAACCATCATCAAATAACATCCTGAAAATCTTGCAAATCCTAATTCAGATTACCTATAAATAAATCTATGATTCTACAAACTCAACCAACTCAAAAAACACCCATTGTCACATGGGAACCACTTCCCGCTGATTTTATTTTACCTGACGACCCAGTGGAAAATATCCAACAACCGCCTTTAGCAGCTGCACTCACCGATGCTTTAGGTGCAGCAGGACGCATCCTCCCACAAATGCTGATTGGCTCTAATTTTGGGCTGGTAGCCACATTAAACAAAAAAATCATCGTCAAAGCCCCAGACTGGTTTTATGTGCCACAGGTGCATCCTATAGCGGCTGATGTGGTGCGTCGTAGTTATACCCCCAACTTAGAAGGAGAACCTGTAGCTGTGGTGATGGAATTTCTCTCAGATACAGAAGGTGGAGAATTATCAGTACGTTCCACACCACCTTATGGAAAGTTGTATTTTTACGAACACATTCTCCAAGTTCCCACTTATGTCACCTATGACCCCTACGAACCCAGTTTAGAAGTACGCTGTTTGCAAAATGGAGAATATACCAAACAAAAAGCAGACCCTAATGGACGTTTTTGGATTCCTGAACTCTCACTATTTTTAGGAATTTGGCCAGGTGAAAGATTGTGTCAAACCATGAACTGGTTGCGGTGGTGGGATAGTGACGGAAATTTGCTGCTGTGGAGTAGTGAACAAGCAGAACAGGAACGCCAAAGAGCAGAACAAGAACGTCAACGGGCTGATTTATTAGCAGCTAAGTTACGGGAGCTTGGTATGGATCCTAACAATATCGCATAAAATTGTGGTGCGGGTATCTTGCCCGCTCACAAAATTAGGGTGATAAACGTTCTATTTTCCAACTGCCATCATTTAAACGAGTATAAAGCAACCTGTCGTGTAAACGGCTAGAACGTCCCTGCCAAAATTCAATCTCTTGGGGAATTACGCGAAAACCTCCCCAGTGAGGTGGTCTAGGAACTTCCTGATTTTCATATTTGCACTGAAATTCTTGTAATTGTGCTTCTAAAACTTCCCTACCAGAAATCACCTCACTTTGATTAGAAGCCCATGCACCTAAGCGACTATTATGGGGGCGTACTTCAAAATAGCCATCAGACTCTTCTGAAGAAATCTTTTCTACAGTTCCCACAATTCTCACTTGACGTTCTAGTTCGGCCCACCAGAAAACCAAAGCCCCATAAGGATTTGCCGCTAGTTCTTGTCCTTTGTGACTATTATAATTGGTAAATAAAACAAAACCCCGTTCATCAAAATTCTTTAATAATACCATTCTGGCTGAGGGTTTGCCATCTGGGGTAGATGTAGCCAGAGTCATGGCGTTAGGTTCAGGTAATTGTGCTGCTACAGCCTGATCAAACCAGAATTTAAATTGTATAAAAGGATTAGGGTCAATTTCCTTTTCATTCAAATCTTGCAAGGTGTAGTCTTTGCGAAGGTCAGCTATGTTTTTATCCATCTTTTTTATTTCCTGATCATCGGATAAGTTTATACAAGTATTGGAGGAAAATATTTATGATTATTAATAGCACCAATCCTGGTTAAAAAAATTATCTTTGGTAATTGGGAAAGAAGGGAACAGGGAATAGATAAAAAATGTTCTCCCCATCACCCCATCACCCCATCACCCCATCACCCTTCCCTACCTCCTTGCCCATACATTAAAATCAGATGCGCCGTTCAGCCTCTCTACAAACTCTATTAATTTATGGTCTGAGTGGTCCGATTATCGCTCTCAATGTCTGGCTACTGTCGGTCCTGTTCAGTTATTTCCAACATCCAATCACTATCCTGAGTATTGCGGCGATTCTAGCCTTTTTACTCAATTATCCAGTCAAATTATTTGAGAGAGCCAGGATTAGTCGCACGCAGTCAGTAATCATAGTCTTACTGATCACTTTAACTTTGTTAATTATTTTGGGTGTTACTCTGGTACCGATGGTCATTGACCAAACAATCCAGCTTTTAAATAATATTCCTGATTGGTTAGCTTCTAGTCAAGACAATTTAGGAAAATTGCAGGTATTGGCGCGACAGAAACGTATACAAGTTGACTTGAGCTTAGTCACAAGTCAAATTAATGCTGGTGTGCAGAACTTGTTGCAACAGATAGCTTCTGGAGCGGTAGGATTTGCTGGAACATTATTGTCAGGATTACTGAATATCGTGTTAGTTATTGTACTGGCTTTTTATATGCTGCTATATGGCGATCGCGTGTGGTATGGTCTAATTAATCTCCTCCCATCCCATATTGGTCTCCCCTTCAGCAAGTCCTTACAATTAAATTTCCAGAACTTTTTCCTGAGTCAATTGTTACTGGGACTGTTCATGGTGGTAGTCCTCACACCGATTTTCTTATTTTTGAGAGTACCATTTGCCCTGTTATTTGCCATTATCATTGGTATTTCTGAACTTATCCCTTTTGTCGGTGCTACTTTAGGAATAGGCTTGGTAGTTTTGTTAGTTTTATTACATAATTTGTGGTTAGCATTCCCAGTAGCAATGGTCGCAATTATCATGCAACAAATCAAAGATAATCTCTTAGCTCCCAAGTTACTGGGTAACTTTATTGGTCTCAATCCCCTGTGGATTTTTGTAGCTATTTTGATGGGATTTGAAATTGCAGGTTTATTGGGAACTCTTGTCGCTGTCCCCATTGCTGGTACTATCAAAGGCACTTTCGATGCGATTAAAAATAGTAAGCATGGAAATTTTGTATATAATTATACAGTTAATAATGACTCACAATATAGTCAAGAAGACAGGGAATAGGGATTATTGGGGATTGGGAAGAAAGTAACCAATGACTAATGACTAAGGACAAATTAATGAATGCCCAGAAGCTTTTAGAAACAATTACACACTTAATTGAGCAAGCCCAAAAGGGGGAAATAGACCCTTGGGATGTGCAGGTAATTGAGGTGATTGACCGCTACTTAGAATTAATGACACCAGAAGCAACAGATAGAGGTTATGAGGCTGACTTGTCTCAATCTGGACAGGCTTTTTTATCAGCATCCATGCTC
The DNA here is from genome assembly GCA_004293145.1 of Nostocales cyanobacterium. Lineage (GTDB taxonomy): Bacteria > Cyanobacteriota > Cyanobacteriia > Cyanobacteriales > Nostocaceae > RDYJ01. The sequence continues at coordinate 32,633 of RDYJ01000009.1, read as the reverse complement.
GTACTATTTAAAGCTAATACCTTAATGCAATTGTCAACAGTAGATAATATTATAGATAATGTGTCTGATGATTCCATGCTGGAGGATGCAGATGGGGGGTTATATGCCATTCAGCGTCTGCAATTAGAGCGACAATTGCGTCGCCGTCCAGCCGCAATGCCACCAGCAAAACGCCGTGTGACTCTGCAAGAGTTAATTGAGCAATTGCAGATTATGGCTAACCAGCTAAAACGGGTAGAGAAAGTCAGCAAACCTCACCGTCCTAAGCGTCAGCCTAGTATGCAAACAATGCGAGAGGCATTAGAATTAGCTCACCAAGAAAATTTAACAGAAGTAGCTTTAGAACTAGAACAGGTGTTGCATCTTTCTGCAAGGGAACTAAATTTACAGGAACAATGTTTGAATCTAGAACAACTTGTACAGTTGTGGACCGGGACAAAGCAACCAGAGAAAAATGGCTCAGAGCATGAAACAAAACATGGTAACTTAGTCAGCGTTTTTTGGGCGTTACTACTGCTGTCTGCACAATCTAAGGTTGAGCTATTTCAAGAAGAATTTTACCAGGAGATAAAAATACGTCTACCTGCTTGAGTCAACAGATACAATCCCATAACCTAAATTTTTGCGTCAGCAAAACCCATAATCCTAGTAAATTGAAAAGATAAGCGAATGATGATTAAGAATCATTTGATAAAAGTAAACTGGCCTGTGGTTGAGGAATAAAAATTTATGAAAGCGATGATTCTCGCAGCGGGTAAGGGTACTCGTGTCCGCCCTATTACATATACCATTCCCAAACCCATGATTCCCATCCTGCAAAAGCCAGTGATGGAGTTTTTACTGGAATTGTTACGTCAACATGGTTTTGACGAGATTATGGTCAATGTGAGCCATTTGGCTGAGGAAATCGAAAATTATTTCCGTGATGGCCAACGATTTGGCGTGCAGATTGCCTATTCTTTTGAAGGCAAAATTGATGATGACGGTAAACTTGTAGGGGAAGCAATTGGTTCGGCTGGGGGAATGCGCCGTATCCAAGACTTCTCACCATTTTTTGATGATACCTTTGTGGTGTTGTGTGGTGATGCTTTGATTGATTTGGATTTAACTGAGGCCGTAAAGTGGCATAAATCCAAGGGAGCAATTGCTACCATTATTACCAAATCTGTTCCCAAGGACGAAGTTTCTAGTTATGGTGTGGTTGTCACGGATGATGATAATCGCGTCAAAGCTTTCCAAGAAAAGCCTTCTATGGAGGAAGCACTCAGCACTAATATCAATACTGGTATTTACATTTTTGAGCCAGAGGTATTTGATTATATCCCTTCGGGTGTTGAATATGACATTGGTAGTGAGTTGTTCCCCAACCTGGTAGAAATCAATGCGCCTTTTTATGCCATTCCGATGGATTTTGAATGGGTAGATATTGGTAAAGTTCCAGATTATTGGCGGGCTATTCGCGGTGTGTTGCTGGGAGAAATTAAAAATGTGCAAATTCCTGGTAATGAAGTTGCTCCCGGTATTTTCACTGGTTTAAATGTAGCAGTAAATTGGGATAAGGTGGATATTACAGGTCCGGTTTACATTGGTGGTATGACCAGAATTGAAGATGGGGCGAGAATTGTCGGTCCGGCGATGATTGGACCTAATTGCTGGATTTGTAATGGTGCTACTGTTGACAATAGTGTAATTTTTGAATGGTCTCGCTTGGGTCCGGGAGTCCGATTGGTAGATAAGCTGGTATTTGGACGTTATTGTGTAGATAAGACTGGAGCGGCGATTGATGTGCAAGCAGCGGCTTTAGACTGGTTGATTACTGATGCTCGGCAAACGCCACCTTCGGAAATTCCTCTAGAACACCAAGCGATCGCCGAATTGCTAGGAGCAAATACAATTTAGGGAATAGGGAATAGGGAATAGGTGATACGATTTTGGATTTTGGATTTTGGATTTTGGATTGTATTTCATGAACTTCAATCTAAAATCTAAAAATCTAAAATCTAAAATTTTTCTCCCCAGTCCCCAGTCCCTTGAGATCCTAACTATTCAAGTAAGTATATCTTTGGAGACTTTGCTCATAGGTTTGTAGCAGTCTTTGAGATTCGGCTAGGGTAATGCGTTTTTCTTCTAAGGCTTTTTCACAACGCTGGCGAATATTTTCCACCATGTCCTCAGAGTCGTACTGTACGTAGCTGACCACCTCACTCATGGTATCGCCTTTGACAACGTGTTCAATTTGGTAGCCCTTGGGGGTTAATTGGATATGAACGGCGTTAGTGTCACCAAAAAGGTTATGTAAGTTACCCATGATTTCTTGGTAAGCTCCATTGAGGAACATTCCCAGATAATAGGGTTCGTCTGGTTTATATTTATGCAATTCTAAAACTGATTTGACATCCCGTAAATCAATAAAACGGTCAATTTTACCATCACTATCACAGGTGAGGTCTGCTAAAATTCCTCGCTGTGTGGGTTCTTGATCCAGCTTATGTATGGGCATAATGGGGAATAGTTGATCAATTGCCCAGCAATCCGGTGCTGATTGAAACACCGAAAGATTGATGTAGTAGATGGAAGCCATGATTTTTTCTAGGTCTTCCAATTCATCGGGTACGTATTCTTGCTGTCTGGTAATCTCCAGAATTTTGCGACAACAAGCCCAGTATAGTCGCTCGGCTTTGGCTCTTTCTTTAAGTCGTAAAATTCCCAAGTTAAAACGGCTGATTGCTTCTTCTTTAAATTGAGCCGCGTCGTGGTAAAACTCTTGATAGTTCTCTTTGTTGATGGATTGGTAGGTTTCCCAAAGATAATTAATAATTGGAGATTCTCCCTCTTGTGGTGGATCTGGAAGTTCGAGGGGGACATCACTGGTACTAAGAACATCAAAAATTAGAACTGATTGATGGGAGGCGATCGCTCTGCCACTTTCACTAATCAGTGTAGGTACGGGGATTTGCCGTTCTGAACAGGTATCTTTTAATTCGGCTACAATATCGTTGGCATAGTTTTGCATATTGTAGTTTTTGGAGGCGTAGAAGTTGGTTTGAGAGCCGTCATAATCTACACCCAAGCCACCACCAACATCGAGATATTTCATGTCAGCCCCCAACATTGCCAACTCTACATAAATGCGGCTGGCTTCTTGGATGGCATCTTTAATGACATTGATAGCGGAGATTTGGGAGCCGATATGAAAGTGTAACAGTTGCAAAGCATCAAGTAAATTAGCTTCTCTTAATTTGTCCACAGCTTCCATGATTTCGGGAATTGTTAACCCAAATTTAGCGCGATCGCCTGTGGAGGTTCCCCAACGTCCCATACCTTGGGTGCTTAATTTCGCCCGTACCCCTAAAATCGGTTTAATTCCCAATTGCAGGTTAGCAGCAATTACCAAATCAACTTCTTCAATCTGTTCTAAAACGATGATTGGTGTTTGTCCGAGTCTTTGGGATAACATTGCTGTTTCCACGTATTCTCGGTCTTTATAGCCATTGCAAACTAACAATGCTCCTGGTGTATCCAATAAAGCCAGGGCGATCATTAATTCCGGCTTAGAACCGGCTTCTAGCCCAAATTGATGAGGTTTGCCAAAACGTACCAAGTCTTCAATTAAGTGCCTTTCCTGGTTACATTTGACGGGGAAAACACCACGATAAACACCGGGATAGTTATAACGAGCGATCGCTTTGGCAAAACAAGCGTTTAATCGCTCAATCCGATCTTCTAAAATATCGGAAAAGCGAATTAACATGGGAAGCCCTAAGTTACGCTGTTTTAGAGCGTTAACTAACTCAAATAAGTCTAGAGAACCGCCGCGATCGCCCTTGGGGGAAACAGTGACGTGACCCGCTGCATTAATGGAAAAATAAGGCTTTCCCCAACCTTCAATGCGGTACAGGTCTTCACTATCCTCAATTTTCCAAGTACGAGGTAAATCTCCTGATGTCGTACTAGGTGGTAGCAGTTTCTTGTGCTTTTGGCTTTTCAATTCTGACTTATGTCCATTGGTAGGCACTTTCACCATCTCATCGGTAGTTGACTCGACACCCATTTCTTCCTGACCTCTGTGTTTCACCCACGAACTAACAATTTAGCAAATTAGTCTAGTAACAGATATGCAAGGGAGCAAGATTTTTTCTTGGTTAAGAAGGAGTTAAGGATTTACTGGTGATTGGTGAATGGGGACTGGGGACTGGAAATAAATATGTTTCTTTCTTCTGACTCCTGACTCCTGACTCCTGACTCCTTATTTATTTCTGGAACTACTAGACAAAAGACATACAGACAACTGACAATTAACGCAGAAAATTTTTTATGCTTTTGGAGACAGATTTGGAACGCACATTTTTAGCAATTAAACCTGATGGAGTCCAGCGCGGACTTGTGGGTGAAATTATCCGTCGCTTTGAAACTAAAGGCTTTACCCTCGTAGGCTTGAAGTTGATGAACGTCAGCAAAGAGTTAGCTGAAAAACATTATGATGTTCACAAGGAAAGACCTTTTTTTCCTGGTTTAATTAAATTTATTACCTCTGGACCTGTGGTAGCTATGGTTTGGGAAGGTGATGGTGTTGTTGCATCTGCAAGAAAAATTATTGGTGCAACCAACCCCTTAAGTGCAGAACCAGGAACGATTCGCGGCGATTTTGGCGTTACTGTTGGTCGTAACCTGATCCACGGTTCTGATGCCATAGAAACAGCCCAAACCGAAATCAAACTCTGGTTTAAGGAAGAAGAATTAGTTAGCTGGCAACCTACTTTAACTCCTTGGTTGTACGAGTAAATTAGGTAATGGGTAATGGGTAATTCAATTTTGGATTTTGGATTTTGGATTTTGGATTTTGTTAACTCCAATCTAAAATCTAAAATCTAAAATCTAAAATTTTTCTCCCCAGTCCCCCAGTCAAGAGTCCCTTATTTTATTATTTCGGATTTTTCCGCTTCTTCTGTTGCTGCTGTTTTTAATTCTATTTTTGTGCGTTTGGAAAATCCCCAGGTGAGGATAATGGCGATCGCACTGACCATAACCCACTGGGGTGGAACTAAATCTTCGTTGACGACTCTTAATAGCAAGCGTAAACCCACAAAGGCTACAGTGATATAACCTGCGTCTTCTAAATTTGCATATTCATCTAACCAGCGAATAAATAAACCAGCCATAAATCGCAAGGTGATAACACCGATGGTTGTGCCGGTGATTACTAACCATGTTTCTTGGGAAACGGCGATCGCTGTGGTGACGCTATCTAGGGAAAAGGCTAAATCTGTAAAGGCTATCACGGGTATTGCTTGCCACAGAGAATTAAATCTGGGTCCGTGATGGTGGTTGTCTTCGTCTTCTTGTGATGCAAAGTGTTGGAATACTAGCCACAGTAGGTAAGCAGCGCCCAATAGTTCAAATTGCCAGAATTTTTGTACCCAGGTAGCTGTTAGCAGCAGGGTAATTCGCAATACGTAAGCGATGACTAAACCGAAGTTGAGTGCTTGACGTTCTAGTTTTTTGTCTTCTAGTCCTTGGGCGATCGCAGCGAGGGCGATCGCATTATCCGCTGATAGCACAGCCTCTAAAAATACTAAGATTAAGAGGACTATAGAGGCTTCAATGCTGAAATGAAAGTTTAAGTAGTTAAAAATTTGGTCTAGCATTCCAATTTCTCAGACAGGGAAAATTTTAAATTAACAAGGACAGGGATTCTTATTATAGAAAATGCCATAAATTTCTACTTTTATCCAGCTTAACGCGGTTCTGGTAGATTCGGATGTCCTTGTCATCTAGGTTATTGACAAACCAGTATAAAATAATACTAATTTGCTGGGATTTAAATGCAACAACCAATTCTGTCACAGTAATTTTTAGCTTCACGTTCAAGATTAAAAATAGTTCTTTCCCAAGACTCTAATTTGAGATTTGAGATTTGAGATTTGAGATCCTATAATATAGCAGAAGGCAAGAGGCAAGACTGAAACCCCTGCTATGATTAGGTTTAAGGATCAATAATGTCCTAATCTGATAGGCAAAACATAACGAAAGTAGGAGTAATTAATGAATTACCCCCACGCAATAATTAGGTTTTCGGTCACATCGTGCGTAAGTCCTATGGAATTTACTTGAGTTTGGCGTGAGCTGCCAAAATAATTTTTTCTGTTTCCTCCCAAGCAATACATTTATCTGTCACCGAAACACCATATTGTAATTCTTCTCGTTTACCAATAATCGGTTGATTACCTGCATATAAATTTGACTCTAACATCATTCCTACGATGGAAGTATTTCCATCAACAATTTGCTGAATCACATTTTCTAAAACAACGGGTTGTAATTTGTAGTCTTTATTTGTATTACCATGACTACAATCAATTACTATTCTTGGTGGTAAATCTGCGGCTTTTAATTGTTCTTCTACAAATCTAACATTTTCGGGATCAAAGTTAGGTGTATGACCACCCCGTAAGATTACATGACCATGAGGATTACCTCTAGTTTGAAATACGCTCACCTGTCCTTTTTGATTAATTCCCAAAAAATTATGTGGGGTTTTAGCTGATCTCAGAGCATTCAAAGCCACATTAATATTACCATCTGTACCGTTTTTAAAACCTACCGGCATAGAAAGACCACTAGCCATTTCTCGGTGAGTTTGTGATTCAGTGGTTCTCGCTCCAATTGCTGACCAAGAAACCAATTCACTAATATATTGAGGAATGATGGGATCAAGTGCTTCTGTTGCTGTAGGTAATCCAAATTCTGCCAGTTTTAATAACAGACTACGGGCGATTAAAATTCCCCGTTCGACATGGAAAGAATCATCCATATCTGGATCATTAATTAATCCTTTCCAGCCGACCGTAGTTCTCGGTTTTTCAAAATAAACCCGCATGATTAACAGCAATTTATCATGTACTTTCTCTGCGAGAACTTTTAATTTTTCCGCATATTCCATCGCTGCTTTAGGGTCATGAATCGAACAGGGACCAACCACAATGAATTTCCTGTGATCTTGAAAATCAAGAATCTGTTCTAGTTCCTGTCTAAATTTCAAAATTGTGTGTTCCGCAGACTTAGTTAAAGGTAGTTTTTCTTTGACTTGATTAGGAGTCAATAAAACGTGCGAACTCTTAATGTTCGTGTTAATTAATTTGTTGATCATGGTGAAAATCTCTTGTGTAATACTTTTAATTGTGTAAACGAATACTATACACATATTTAAGAAAAAAAACAAGACATTTACTGATAATTTCCCTAAAATTGGGTGATTGATGGGAGCATTTACTTAATTTGATTGGATTTGACTAATCACTAATTAATATTCATCAATCCTCTACATTTTCTGACTATATTCAAATCATAAATTGTTACTCTATAAAAAAGCAGATATTTGGTAAAAATATATAATAAGTATTATTATAGTATTAGTGCCGTATATCTGCTATTTCCGATTACTCGATTTTTCCCGTGGTGATCATCATATAACTTAATAACCAATTTGCTGCTGTTGCTCTGCGAGTTTGCCGTGGTCCAAATTCACCAATTTTGTAACCTTTGAAACCTAGTTTTTGTTTGAGTAGTTGTTTATTCTCTTGGGGAATAGAACGAGTTAATTTCATTGTCGCAGGGCGAGACTCCAGAAAATTTGTTGGTTGTGGATATTCAGAATGCCATTCTGGTGCTACTTGACTGGTATCCCATGTTTCCGTTACAGAGTCATACCGATAGCCTAAGTGATACCATACCAATTGGTTAACAGTAGTATCATCAATTGTATCGTTGATAATAGCCCAAATTGTTTCTGTGTTGAGTGGTGGTAAGTTAGACATAAGCAATTCTAAATTTGTCTGTGGTCTGAGGATATAGATCCCCGACCTCTTCAAGAAATCGGGGATCTGGGTATTGGGTATTACGTTTTTTAGTCTAAGTCCCGTTAGAAATGATTTTAGCCTTTTGGCGGTGAGATGAAAGATTTATTAGTTACAACTAGAAAATGAATTTTTACCGTCACTATACAATCTTCAATAATTATGCTTTGATGAGGATGGACAACTAAAGTAACTATGTCTACCAAAGTTTATTTAAGTTAAATTATGTATAAACAAATTGAGCAAATAGTTTTGCTGGTAGCTACGACTTCAGTAGTGAGTTTATCAATACCACAGGTAAGTATTGCTGCACCGAAAGGATTTAAGACCCCTAGTGGTAATATTTTCTGTGAGCTAATAGAAGGAGAAGATAATAATACCAACAGTTTACGCTGTGAAATTTCTAGTTCTCTGAAACCTAAACCTCCTCAACCCTATCCTGGATATTGTGAATTTGAATGGGGAGATGGTTTTTTATTACCCGCGACGAGTAAACCGGAAATTCTCTGCATTAGTGATACCATCGCTGATCCGAATAAATCTGTTCTTGCTTACGGCCAAACTTGGAATAATGGCGGGTTTAAATGCGTTTCCCAGAAAACTGGACTAACTTGTACTAATACTAATAATATTGGTTTGTTTCTGAGTCGGGAAAAATGGCGCGTCATGGGTATTTCACGACCTTAGTTTTGTGAAAATGAAGCTGTTTTACTCAGCCATCGCTCTAGAAATTGCCGCAAAACCCGGTAGTTATGGAAACCGGGTTTGTGGGAGTTAAAGATGTTTAGCGAAAGATTTCCGCAAAAAATTGTCTCATAGCTTGCCAAGAGCGTTGATCTGCTGCTTTGTTATAAAGTGCGCCTTTGATCTCACCTTTATAGACTGGGTTAGTGAAAGCATGAACCGCCCCACCATAGGAAATTAATTGCCAATCTACTTTAGCTTGGCGCATTTCATTTTCAAAGCCTTGAAGTTGTTCCTGTGGCACAAACGGATCATCGGCACCATGTAAAACTAAGACCTTGGATTTGATGTTTTTGGCATCTTCAGGGTTGGGGGTATCGAGGTTGCCATGATAACTAACTACACCAGCAATATTTGCACCGCTGCGAGCTAATTCTAAAACCGTACCACCACCGAAGCAGTAACCAATGGCAGCAATGCGTTTAGCATCAGTAAGTTTATAGTTTTGTAAAACTTTCAGCCCGGCATGAGCGCGAGCGCGTAATAATTTGCGATCATCACGATAAATTTTCGCTTGCACTCCTGACTCCTGGGCATTTTTCGGTCTTACACCCTTACCATAGATATCAGCTGCAAAAGCAACATAACCAAGTTTTGCTAACTGCTCAGTCCGTTGTTTCGCATAAGACTGTAACCCATTCCATTCATGAACCACTAACACACCTGGACGCTTACCCTTAATGGCATCATCATAGGCTATATATCCTTCTAGAACTGTGTTACCTTGTTTGTACTCGATAGTTTTGGTTCTAATAGCTGCTAGTATGTCTGTAGAAGTAAGGAATACAACCACAGGTGCAAACAGAACAGAAAGAAAAATTTTCATGACGCTGTAAATACTAGAACACTGATTATGGTAAATTATCCCTGGAAAACCAATCAAAATCCAGTCGGTTCTTATCTCTTACTGCGAAAATTTGGCTTATGCTTTCTGGCTGATTTTCACGAGTTCATAAGAATGCCATTCTAGCAAGGTTAAATTGTGCAGTCGCGTTACATTATTAGTTATATAAATAAAAGTCATTGTTGTTCTGCCTATTTATTGGCTACTAACATAAACCCATGAGTGCAACTGCTACTATTTCTCAAAATTCCCTACTCCAAGGTGTTGGACTACCTCCATTTGCAGATATTACACCAGATCAAGTAGAACCAGCCTTCAAGCATCTGTTAATAGAATTGCAGAAACAACTAGCTATATTAGAAGCTAATGTACAACCAACCTGGAGTGGTTTAGTCGAACCCCTAGAAAATTTGACAGAAAGGTTGTATTGGAGTTGGGGTATATTGAACCATTTAATGGGTGTTAAAAATAGCCCGGAATTACGTATAGCCTATCAAAAGGTTCAGCCACAAGTAGTTCAGTTTATTAACACTCTTGGTCAAAGCAAGCCTATATATAAAGCTTTTAAATCACTCCGCGCTAGTGATAGTTGGGAAGTTTTAAGTCCCGCTCAACAGCGTATTGTTGAAGCAGCTATTCGAGATGCAAAATTATCTGGTGTGGGTTTAGAAGGAAAAGCACGAGAGCGTTTTAATGCTATTCAGATGCAGTTAGCAGAATTGGCTACCCAATTTTCTAATCACCTTCTGGATGCGACTACAGCTTTTAGTTTAATTCTCACCACTCCAGCAGAAATTGAGGGTTTACCCAGTAGTTTATTGAGTTTAGCCGCCCAAGCTGCTCGCATTGCTGGGGAAGAATATGCTACTCCTGAAAATGGACCTTGGCATATTACTTTGGATTTTCCTAGTTATTTTCCCTTTATGCAGCACAGCACCCGGCGAGATTTACGGGAAAAATTATACAAAGCTTATATCACCCGTGCTTCTTCTGGGGAATTAAATAACAACCCTTTAATTGAAAGTATTTTAGAGTTGCGACAAGAACTAGCCGAGTTACTTGGGTTTGAGAATTTTGCCGAACTTAGTTTAGCCAGTAAAATGGCCAAGAATGTACCAGCAGTGGAAAAGCTGTTAGAAGAACTACGCCAAGCCAGTTATCAAGCTGCGGTGAAAGACTTAGAAGCACTCAAGGAATTTGCTCAATCTCAGGGTGCAGCAGAAGCAGAGAATTTACAACATTGGGATATCAGCTTTTGGGCTGAACGGCAAAGAGAAATAAAATTTGCTTTTACGGAGGAGGAATTACGTCCTTATTTCCCTCTTCCCCAGGTGCTAGATGGGTTATTTGGGCTAATTAAACGACTGTTTGGTGTGAATGTGACACCGGCGGATGGTCAAGCCCCTGTTTGGCATGAGGATGTCCGTTATTTTAAAATCTCTGATAAATGTGGTAATGCGATCGCTTACTTTTATCTAGACCCCTACAGTCGTCCTGCGGAAAAACGGGGTGGTGCTTGGATGGATGCTTGTATTCATCGCCGCAAAATTGCAGAAAATGGTGTCACTACTATCCGTCTACCTGTGGCTTATTTAATTTGCAACCAAACTCCCCCGATAGATGATAAGCCCAGTTTAATGACTTTTGATGAAGTAGAAACTTTATTCCACGAGTTTGGACATGGTTTACATCATATGCTCACCAAGGTTGACTATACCGGAGCAGCAGGTATTAACAATGTTGAATGGGATGCCGTGGAATTACCTAGCCAGTTTATGGAAAACTGGTGTTATGACCGTCCTACTTTGTTTGGTATGGCTAAACACTATCAAACAGGTGAAGCACTACCAGAACATTACTATCAAAAGCTGTTAGCATCTCGTAATTACATGAGTGGTTCAGCGATGTTGCGGCAAATTCACCTTAGCAGTGTGGACTTAGAATTACATTACCGCTATCGTCCTGGTAGTGATGAGACTGCCGTAGATGTACGTCAACGCATTGCTAAAACTACTACAGTTTTAGCACCATTACCCGAAGATGCCTTTTTATGTGCTTTCGGTCACATTTTTGAAGGTGGTTATGCTGCTGGCTACTATAGCTATAAATGGGCTGAAGTTCTTAGTGCTGATGCTTTTGCTGCTTTTGAAGAAGCTGGGCTAGAAGATGAAGCAGCAATTCACGATACTGGTAGGCGCTACCGAGATACGGTGTTAGCTATGGGTGGTAGTATGCACCCAATGGAAGTGTTTCAAGCTTTCCGGGGTCGTGAACCCAGTACCACTGCTTTACTCAAGCATAATGGGTTGTTGGCTGCTGTGTAAAATTAAGAGGTTGGGAGATTGGGAGATTGGGAGATTGGGAGAAAAAATAATTCTGACTTCTGACTCCTTGAACTCCTGACTCCTTCTTTTATGGTTGATAACGGAGACTAAAATAAAAACCATCATCTTGAGCATTATTACCCCGGTCATTTAAATCAATGAAGGGTATACCATAATCAAGTCGCATGGTTAAATTATCAATTCCTAAAGCTTGATTCCATAATAATCCTAAACCTGCACTAGCTAAAAATGTTTGATTAGGTAAATTATTAGGATTATCAGATTTGTTCCAAACTGCGCCTAGATTAGTAAATGGGACAACTTGAATTGTGGGTAATCCAGATGCGTTACGTTGTACTGTGATCCTATCTTCTATGGCTACACGAAATCCATTATCGCCAGAACGAGCATTTTGTCTATATCCCCTCACAGATTGACCACCACCAATAATAAATTGTTGAGAAGGTAAGAGACTATCTGGTGTGAGTTGTAAGTCTGCTTGCACAATTAATAAGTGACTATCACTGAGTTTTTGTACTCGTTCTAATTGACCTAACCAACTAAAAAAACGACCATCAGGAATAGGATTATTATTAGTTGTAGCATCAAATAAACCAGTGCCAAAATTAAATTGCGATCGCATTGACCAAGCACCTTGAGGATCTCGTCTCACATAATCTTGAGCAAATTTAACCACACTGGTACGACTGACACCATTTTCATCAGGACCAATACCAAAAGGTGTCGGAAGTTGATCAAAAATAAATGTTTGACCATCTTGATAAGTAAATCCTAGAGACAAAGCTATTTCTTCTCTGGGAGTTCTTACTAAAGGTTGACGATAATTAATTTCATATACATCTTGTTCTGCTCTAATTCCTAAATCTTTAAATTTTGAATCTGTGATTTCACTACGATTTGGTGCTACTCTTATCTGTACTTTCCCATCCATAGCATTAACAGGAATCTGATACCTAAAATCAAAGATATCAGTACCACCTGTGACTGAACGATAATAAGAACCGGCTAATTCATCTCCTATCCCTGTTAAATTCCTTTCCAGCAGTTGAATACCCAATCTTTCTGAACCAACGCTAGGAGGTGAATAGTTATCTGCACTGACACCAAATTCAAAAGATTTTGCTTCTTGGACTCTAACTATCAGATTACTTTGTCCAACTTGACCAGATGGACGTAGACTAGCTTCTACATTATTTAATAAGGGATGAAGTCGCAATAATCTTAATTGTTCTTCTAATTTAATTACATTTAAAGGAACACCAGCAGCCAAGTTAATCCGATTCCGAATAAAATTTTGATTTAATCGCTTTGTTCCTGTGATTTCAATTTCTGCTAAACGTCCTTCAATTACCTGAATTGATACTACTCCAGTTTGAGGATTATTAGCTTCTTGAGTCACAGGAATTGCTCTGGAATTGAGGTAATTTTCATTTAGGTAAAGTTGGGTGACAGCATCTGCTGCTTTTCTGATATCTTCTTCAGTTAATTCCTTATTTATAAACGATTGAACAACTGCATTTAATTCATTTTCATTAAAAACTGTACTACCAATCACCTGAATTTGACGGACATAAATACGCTCCAGTTTTTCCTCTTGTGGTGCTAGTTGTACAGGTGCTGATTCTGTGGGTTTAATATCTGGTATTTGTACGATTACAGGTGGAGAATAATCAGCAAGCCAATGGGAATGAGGGTTAAAGAATTCACCACTATTAGCATTAGCCTTGATAGGATTTATGCTTAAAATCGAGATTACATAAATAAACAGTGAAATACACTGGAATTTGAGACTGTGATTATTCCGCATAACTTTATTTATCTGAGATTAGAAGCTTAAAAGACGCGTAAATAAAAATTATTAACTTGGAAAAATATTTCACCAGAGTTGTGGCTAAGTGATATTTCTAGCATTATATTCTGATCAGAGCAAAAACTTCGGAGTAGATTCGATGTCATCATTGATATCCATTGTCATCATCAATTACAACCGAGAATCTTATCTTGGGAGTGCGATTAATAGTATTCTCAACCAAACATGGCAAAATTTAGAATTATTGGTTTGGGATGATGGTTCTACGGATAAATCAGTAAAAATTGCTCATGAATATGCCCAAAAAGATAGTAGAGTTAGGGTAGTAGCGGCAACACATCAGGGAATAGCCGCATCTCGACAAAATGCCTTTTCTCAAACTACAGGTGCATATTTTGGTTATGTCGATAGTGATGACATCCTCGCCCCTACAGCTTTAGCAGAAACCGCTGCCATCCTCAACCGTAACCCAGAAATAGGCTTTGTTTACACTGATTATATAGACATCGACAAAGACGGGAAATTTCTTAACTACGGTCAGCGTTGTCACATTCCCTACTCTCCACAACGTCTGTTAGTAGATTTCATGACCTTTCAATTTCGCCTGATTCGTCGTTCAGTATATCAGCAAATTAACGGGGTGGAAGGTTCACCAGATTATGCAGATGACTATGATATCTGTTTACGTCTTTCAGAAATCACTAAAGTAGGGCGTGTACAAAAACCACTCTACTACTATCGCCAACACAGTGAAAATACTTCCCTGGTTTATAGAAAACAAACCCTGTTATCTTCCCAAAAAGTCATAGCCCAAGCCTTACAACGTCGGGGACTAAGTGACAAATATCAAATTGATCTAGACCTATCTACAAATCAATTTATACTCAGACGCAAAAAAACTTGGCAAGATTTTGTCAATAGTGCAACTAAAACAATTAAAGCTGTCTGTTGGCGTTTAACCCCTTACATCATCCCCTTGATGGGAGTCATGAGTACAGGATTAGCCAACGCGCAGATAGTTCCCAACGCCGACGGTACAGGTACAATTGTTACACCCAACGGCAACACCATCAATATTAATGGCGGGACAACATCTGGTGCTAACCTCTTTCATAGCTTTCAAGAGTTTGGCTTGTCACAGGGACAAATAGCCAATTTTCTAGCTAACCCCAACCTGCAAAATATTCTTGGTAGAATTACAGGTGGTAATGCTTCCATTATCAACGGCTTAATACAGGTAACAGGTGGTAATGCTAACCTCTACCTCATGAACCCAGCCGGCTTTGTTTTTGGTAATAATGCCAGTTTAAATATTACTGGTGCTTTCACAGCCACAACCGCTAACGGCATAGGTTTTAGTAATAATTGGTTTAATGCTTTTGGTACAAATGATTACGCTGCTTTAGTGGGAAATCCTGACGGCTTTGCCTTTACCATGAGTCAAGAAGGATCAATTATCAATGCTGGTAATTTGGCAGTAGGTACAGGACAGAGTTTAAACTTATTGGCTGGTACAGTCGCCAATACTGGGACACTTTCAGCACCAGGAGGACAGATTTCAGTTACATCTGTACCAGGAGAAAATTTGGTGCGTTTGAGTCAACCAGGAAATTTGCTAAGTTTAGAATTTCAACCATTTTCTGGACAAAATCAACCAAATAACCCTTCTTTGTCAATTGCATCTCTGCCGGAATTGCTCACAGTTGGGAATACAGGCTTAACAGCCAATTCTGATGGTACAGTTCAAGTCACAGGTTCTGATGTTAAACTTCCTAGCACCCCTGGTACAACCATCGTTTCTGGAAATATTGATGTATCTGGAAATACTGGAGGTAAAGTAAATATTCTGGGTGAACAAGTAGGTTTAGTCAACGCCAACATCAACGCTGAAGGTAATAATGGCGGTGGTGAGGTGCTAGTTGGGGGAGATTTCCAAGGTAAGGGAAATGTACCCAAGGCTACTAATACATATATTAATACCAATTCAGTTATCTCAGTCGATAGCAATATCAACGGTAATGGTGGTAAAGCGATTATTTGGGCTAATGATAGTACAAAGTTTTTCGGGCAGATTACTGCACGTGGCGGTGCAAATGCTGGTAATGGCGGTTTTGTAGAAATATCAGGGAAAAATTATCTTACCTTCAATGGACAAGTAGATACTACAGCCGTTAATGGCATAAAAGGAACTTTATTATTAGATCCCACCACCTTAACCATTATTGATGCTCCCTTAAATTCAGGGACATTTGATACTTCATTTAGTGGGATTATAGCCTCTGGAGATGCAGATAATGGAGCTAACACAATTTCTTGGGGAGCGTTAGCAAATTTAGGATCTGGTGCAAATATTGATTTACAGGCTACAGGAGATATTACCATCAATGCCATCACAGGTAATACACCAGGAGTAACTACTGCTGCTGGTATAGCTACATTAGACTTAGGTAGTAGTGGCAGTTTCAGTTTGACTTCTACCAATGGTGCTGTCAACTTTGCTAATACCAGTAATACTATCAGGACTACTGGGGGAGACATAAGTATTTCCGGTGCGAGTTTATCTCTGGGAAATCTTGACGCAACAAGAGACTTTGGAAATAGCGGTAATGTAAATTTATCTGCTCCTGGTAACATTTCTGCGGCTGATATCATTGCCAGTGGTAAAGGTTATGGTGCAGGTAATATTACAGTTACGAGCAACAATGGCGCTATTACTAAACTAGGAAATCTAAACACTAGCATCAGTAATCTCTTGGATGGTCAAGCTGGAAATGTTGACTTGAGTGCTGTGGGTGATATTAACACTAATGACATTAATACTTCTGCTGATAATGGCTTTCTAAATACTGGCGGTATTGTGAACATAACAACGAGTCAAGGCAGTATTAATACAGGAAGCATTAACTCATCTGTTGGTAAAAGTGGAGGAGGAAGTTTAACAGCTACAGCTGGTGCTGTTAACTTAACTGCTCAAAATAATATTAAGGTTGGTGGTGATATTGATGCTTCTGGTACTTCCGTACTAGGAGGAGAAGGTCGTGCATTTGCTGAAGGCGGCAATGTTACTATAGGTACTAATAGCACCAGTAGTACCATTAATTTTAACAATATTAGTACTCAAGCTTTGGTGAGCAGAATAACAAATGGTGGTGATGTACGAGTAACAGGTAATGCACAAGTTACAGGAAACACAATTCAGACAGGAGGAGGTTTAATTGATATTTCTGGCAGCATTCTCTCTCTTGGTAATCTCGATACCACAGGAATCAATAATGGTAGATCAATTACTAACATTGACGGTGGTGCAGTTAACCTGAATGCAACTAATAATATTAGTGTAGGTGATATTAATACTTCAGCAATTAATAATTCCAATACTGGTGTTTCAGGAAATTCAACTTCAGGTGGTAACGTTTCTCTCAAAACTAGCAACAGTTTCGGTAGTCAAATTAATTTTAAGACCATTAATACTCAAGCTGCCACTGCCAATATCCTTGATACTGTTAAAGGTGGTGATGTCGAGGTATTGACTAATGGCATAGTTCAAGGAACAGGAACCATAACTTTAAATATAGATGGTTTATCTATTCCCACTAACAATACGATCGCTACAGATGGGTTTTCATTCGGAATTATTGATAGCGTTCCTTTAACTATTGATATTACGCCTATTTCCGGTGCAGGAGGCACTATCAAGATTCAGCATGATGGTGGTTCTAATAACGACCCTTTTACTGTTGGTGATAGCACCATTAACGGTACATTGGGGGCATTAAATACGGGTGATACTGCTATTACTCCAGCATTTTCTGTCAATAGCTTCTTTGTTTTACCGAATGGTGGTGATGCAAGTGGAACTCCTGCAGGAATTACTATCACTTCAGTCAACACACCTCCCACGATAACGGCAACCTCACCAATATCATTGATTGTTGAAGCAAATCAGCCAGTAACTTTTACGTTTAATGCCATTACGGGTGATGTCAATGCTGATAACACAACTATAGAAATTGATTCTATTCTGGCTGGTACTCTGAGAAGAGGTAATAAGGTGTTAGTTGCGGGAGACACCATCACTTCAGGTGAGACTCTAAACTACACACCACCAACGGATACAACAGGCTCAATTAATGCGTTTACAGTTAAATCAAGCGATCGCGTTTCATTTTCAGCACCTGGAACTGTAGCGGTTAATGTTAACACACCAACAACACCTCCACCCTGTATAGGTGCAACCTGCTCAGTACCACCAGTTGAAACCCCATCCCCTCCTACCAAGAATAATCCCCCTCTTGATCCTCATCCCACTCCTGAAGATAAATTCACGGATAGTATTGCTAGTGGCTTAGGTATCTCTAATCCAGGCAGTAAAAATACTGATGAAGCTGGTGATATTGCCCGCCAAATTGAAGCAGCAACAGGTGTGAAACCTGCATTTATCTACCTCAGTTTTGTGCCTGTAGAAATTTCACCACAGTCACTATCAGGGGCAAATAAATCTAACCCACAGTTAAAAACGATCACTGAGGAAGATACTGACCAACTAGAAGTTATTGTCGTCACTGGCACAGGATCACCCATCCGTAAACGCATTCCAGATATCACAAAAGCTGAAGTTCTCAAAGTAGCTAGAGAATTCCGTGATCAAATTTCTGGACCCCAATTCCGCACTCGCAAAAGTTACTTGCAACCTGCTCAAAAACTCTATAGTTGGATTATTAAACCGATAGAGGCTGATTTACAAAGGCAAGAAATTAAAAATTTGGTTTTCTTGCCAGATGTGGGTTTACGTTCCACTCCCATAGCTGCGCTTCATGATGGTAAAGAGTTTTTAGTGGAAAAATACAGTATTGGTTTAATGCCTAGTCTGAGTTTAACTAATACGCTCTATACGGACATCAAACAATCTCAAGTTTTGGCAATGGGTGTTTCTCTGAGTACCCAAGGACAAGAACCTTTACCAGCAGTACCCGTGGAGTTAACCACGCTGGTGAATAAACTCTGGTCTGGTAAATTATTGTTAAACCAACAAGCGACTTTAGAAAATCTTAAATCTCTCCGTCGTCAACAACCTTTTGGGATTATTCATTTAGCGACTCATGCTGATTTTCTCAGTGGTTCTGTAGACAATTCTTATATTCAACTGTGGGAAAATAAACTACGTTTGAACCAGATTCGAGAATTAGGTTTAAATAATCCCCAAGTTGAAATGTTGGTATTAAGTGCTTGTAGAAGTGCTTTGGGCAATAAAGAAGCAGAAATTGGCTTTGCTGGTTTAGCGGTACTGGCAGGGGTAAAAACCAGTGTCGCTAGTTTGTGGGCTGTTGGTGATACTGGGACAGCCGCACTGATGACTAAATTTTATGAGAGTTTGAAAACTGCTCCTATTCGTGCAGAAGCTCTCAGACAAGCTCAAGTGGCTATGGCAAAAGGACAGATTTATTTAAAGAATGGGAAGTTACAAGGTTTAGAGGAAGTTGGTGGTTTAGTTTTACCGGCTCAAAGTGTTCCACAATCTGATGAATCTTTATCTCATCCTTATTATTGGGCTGCATTTACAATGGTTGGTAATCCTTGGTAACGCTAAACTAATCCAGAGCGTAAAGCTACCACTGCTGCTTGTACTCGATCATTTACCAGTAACTTATTCATAATTCCCCGCACATGGGTTTTGATTGTGTGTTCACTTAGGTATAAAGCTTTAGCAATTTCTGGATTACTATAACCTTCCACAATAAAGCGCAGCACTTCCATTTCCCGATTTGACAAAGTTGCGGGGGGAATAGATGGGGTAGACTTTGCTCCTGGTACAGCGGGTTTAAGTTGATTAATTACAGTTTGAGCTATTTGAGCATCTAAGTAAGTAGCCCCTTGGTAGACGATATCAATAGCCTTAACTAATTGATCTGCACTTGTTCCTTTGACACAATAACCATCTGCACCGCTGGAGAGGGCGGCAATTACCTCTGTTTGTGAGGTGTGAGAGGTAAGCATGATGATCTTCATATCAGGATGGGATTGCTTAATTTGTTGTGTAGCTGTAATACCATCAATATGAGGCATCCCCACATCCATAATTACTACATCAGGTTGTAGGGAAAGCGCGGACTCCACACCCACATACCCATCTTCTGCTATACCAACAATTTCTAATTGAGAATGAGTCGATAGTATATGTTGTAACCCAATTTGCATCATCGGGTCATCTTCGACAATTAAAATCCGCACGGGAGAAGATGGTTGAGCTTCAATCTCCATAATCATTACTAATAGTTCCACGGATTTATCATGGCATAAAGTAGGAATTATTGTATGGGCAGGGTAAACCAAAAGGTTGAACCAGTACCACAATTACTAATCACACCAATCTCCCCTGCGTGTGCAGTAATGATTAATCGACACATATAGAGTCCTAAACCCAGGCTTAAGGATTGACGGCAATTTGGTCCACTGGTATAAAGATTAAATAAATTATCGCATTGCTGTTGAGTCATACCTACACCGTTATCACTAACAGTACAACGCAAATAAGAGCTTTTTCTTGTTGATTTTGATGCAATTACTTCTATATTAAAAGTTAAATGTAAGCCGGGCCGATTATATTTCAGCGCATTAGAAATCAGGTTTTCATAAACTCGGCGTAGCTGGAGAGAATCTGCATTTATTAGAGGTATGTTAGGAGATATTTCCTGAAAAATAGTGGTATTTGCTTTTTTGAAAAATGGTTGAAAATCTGTTAAAACTGAATTTAATAACCTCTTGATTTCAATAGGTTGAGAGTGAAGATTAATCCCATGAATTTCTGTAGAATGAGTTTCTAGTAAAGTATTGATCAGTTCAACTTGGCGTTCGCCTCCAGCAATTAATTGTTCTAGTAGTTGTTGGGGAATCTTGGCATCTGCACCCGATGAATTCATAAAACTTTTTAAGGTCATCACTATCCCTAAAACGGGATTGCGTAAATCATGGGACACTGCATGAAGAAATACTCGCAGTTGTTGACGTAAATCAAATTCTCGTTTTAATGCACTTTCGTAGAGAAATACCCCTAAATCTGCTACGGCGCAAATCAAAAATGTATAAAATCCTGCTACCCAATAACCAGCATTCAAGGTAACATCTGGATCTCTCAATCCTAAAAGTCTTACTAAGATAAAATAACCAATAACAATGATCTGTGATAGTAAATGCAACCGCCAGTTAACAGGGATCAAAATTGCTTGAATTGCATAAAATAAAATCCAAGCCAGTGGGTCAAATTGTGCTTCTCCATAGAGAGTTGCAATAATTTGTGGTAAGAGCAACAAACAAGAAGATATTAATAAAAATAGACTTTGTGAATGACGATGAATTTGAGGATGTTTGAGCAAAACCATACATAAAATGATTCCTAAAATTTGAGTGAGGGAGAATTGTACGTATTTATATAATTGTTCTGGGTGAACTACTAGTTTGGGGTCTCCCGAAGCATTGAGGCTAGGAATAGTTAAAAGCAGAGTCAGAAGAATAATAGTTAATAATGCAATTAATGTTATCCAAATCAACCAAGGTAGACGACTCATCAGTAAATGATGTCGCCAGTTCAAAAACTCTTGGGAAACATTGGCAGGTTGTGAAATTCTTCTTAGTGTGCTGAGGTAACGAGTAAAAAATATCCTGAATGGCAAAATGATAGAGATATTTTTCATGATAGGTTTGCTGGAAATGATGTTAACTTGGATATTATTCATAGTCAATGGCGATCGCTAAATTCAATATATACTGATAATTTTGATAGCAGATCCTAACTAACTTTTGTGCCATCCAAGCTTGATCTAATAACTCTATCGCCAATTACCCAGTATATTCACCATTTTTTGTGACTTTAAGAACCCAATTAATGAAGTTATTCAGTTGGTTTGCCATATTTTTGCTCCTCAGCGTCGAGATGTAATTAATTTTTCGATCATGTTGCTGACAGAAGGAAACAACAGAACTGGATTTCCTAGACATGGACACTTGATTGATAGGTTGATAATTGCTTAATAATACATTTCACCTTGCTCCCTAGAAGACTGTAATTTCACTGACTTATATCACCATCTCATAACCCATCAATTCTGTACTTCCCTCCATAGGGTTTTTGTACTCACTCAACCGATTCACCCGATTGGGTGAGTCTATTGCTGGAAGTTACCACTTCATGTCCAGCTTTACTATTAATACATGAGCAAGGCAGAAAACCATAAAAGGAAGTGGCGGAAATTATTCCTACTAATCATTACTAAATTTACAGTTTTGAAATCTTCAGGAGCAAATTTATGAATATCAGCTTTGTAGTTCAAAATAATTTACAAATTGAATGGGAATTGTGTGAGCAAGTTTTAGCAGTAAATACACACAAAACTATGATTATTCCCATCAATCATATTCGCTCAGTTTCCACAGAAAAACCCGTTAGTAGTTGCTTGGAAATTCGTAGTCCTGGTATTGCTATACCCGGAGTTATCAAAGCAGGAACATTTTACAATCACCACATCAAAGAATTTTGGTATGTAAATAAAAACCAAAATTATTTAACTCTAGAACTCACAGATGAACCTTGGCAACGGGTAATTATTACTATTGATGATAACCAAGATTGGGCAGAACAAATAAACCAACGGCTATTAATCAATAGATAGTTTAAATGTAGTTCACATAGAAAAAGGATAATTAATATGTTGGTAAATCAGTACAATATTTCATTTCCCCAACTCTTAACTCTTGAGCATAATCAATCATTGAGATTAGCACCACAAGTACACGAACTGCAAATATTATCAGGTTGTGCTTGGCTAACTATTACTGGGAAAGATATTATTCTGATGAATAAAGAAATAGCATCTATTCCTAAAACTCAATATGGTGCAGTCATTTCTGCTATTAGTCAAGAACCATTGATTGTGGAATTACGATCATAGAAAAACTCTGAATTTTACCAGGAGAAAAATTACCATGATCAACTTGAAATTATTACCAGCATTAACAGGTTTAACTCTGGCTACTATCTTCACTACCTCAACTGCTGTACAAGCGCAAAATTTTGATAAACCAAGTGCCAATTTAAAAGTAGAACGTAAATCAGGAACTTGCCCTACAACGGTGGGTTTATGGTGGATGGTATTTGGTATTGAAGGAGGAGCAGATCATATTGTCGTTGCTGACACTAGATTTATTGCTAATAACGCCAAAGTGATCAAATCTAATGATAAATTTGTGGAATACGAAGCAGCTTTAGAAGCTAAATATGCTTCCTGTGTTGGTCAAGCAAACCTTTATATGTATAGCTTCCAATTCCGCCATAAAAAACTGTATTTTAGTGTTAATTTACAGGGAAGGGACGGCTATTTCAAAATAGTGAATAAGCAATTAGTCGGTTTTAGACCTTATGTATTTTGGCAAGCAGCAGAATAATTAAACATAAATAATAAGGTAAACCCATAGTAACCAGTAGTGATGACAACACAGTTAAAATCTGGTACATAAAACCTAATGAACAAAGTCTACAGATGCTAAAAAATAAACACCAAATAATCCAAGGGAGATTTTTAAGTATGTATTGGTATAATGAGCCGCCTATTTGGGAAGTCAAAGAAGATGTAATGACTCTAAAATCAGGCGCAAAAACAGATTTTTGGCGGGAAACTCACTATGGCTTTATTCGTGATAATGGCAACTTCTTTTATCAACAAGTTGAAGGAGATTTTATTGCTGAAGTCAAAGTGATGGGAAAATATCAAGATTTATATGATCAAGCTGGTTTAATGGTGCGTTTAGATGAATACAATTGGTTAAAATGTGGCATTGAATTTGTGAATGGTGTACAACAAGTAAGCGCAGTTATTACTCGTAATTATTCAGATTGGTCGGTAATTCCTTTACCAGAAAATCCTGCCTCTATTTGGATTAGGGTACATCGTCGCGGTACAGCTATAGAGGTGGAATATTCCTTAAATGGAAGTGAATATTTAATGTTGCGGTTGGGTTATTTGACTTCAGCAGCAACTTTAAGTGTTGGTTTGATGTGTGCTTCACCAGAGGGAAATGGCTGTTCTATACAGTTTGAAAATTTCCAAATTCGTAGTTGATAATTACAGGATTTTGAGATTGAATCACACCTCACCCGATAGAATGAATCACTTGGTTCAATCAATTGGGTGGGGTTTTTATTTAAAGGCATAATTATGATTGTGACATCCAAGAATTAAATGAGGTTTAAATGTATGCGTTCGCAATTTTTGTCTTTAACCAAAATCACCAGTATTTCTCTTCTGACTTCTCTATTAATAGGTAATACATTAGGGTAAAGTTTGTTATTTTCTTCACAAGTTCATGCTCAACCTATTAGAGATTATCGTTTTAGAGACAACAAAAATTATCAAGAAATAAATATTCGTGAGCAGGGATATTTAAACAGAAGAGGTCGTCAAAGTTACGAAGTTCGAGGTAAAGCAAATCAAGCTGTGAGACTCTATACAATCACTAATTTAAGTAGGTAGGCGTGTGTTTGAAAACTTAATCAGTAATGCATGAAATCATAACCATCCAGGATTACAAATTACCCTAAAAGCCAGTTGAGATGGAGAAAATATTCGCTGTTTAGTAGAGGATAATGGTATGGGTATGAGTGAAGAAGAATCTAGACAAATATTTGAACGCTATGCTAGAGGAAATCGCGCTCGTTCTACTGGGATTGGTTTAGGTTTGTATCTTTGTCGCCAAATTATGAACGCAGATGGGGGAGAAATTGGAGTCAATAGCAGTATTGGTTCGGGGGCAATTTTTTGGTTTACCCTACCTATGAAAATAGTTAACGAAGAACAGAAAACTTCTCACCCAATTTGCTAGTTATAAAAGTGATGGGGTTATTCTAACCCTAATAGTGGCGCTTGGTGTAAGCCATACTCCTAACTGGCAACTTAGGTGCATACAATAATTCTTAATCTTTTTTAGTATTTCTTAACTAATTTTTGGTTAACAAAGATTAATATAGATTAAAAATAATAACTAACATCATATTTCGTAAAGTTTAATAGGCTAAATTGAGAGTATGCTTAATTTATCAACAGCCTAGTTGTAATTTTAAGTAAACAAGTGCAAACAAACTTAAAGTTTTATTAGTTTTTTACTCAAAGCGTGAGTTTTGGTTGTAATGAATCAAAACTTATAACTCATGACTAATAATCAATAACTAAAGTTAATTTGTACCTATTTACTGACTAGGCTTAAGAACATCAGTTCCGATGCTCGGTACTAGCAACGCAACCGCAAGAAACCTTAACAACAATTACGGAAGATGATACAAAAAATTTTGCTGGCCGTCTCTGGACTAGGACACGCAGAAGAAATGATGAAGACATTGAAAGAAATGCCATCTATCCAATCTGCAAAAGTTACCGTTCTCCATGTCGTACCCCCACAAAGCACTGCCGCTGCGATGACCGATAAATGGGAAGAGGGTGGTAAGATTTTAGCTAATGCGATTCAGTCTTTGGATTTAGATCCTAGCCAGGTTTCTTCAATTTTGAGACAAGGTGATCCCAAAGATGTGGTTTGTCAAGTAGCTGAAGAAATAGAAGCTGACTTGATTATCATGGGTTCAAGAGGACTTAAACGACTACAATCAATTTTAAGTAACTCTGTTAGCCAGTATGTTTTCCAGTTGTCTTCTCGTCCCATGTTGCTGGTTAAAGATGACATTTATGTCAAAAGAATCAAGCGTGTGATGGTAGCTATGGATAATTCTGAGGCAGCAACAAATTGCTTAAACTTAGCCCTGTTTATTTTGCGTGGCGTTACAGGCGGTCAGTTAATTCTAAGTAACATCAATACAGATTTAGGAGGTAAATTATCAGGAATAACTGATATCAAGCCAGAGAGAGATTCAGTTTTGGGAAAAGCTGTAGCCGAAGCCGAGAAACAGGGTATTCCTGTACGTTGTGTGACTAGCAGTGGTAAACCAGGCGAAGAAATTTGTCGTTTAGCTGAAGAATTGAATGTAGACTTGTTGTTGCTAGGTTCTCCAGATCGTCGTCCTTCTATTGCTAAAAGCTTTGTTGATTTAGATAGGCTTATAGGTGCTTCTTTGTCTGACTACGTAAGAGTTAATGCCGCCTGTCCCGTATTATTGGCACGAACAAACGCATAAGTAAGAATTGGGGACTGGGGACTGGGGACTGGGGACTGGGGACTGGAAGAGACTGGGGACTGGAAGAGACTTTTGCCTCTTGCTTTTTCCCAATCACCAATCACCAATCACCAATTAGCAATCACCAATCACCAAACTATTAGTTTTTTCCACCTTCTCGGCTGGCAGTTTGGATGTAAAGAATTATTAAAAAAACGGCGGGAACAAGCACAAATAAAATGCTTGCTACAAACCCCAGGTCATTAACTTGCATGGCAAGATAGCCTCTCTTTAAATTGATTTTCAGTCAACATTTTTAGAATAGCATCATCGATGACAGAGTTATCCCCAATTTTATGTTTTGGTCAATTAGGGCTTGGTAACGACGCTGACGGGTCCATTAACTATAGTTTGGCAAGCAAGACGATAGTTATCTGGCTTGTTCTTAAATTTACGGTTTTCTACATCAGTGCGTGGTGAGAGGTTTTCCATTCCTTCGACTATTTCGACAATGCAAGTGGCACACTGTCCAGCACCACCGCAGTTTGTCATTTTTCCCCAAATTTTATAAATATCAATACCATTCTCCACTGCTTTGAGTCGGAGGTTAGCACCATCGGCCGCCACTATTTCTTTGTTCTCTTTAACAAATTTGATGTTTCCCATAGCTAATTCCTTTCTGAGTGATAAGTGTGGCTTTTGGCTGATTTTTGGTCAAGCTCGTTACATTATTTTACTTAATTTAATGAATTTATTGCAAAATATTAAGAAATGCTAATTTCTATAGAATATAAGTCCACAAAAAATAGGACAGGTGTAGAATACCTGCCCTCACAATTAATACCCGATTAATTTACCTGAAACCAACAGCTGCTTGCCAAACAAAAGCAAGTAACAAGAAGAAAACAGGAATTACTGGGAGTACATCTACCAAGGGGTCGAAGATTTGGTAAGCTTCAGGCAGTTTTGCTAATAAAAGTGCTGCTTCCATTTTTGTTTAAATCCACCTAATCCAACACATCTTTCATATTTGAAATGTATATTAACATGGTTTGGTAATGGGTAATTGGTAATTGGTAATTGGGGATTGATATTTCTTCACAGTCACCTGTCCCCAGTCACCTGTCACCTGTCACCTCTTCTTCTTTCAGCCAGTGGCCAAATTCTGTCACAAAGCGATCGCTTAAAATTGATTCGCGAATTCTTTGGGTAAAGCGGATTAATTCGGTAATGTTGTGAATACTCAATAGTGTATAAGCTAATATTTCCTGCGATCGCACTAAATGGGAAATGTAAGCACGACTGAAATTTTCACAAGCATAACAAGGGCAAGTTTCATCTAAGGGCGTAAAATCTTCACGAAACTTAGCATTTTTTAAGTTCCATCTTTCACCCGATACGATAGCTGTTCCATGTCGCGCCCATCTAGTAGGAATCACACAATCAAATAAATCTACTCCAGAAGCGATCGCCATCGCCATTTCTCGATAAGTACCCACACCCATCAAATACCGTGGCTTATTATGTGGTAGCAGCGATGCCGTAGCTTGCACAATTGGCGCAATTAATTCCGGTGGTTCACCCACGCTTACCCCACCAATGGCATATCCAGGCATATCTAATTTTGCCAAAGCTTCAGCAGCACGGGCGCGTAAATCCAAATACACACCACCCTGGACAATGGGAAACAATGCTTGATCAGTGCGTTGATGTGCCACTATACAACGTTCTAACCAGCGGTAAGTCCTGTCTGTGGCTGCTTCCACCTCTTGACGAGTTGCTGGATAGGGGGGACATTCATCAAAAGCCATGATCACATCCGCCCCTAAAATATTTTGAATTTCTATAGAGCGTTCCGGGGTTAATTTAATAATTTGTCCATCATGAGGTGAGCGAAAAGTTACACCTTCTTCTGTAATTTTTCGCATTTCGCTTAAACTGAAAACTTGGAAACCGCCGGAATCGGTGAGCATCGGACCATTCCAGCCCATGAACTTGTGCAGTCCCCCAGCAGCAGAGACAATTGCTTCTCCTGGTTGCAAATGCAAATGATAGGTATTAGATAAAACCATTTGCGCCCCTGTATCTTTCAGTTGAGCAGGGGTAATAGTTTTCACATTTGCCAGTGTTCCCACAGGCATAAATCTGGGAGTTTCTACAAGTCCATGAGGGGTAGAAAATACACCTGCTCTGGCTTTTGTCTGACTACAGGTAGCTAGAAGTTGAAAAGAAAAATTGGACATTAGTTATTAGTCATTAGTCATTAGTCATTGGGTAAGACTTTTTCCTAAGTTACAATTTATAGTACCTAGTACCCAGTGATTAGGGGTCAGACCCTGCTATATACTACCGCTCCAGTGGGTATATTATGTTTAAGTTAAAAGCAATCAGAGCAATCATCATCAATTTCTGCATCCCATCTAGCTGATAGCACCTGATCCATCATTGCTTCTATTGCTCCGACATGAAAATGGCGATCGCATCGTTCTTGCGAAGGTGTAGAGAGGGGAACCAGACGCAGACAAAACTCTTCTTGGATTAAATCAAAGTATGTTTCCTGTTGAGGTGATTGTTTTAATTCCAGATAGTCAAAACTATATATATTCAGATATAGAGCATTGTTGGCGACTAATGTAGACCTTTGGGAATGGACAAATACTTCCATCACATCCCCGTCACCCTCGCTTAGTAATTTATTGTCTTGGGTGTAGATGTAGTGGACTCGACCTAAATCAGTCAGCAGTCGGCGGATGTCGAGCTTATTCACAATTACGCCGGTGTTTACAATACACGGGGCTGGTATCCTGGTGTTGGGTAGATGATGACTCATAGAGCAATAGCGATTTAGGGAAGGTGAGTGACAACACAGCTGAAAAGTCAATTGCCTAGCTTTTTGACTCCCTACAGTTCCAAAATATCAACTTTGTATGGTGATCGTCCATGAAAACTACTCGATTTCATCTGAACTTTTGGCGGTAAGTTTGGATTCTGTATCTAATGACCACTTTTTTGCTATGGTAAACTTCCATCAACTGTTGCAGTTGTGTAAACAGCAATTGTTACACATTTTGGCATCAGTAATATTTTATACGTCTATTCCTTTGCCTTATGTTAATGGCTTAGACTTTCAAAAAGTAGCCTATTTTGCTCCAGCAATGGGTTTGATGATTGGGGCAATTTTGGGTTTATTAGATGCGACACTTAATTATTTATGTGTGCCAGTAATAACTCGTACTGTTTTAGTAGTCATAACTTGGATAGCAATTACAGGCGGTCTGCATTTAGATGGAGCAATGGATACTGCTGATGGTTTAGCCGTAGGTGATCCCCAAAGACGGTTACAGGTAATGGCTGATAGTGCCACCGGTGCTTTTGGGGCAATGGCAGCTGTAGCTATTTTACTACTGAAAACTGCTGCTTTGGTAGATATGCCAGAAAATCGCTATTTGGTATTAATGGCGGCTTGTGGCTGGGGACGTTGGGGACAACAAGTAGCTATTTGTCGATATCCTTATCTGAAACCTACAGGTAAAGGTGCGTTTCATAAAGAGGCGATTCGTTCTTATGCAGATATTTTACCGAGTTGGTTTTTGTTATTGGGTTTGAGTATTTTACCTTGGGTCGTTAATCCCCAGAATCTCTTGTTATCTATATCTATGGTTTTGGGGGGAAGTGCGATCGCTCTTTTAGTCCCTGCTTGGTTTAACTATAAGCTGGGTGGACATACGGGAGATACTTACGGTGCGGTGGTTGAATGGACTGAAGCTTTGTTTTTATGTGTGATGACTTTTTTGGGTAATGGGTAATTGGTAATGGGTAATTGGTAATGGGTAATGGGTAATTGGTAATGGGTAATGGGTAATTGGTAATGGGTAATGGGTAATTGGTAATCAATACTTTTCGGTTAAGCTCAAAAAATAAAATCATGTAGGTTGGGTTGAGGAACGAAACCCAACATTTATAAGCTTGTGTTGGGTTGCACTGTCGCTTAACCCAACCTACAAAAATCCTTAACGAACAGTATTGAATTGTTAGGGCGCATCCCAATTTTGAAAAAATGAACACAGAGATACTAAAAACTCTCTTAAATCCTATTACCTTTGCGTCCTTTGCGTTCTTTGCGGTTCAATCATATCAAGCCTGGTAGTAATTTCAAGATTCCAAAACAATAAACTTACACATTTGGGATGCTCCCAAATGTTAATGGGTAATTGGTAAAACTAATCATTGAATATTTAGGTAGATAAAATCAAATCTTAACCTTTACTAATGAGTGTTATTCCTGCTCGTTTAAATGCTGATTTTGAGATAAATGATAATTCTATGTTATGAATGCAGTGATTTTAGATTTGATATTCCTAACTTAACGGGATTTTCTCTTAACATTTCTTAAAACTTTATTGAGAATCTTTTTTATTTATTTACAGACTTGCAATACTTTCAGCCTTCTGCTATAATTTTCTCAAATTTCATAATTGGGTTTTTATATGCAATTTTGCAATTTTGATAAAACTTAATATTAAGACCCTTGATATATCTGAGTTTGAGAAGTTAAAGCCGAAATTGGTTTACACAACTTTACAAAAAATAACCTTTGTCTGCAACCAATTTTCGGGGTGAATGGAACTGGAAACGAGGGAATGAAACAAAGGATAGATTTGTACGGTTGACAGATTTCATGAAAAGTGGTAATTAGCAGGGGATGAAGTAAATCTGAATTTTGCTATAATAGTTGTAGTGAGCAGGAGATTAATGATAAGGTCAGAAAAGATTTTTGATATTCTATTATTGCTTGGGACATTTATATTAAACAGTCTTATTGAGATTTTATGAGTTCAGAAATTTGTCTTAAAATTTCTTCAATATCAACAGATAAATACGGAAAAACGGAATCTTCAGCACCATCATGTACATGATGGGGGTAAGTTGAAATTTCAGGATGATGGGGTGCGTTATCCCAACGTTTTATTAGTTCTCTATTTTCAGTTTGCCAATGGAAACTATATTTAATTATTTCTACTTTTCCTAATGCTATTTGAAAGAATTCAAACATTTCTAAAAAGCTACCATCTTTTAATGTCAGACGATAACGCCATAGTCCTTTATCGGTTTGTGATTCTTCTCGAATAATCATTACATTTACGACTGCTGGACAAAGTGCAATTACAGATTTTATCCATGCCAAATAGTCATCGGCATTTCTAACATTTTTCATAAAGCTTGTTCTAATTTATGGATTTTTTGTAAAATATCTTTGCGTAGTTCGCATAAGCCGAACCACTCAAAAAAATCCATTTCATCTCCTAAATTTCCTGAGTTAAATTGTTCTAAAAATTGTTCAGAAGTGAGTTGATATTTTTTCTCAAATTTATCTATATCTAAGTTATAAATAGCAAGTTTTTGACGATAACGGGTTAAAATTAAGTTTAAAAGTTGTCCAATAATTCTATCTAATTCTGTGTTGTCGCTACAGTTTTCACTCAATAATTCTAATTTTTCTAATGTATTCATAATTATATATCCCTTGAGTGAGATTTTTCTTTATAATACACTCTTCAAGGCAACCAATACCACAATTCAATGATAAGGATGATGTAGAGACGTTTCATGAAACATCTCTACAATCTGGTTTAGCTCATTGATTCCAGAATCTACACTAAGGTAGTGGTAAAGTTACCAATTCCCAAAGTACCTGTTAAACCTGTCACCTCGATGATGGCATCGGTATTAGCATCAAAACCAGCTACACCATCATTAATAGCCACAAAGGTACGAGTAGTACCACCAAGGGTAAATTGAGCAGCAGAGTTAGCACCAAAATTACCAGTGGTTAACTTGGCTGCAATGCCGACTGTATCAAGTGTTGCCACAGATCCCACATTATTATTGAATCCTGAGCGTGCAGTGGAAACAAGGAATTTATCATCAGTAGCATTGAAGTCAGTAATCACATCAAAGCTACCTAAAACGGAATCAGCTAAGTTGCGGTAGTCAAAACGGTCTGGTTGCAGTCCGAAGCCGCCAGTGAGATAATCTTTTCCCAGTCCCCCAGTTAGGATGTCATTACCATAACCACCATAGAGGGTGTCGTTACCATCACCACCGTTTAGAGTATCATTAGAGTTAATATATTCAACTCTTATTGAAGAAGTTATGTCGTTAAAATCATAACCCATCTCAGCACTTGAGGTAAATGTGTGACTAATTCCAGTAAACCTTGAGTGTTCGTATAGTGTAACTTTAAAACCTGGAATTACCTGCAATGAAGATAGTGAATCATTACCAATCATTAATTGTTGTGTATCATACCATCCAGCGTTTAGGTCTTGGGCTTTTCCTCCATAAAGACCGTTCTCGTAAATGGTTGCACCTATATAATTATCAGTGTCACCATACAGGATGTCATCACCTGCACCGCCATT
The DNA here is from genome assembly GCA_004293145.1 of Nostocales cyanobacterium. GTDB lineage: Bacteria > Cyanobacteriota > Cyanobacteriia > Cyanobacteriales > Nostocaceae > RDYJ01. The sequence continues at coordinate 467 of RDYJ01000009.1, read as the reverse complement.
GAAAATGTCATTACCAGCACGTCCCTCGAAAACGTCATTATATTGTGTGCCAGTGATGTTATAGTTTTCAACATTAGAGACATTAACGAAAATCTGACCACCAGAACGATTCCAAATATGATTTGTCTTTTGGTGTCCTAAATGAATACCACCACCATCTGTTTTGCTAGTGTAATCAGCTAAGAGAGTATCTGTACCTGCTCCTCCATCAACTGTGTCAACTGAGCCATAGCTATAACCGGGGTTGAGGGTGTCATTCCCATCACCACCATTAAGAGTATCATTACCAGCGCCACTATTGAGGGTATCATTTCCATCACCACCAAAGATTAAAGACCACACATTAGGATCTGCGTTGAGGATCTCATTAGCACTAGTTCCTGTTTGTACATAATAAAAGCCACCATTACCAAAGTTGATTCGTTCTACCCCTCTGAGGGTATCTGTTCCCTCGTCGCCATCGCTTG
>RDYJ01000222.1 GCA_004293145.1 Nostocales cyanobacterium | reverse complement strand
CCCATCCCACAAGATTTTGATTCCTAGAAAAGATAGAAATGAAATCTCAAAAAGCTTCAACACAAAATCAACACGAAATTAACCAACAATCAATTTTCAGAACGAAGCGGCAAAGGTGCAGGAGTAACTGTTAGTTGAATAGTTCTACCATTACGATCTACTTGGATTTGGAGAGGGCGATCAATTTGACTATTTTCTACTAATTTTTGCACTTCCTCTACTTTAGTTACAGATTGATTATTAATACTTTTTATCACATCTCCTGATCTGAGTCCACCAATGTCGGCTGGTGATTCAGGAATAATTTTCACTAACAAAACTCCTTGATCTGCAACTAAATTTATTCTGTTGCCAAATCTACTAATTATTCTGGCTTTGAGTTCTGGTGTGAGGGTTGCCATTTGCACACCCAAATAGGGATGATCTACCCTACCTTTGCTAATTAATTCTTGAGAAATTTTCTGCACCGTATTAATAGGAATGGCAAAGCCTAAACCTTGAGCGCCTTGGATAATAGCTGTGTTCATTCCTATCACTTCACCACGAGCATTGAGCAGAGGTCCGCCAGAGTTACCAGGATTAATTGCCGCATCTGTTTGTAAATAGTCCACTCGTTTATCACTAGCACCAATAGCACTGCTAGAACGATCTGTAGCACTAAGAATTCCTGAAGTAACAGTATTATTTAAACCTAAAGGATTACCAATAGCAATTACAGCTTCTCCTGGTTGTAACGTATTAGAATTACCTAAAGCTAAAGTTGGTAGATTATTAGCGTCAATTTGGATAACTGCTACATCTGTAACGGGATCTTCTCCTAATACTTTACCGTTAAAATTTCGTCCATCTTTGAGTATTACTGTAACTTGCTCTGCCCCATCTACAACATGAGCATTAGTTAAAATTTGTCCAGAAGAATTAATAATAAATCCAGAACCACTACCTCTGACTATTCTTTGCCTTTCCTGGGGGATTCTATCACCAAAAAAACGGCGGAAAAATGGATCGGAAAATTCATCTGGTACTTGAGTTGTGACAGTTTTCGCAGAGTCAATCCGAACCACAGCATTTCCCACTTTTTGTACTACTCCGACGACAAAATTAGGATCGCCAGAGGATGGGATGATAGCAGGGGGAGCAAATACCGCACCGGGTGCAGCAGTCTTTTGAATTTGAGCCATGCTCTTTTCTGCTTCTAAACTCCTGCTATTCAGGTGAGAACAGCCACTAACAAGCACGGCTGTTAAAACGGTGATGACCATTCCCTGTCTTCCTTGGGCTTTCTTGTGAGGGAGTAAAAAGCTGGTATCCATATTTTTGGGCGCTAGATGCTGATTATTGTTCTTGTTCATGTACTTTTTTCTCCGTGTTAGTCACTAGGTGGTAGGATATTGGCTACCTGGTTTACACCAGAATAATCACAGTTTAAAGTTAAATTATTGCTTGCTCTTATCTTCTATATTGTGACGATTAGCAGCAAAGGTTGTAAATGATGGAAATTCCCATAGATAATTTGTGGTGTCAGGTGTTAGAGCGTTTACAGCTAGAACTATCTCGTCCCACCTTTGAAACTTGGATTAAAACTGCTAATGCAGAGCAACTAGAAAATAATTGCTTAGTAATCTCTACTCCTAATCTATTTGCCCGAAATTGGCTTCAGAAGTATTACATTAATACTATTGCTCGTGTGGTACAAGATATTTTAGGTGCTCCGGTAGAAATTTACATTACTGTTTTTCAAGGTGATGAGGTTTCTCAGTTAGATCAACAAGAAGTTGGTTGGGAGTTACCAGCAGTTAATCCCATTACTTCAAATGTAACTAAAAATCCGCAAAAAAGTACAGACTTAAATTCTAAGTACGTTTTTTCTAGATTTGTGGTTGGTGCTAATAATCGTATGGCTCATGCTGCTTCTTTAGCAGTAGCAGAATATCCAGGTAGAGAATTTAATCCTTTGTTTTTATGTGGTGGTGTAGGTTTGGGTAAAACTCATTTAATGCAGGCCATTGGTAATTATCGCTGGGAGATTTATCCTGATTCTAAAATATTTTATGTCTCGACCGAGCAGTTTACTAATGATTTAATTACTGCTATTCGTAATGATAGTATGCAAAGTTTTCGGGAGCATTACCGGGCGGCTGATATTTTGCTAGTTGATGATATTCAATTTCTGGAAGGGAAAGAATATACACAAGAGGAGTTTTTTCATACTTTTAATACTTTACATGAGGCTGGTAAGCAAGTGGTGATTGCTTCTGACCGTCCTCCTAATCAGATTCCTAGTCTACAAGAGCGTCTTTGTTCGCGGTTTTCAATGGGCTTAATCGCGGATGTTCAACCACCGGATTTAGAAACGCGCATGGCCATTTTACAAAAAAAAGCTGAGTATGAAAATATTCGTTTACCTAGAGATGTAATTGAATATATTGCTTATAACTATACTTCTAATATTCGAGAATTGGAAGGGGCATTAATTCGGGCGCTGGCTTATATTTCTATTTGGGGTTTACCGATGACTGTGGAAAATATCACTCCAGTTTTAGGCACTCATAGCCAGAAAATGGAAGCTACACCAGAGGTAATTTTAAATGTAGTTGCCAGTTTTTTTAGTCTCTCAATCGAAGATTTAAAAAGCAATTCTCGCCGCAGAGAAATTAGTTGGGCTAGACAAATAGGAATGTATTTAATGCGCCATTATACAGGATTAAGTTTACCAAGAATTGGTGAGGAATTTGGTGGTAAAGACCATACAACGGTGATGTATAGTTGTGAAAAAATTACACAATTACAAGAAACAGACCGGACTTTAACTCAAACTTTACGACAATTGAGCGATCGCATTCATATCAATAGCCGTTATCAAAAGTAAGGCAGAAGGAGGATCTATGTTCATTCTCAATCCCGATGTTTTCCACAACCAACAGCCGAAGTAATCGCTTTAACATCTGAGCATTTACGCTAGAATGTTAAGCAAAGTATAAAAATTTATTAAAATTAACTGCAATTGTGGAAAAAATATGACCTTTTGTGGAAAAAAATGTGGAAAACTTCAAGATTTTTCAATTAATTGGCATTGAGTATAATTACTCTGTGGAAAACTATGCGAGTTTTTCCACAGCTTTTCCACAGCTATAGCAACCAGTAATCAGCAATCAAGAGGTAACAATTTTGACTTTTGATTTTTGACTTTTGACTTTTGACTTGTGAACAGTCCCCAGTCCAAAATTTGTTACGATTATCCTTCACCAGTTGGATTTCAGATTTATGAAATTAGTTTGTTCTCAGAGTGATCTCAGTACCAACCTTTCACTCGTCAGTCGTGCAGTACCATCAAGACCTACCCATCCCGTACTTGCTAACGTGCTGTTACAAGCGGATGCTGAAACTAACCAAGTCAGTTTAACAGCCTTTGATCTCAGCTTGGGCATCCGTACCAGTTTTACGGCTGAGGTAATTGAAGGAGGTGCGATCGCTCTTCCTGCTAAACTACTTGTAGATATCACTTCCCGTCTACCAGAAGGGGAAATCACCCTCGATGACGAATCAGGAGACAACACCGGAGAAGGTATAATTGTCACCCTCAAACCCAAAAGTGGCAAGTATCAAGTCCGCGCAATGGGAGCAGAAGAATTTCCCGAATTGCCTGTAATTGAAAGCTCGGAAGCAATTCAAATCACTACCGCTGCATTAATTGAAGGATTGAAAGGTTCATTATTCGCTACCAGTGCAGATGAAACTAAGCAAGTTCTCACTGGTTTACATTTAACAGTCAAACAAGACACCTTAGAATTTGCGGCTACAGATGGACACCGTTTAGCAGTGTTAGAAACTACTAACGAGCGTCCCCTGGAAAGCAATGAACAACTAGAGGTGACAGTACCAGCTAGAGCATTACGGGAATTACAGCGGATGCTGGCTCATAGCTCTTCCGAAGAAACTGTAGCCTTATATCTCGATCAAGGTCAAATTGTCTTTGCTTGGCAAAATCAACGTTTAACTAGCCGGACTTTAGAAGGACAATATCCCGCTTATCGGCAATTAATACCACGTCAATTTGAACGACAAGTAACATTGGAACGGCGGCAATTTATTAGCACTTTAGAAAGAATTGCAGTGTTAGCTGATCAGAAAAATAATATTGTCAAAGTCAGCATTGATCATGCCAATCAAGAAATTACTTTATCTTGTGAAGCCCAAGATGTAGGTAGTGGTACAGAGTCAATGCCAGCACAAATTTCTGGGGAAGATATCGACATTGCTTTTAATGTCAAATATTTAATGGAAGGCTTGAAAGAGTTACCATCTTCAGAAATTCAAATGCACTTAAATCAAAGTCTAACTCCGGTAATTTTTACACCTTTGGGTGGTTTAAAAATGACCTATTTAGCTATGCCTGTGCAACTTAGGAGTTAGAGGATGTTGTAAAAGTTGTGGCTGAGGTATCCAAAAAATTTGCTCCTCCTAAATCCTCCTGAAAAAGGAGGACTTGGAGTAATTTATCTCCCCCTTTTTAAGGGGGTCATGGGGTATCTTGATCCCAAAATAGACTTTACAAACATTCTCTTATAGGAATAATATTTGAGTCCTGAAATTATTTGCGTAGGCAGGCAAGATGCAAAAGGCATGAGGTAAAAGGATTCTAGACGATTCAGGTGTACCGAGT
>RDYJ01000094.1 GCA_004293145.1 Nostocales cyanobacterium | reverse complement strand
AAGCCCCGCCCTGGAAGGGCGCTCGGCTGGGGCGGGGTACAAGCTTTGTCCCAGTCTCTCCCCCCTGCGCCCCGCTCCCTGCTCCCCTGCTTCTTTTGAGCAGATTATAGCTCTTGACGTAAACCCAAATGGGCGAGTCAAAAAGGCTTTATTCTTAATTCAAAATTGTCCCTTCTGCCTTCTGCCCTCTGCCTTCTGCCTCGCCCGAAGGGCAGTTAAAATTACAATTTGAATAATATTAACTAATGTCCAGGATAATTAATGATGATATTAAAGTCATTTATTATTCAAGACAAATTAAAATTTTCGTGCTAGGAAAATGATTAAAACCTCAGAGGATGACGAGATTCTTAAGCCAATAATCTTTAATAAACTACTAGATCAGGGCTAGTGCTATAATAATTTCCTAAAACTATACTTTTTTCAAGATGTTGATGAAACTTATACTAGAGGATTATAAATACAGTGATATGAGATTTTAAACAAGTCAAAATGCAAAAACAAAAGTAAAACTTAACAATTGCTGATCCAGAATTTTTGACTGCGAAAATCACCATAGATCAAAATCCTGAAGCGATGCAAAAGGTATATTGTCACAATTAATATGATCACTTTTACCATCAAAATCCGGTAAAGTGATAAATTTTATGTACTTTACAAAGCAAACCAATAATACTGATTTATGCACTATCTATTACTACCAGTTTGCAGTTTTTTTATTGGGATCATGGTTGGTTTAACTGGAATTGGTGGGGCATCTCTAATTACACCGATGTTGATTTTTGTTTTTCAAGTGCCACCTGCTGTAGCGGTGAGTTCTGATGTTGTAGCGGCCACATTAATGAAGTTAGTAGGTAGCGTTAAACATTGGCAACAAAAAACCCTAGACATAGAAATTGTTAAATGGTTAGCAATAGGTAGTGTTTCTGGTTCGTTGCTAGGTGTGGGAATTTTACACCTGATGCGACGGAGTGGAGAATATAACTTAGATCACATCTTGTTGCGATTATTGGGGATCATGATTTTGTTAGTCACATTGTTGGCGCTCATACAATTATTATTTATGAGTTTTTTCCCACATTTTGATTTACCCGAATTGCCAAAGTTGGATATCACAAGCCATTGGGGACGTTGTATCACCATAACGATAGGCGCATTTTTAGGTTGTTTTGTGGGGTTAACCAGTGTCTCTTCTGGTTCAATGTTTGCTTTAGTTTTAATTGGCTTTTTTCGCCTTGATGCACGTCAATTAGTAGGTACAGATATTGCCCAAGCAGCAATTTTATTACTGTTTACTTCCCTGGGACATTTAACTTTGGGAACAGTTGATTGGAGTTTAGTTTTACCAATCTGGTTAGGATCAGTTCCGGGGGTTTTATTAGGGGCAAAAATTTGTCAGATTGCTCCTCAACGCCCATTAAGATTTATTGTTTATGCTATCTTGATGATGGTGAGTTGGAAGTTAGTAGTTCCAGTTTAACGGTAACGGGTAGAGGCAAAATCACGATGTCGATAATCTGGGTTATGGTTGATGAGTTTTTTGGTGGGAGCAAATTCTAGCAGTTGCCCGATGTGATTTTCGTTGTAGTGAAATATAGCTGTGAAATCTGATAAACGAGAAACTTGTTGGATGTTGTGAGAAATAAACACAATTGTTAATTCAGAACGCAAACCTTCGATCAGTTCCTCAATTTTTATGGTAGCAATAGGATCAAGTCCCAAACAAAGTTCATCCATCAGCAGGACTTGGGGTTTAACAGCTAAAGCACGAGCAATACACAATCTTTGTTGTTGTCCACAAGATAACTCTAGAGCGGATTTATGTAGTTTATGTTTGACTTCTTCCCAGATATCTGCTGATTTAAGAGCTAACTCGACAATTTCATCTAATTCTGATTTGGGATGCCATCCAATTAATTTCACTCCATAGGCAACATTATCATAAATGCTCATGGGAAAAAGATTTGGCCTGGCATAAATTGTCGTAATTTGACGACGTAGCCGATTTAAGTTGACACGACGACCATAAATATTTTGACCGAAAAATTCTACTTTTCCTTCAACTCGTACTTCTTCTTCTAATTCACTCATGCGATTTAGCGATTTCAAAAAAGTAGATTTGCCACAACCACTAGGTCCAACAATTGCGGTAATTTTATTTTGGGGAATCTCCATTGACACATCTTCAATAACTTTTTGATGGTCATAATAAAAGCTAAAATTTTTGATTCTGAGGGCAGGAATTATTTTACTCATGCTGACAAAACGTAGATAACAACTATTGACCTATTGACTGAGAAACATAGTAAAAATAAAAACCAGTTCTGACGCTTTATCCGTTTGCTGTGCGGACGGGATGATCAATAAATAAGATGGATAAACAGCAAATATCTATTCATTAGATGTTTACAGAAGTATTTTACTGTAGTTTTAATGGTTACAAAATTTTAATTAGTTACATTTACTATATCACTTTGTCTGGGGACATGAGAAATCCCACTGAAGCAGATGAGTAAGATCAAGAATAAAAAATTCATAAAGATGACTCAAAACTATGACCATAAAATTGAGTAGGTGCTGGGGATAATTATCAATGTGGATAGGTGAGCCAATTTTGGATTTTGGATTTTGGATTTTGGATTTTGGATTTTGGATTTTGAATTGATTCCACGGATAAATCCGGGGGCTTATGCTATCAAGGAATTATTGGACAACTCAGTTAGTAATACTAAAATACAGCATATTTCATTTGAATAAGGTACACTTGTAGCTGACAAGATGCACAATGTATTGCCTAACCCACAAGAGATTTACTATTAATATCTGTACTTTATTGACCCGCAATTTACCAGAAGAGGAGATTAGTTGATGTTAAAACGCTTAAATTTTATTGTGACTACTATTATTTTCTGGCATCTGTGCAGTTTTGTCGCATTGGCAGCAAGTCAAAAGCCAGAACAAATGGATAAGTTTCCTCCTAGTCCATTGGAGATTACCACACCGGATTCGCTGGTTAGAGATTCAGTGAAACAACAACCGTTAACTACTGAAGAATTGCAAAGGTTGGAAACCAATTTAGATAACTTAACTCAAGAAGCTGCAACCACCCTACAAACAGGGGATAAGTCTACTGCGTTTGATATTTGGAACCGAGAACTACGACTGCGCCGTTTTTTAGGTACATTGGCTGAAGTTGAAGCATTATCACGGGTGGGTGGGATTGCTTGGAGTGAAAATGAAGGTGAACAGCTAAAATATATTACTGAAAGGTTGCAGGTCATTGAAAAACAGATGCTAACTGATAACAGCACTGGTGTGGAATTATGGCGATCGCTTGGTGGAGCTTACCAAAATATTCGTATTCCTAAACTAGCTGTGGGAGCTTATCAGCAGATTTTAACATTAGTCAAACAACAAAATAACAACACTGCCGAATTAGAAACCCTGAACAAAATTGGTGAATTGCATCTAAGTTCGTTTGATTATTCCCAAGCGGCAACAACTTACCAAGAACTGTTAAATTTTGCTACTAGAAATGGTGATCAGCTAAATGAAGTTGGTTATTTGCAACAATTAGCTTATATTTATAAACAGGGAAAACAAGCCCAACAAGCAATAAATGTCTTGAATAGGTTAACAGCAATTTACACTAGAGATAATAATCTGATCCAAATTCCTGCCTTAAAAATAGCTATAGCTGAAAATTATCAATCTGTAGCTCAAGAAAATCCCAATTTAATGCAAGAAGCATTTAATAAATATCAAGAAGCTTATGTTACCGCATGGCAATCACAACAATATGTTATTGCTAGTGAAGCATTACAGAAATTAATTAAGCTTTACCGTTCCCAAAACCAAATTGATGAAGCTTTACAAGCTAGTCAGATTTTGTTGGAAACAGAAACACTAGCTACCAATTTTTATGGTTTGATGCAAACTTATGATCAAATTGGACAATTGTATTTAGAAAAAAAAGAAAATGCTAAAGCATTAACAGCTTTCCAAAAAGGTTTAGAACTAGCGCAACAACTCAAACATCAAGAAACATACTTTACTCAGAAAATTGAAACCTTATCAAAAGGTAACTTTTAATTAATGACTAAGTAAGTTGGCGTTAAAAATTGTCGTTATGGCAAGGCAAAAGGCAATCATGCAATAGACTTGCAGAGATTTTATATTTTGTTACATACCTCGGTTTTTTCGAGCCGACTTACTTAATAATTCCTGATATTGCAGGTAAATAGCCTATAAACTTCAATGGGATTGTTCACACTTTTTCAATGATAGGACAAATTGTTTCTGCTTGGTTTTTGGTTTGGGGTTCAGGTATATTTTCCCATCCTTGAAGTAGTCGTGATAAATCTTGTTTTAAAATCAGTAGTTGTTGAATTTGTTCATCAATTGCTGTTAACTTGTCTTGCAGTTTGATTTTGATATGTTCACAAGGTAATTCACCTTCATCATGAACATTCAAAAATTCTTTGATTTCCGATAAAGTTAACCCTAAATTTTGAGCGCGTTTAATAAATTTTAATCTCATGAAAACATCTGTTGCAAATATTCTATATCCTCCTTCTGTTCTTCCAGATGCTTTGAGTAAACCCAGTTCTTCATAGTAGCGAATGGTTTTTATCGGTACACCGCTTTCCTTTGCAACTGCACCAATGAGTTTTAGACTGTCTTGAGTTAAAATCATCTGACTTACCACTCTATTAAAACTTCTACTTAATCATAAACTCTCTAGTTGGCTAGAAAGTTAATAATTAAAAGTTAACTTTTATTAAACTTCTATTTTTTATGATTTGGGTTTCCTGATTAAAAACCACCATAATTGCATACCAATTAATGCTAAACCTCCTAATGTTACTGTTGTTTTAATTGATAATGGTTGTTCGATAGTTTGAAAATTTGCTGTTTGTTTTTTCTCTGTTGCATGATTTGGGTTAGCTATGGCTGTAGTAGTTGCTAAATTAAACATAATTCCGTAGGTAGCAAGACTACTAATAATTGTCTTTTTGTTTAACATTTTTGACAACCTTTAAATAATTACGTTGGGTTGAAAATTACGAAGACGTAAGGCATTTGTGACGACAGAAACCGAACTAAAAGCCATTGCTGCACCAGCGATAATTGGGTTTAATAACCAACCAAATATAGGAAAGAGAATACCAGCAGCAAGGGGAATTCCCACAACGTTGTAAATAAAGGCAAAAAATAGGTTTTGTTGAATGTTTCTAATGGTAGCACGACTGAGTTGAATAGCGATGATAATCCCTTGTAAATCACCAGAAATGAGGGTAATATCACTAGCAGCGATCGCAATATCTGTTCCTGTCCCAATTGCGATACCTATATCTGCTTGCGCTAACGCTGGTGCATCATTAATTCCATCTCCAACCATCGCTACAATTTTTCTTTCTGTTTGTAATCTTTGAATTGTGGCAGCTTTTTGGTCAGGACGTACTTCAGCAAATACTCTATCAATGCCCACTTCACGGGCAATTGTATTAGCAGTAAGACTATTATCACCTGTTAACATTACCACTTCTAAACCCATTCTTTGCAAAGCTTTGACTGTTTGTGGGGAAGTTGGTTTAATAGCATCAGCAATACCCATTAATCCTTGAATTTTACCATCAATAGCCATCAAAATTACTGTTTTTCCCAAATACTCTAAACGCTGTTTAGATGCTTGCAATTCTTGGATATTAACCTCTAATTCTGCCATCCATTTTTCTGTACCAATCTGCACGAGATGATGATCAACTAAACCCTGAACTCCACTACCTGTAATTGCTGCAAAATCTCTCACTTCTGTAAGATTAACTTCCTGATTTTGAGCATATTTAACTACAGCTTCTGCTAAGGGATGTTCTGAATTTTTTTCCAAAGATGCCGCCAATTTTAGTAATCTTATTTCATTACCTGCTGCTGTTCCATTAACGGTGATAAAATCTGTAACCGTGGGTTTTCCTTGGGTAATAGTGCCAGTTTTATCTAACACTATGATTTGGATTTTATGGGCTAATTCTAGACTTTCTGCACCTTTAATTAAAATCCCATTTTCTGCACCTTTTCCTGTTCCTACCATTACAGATGTAGGTGTTGCTAAACCCAAAGCACAAGGACAAGCAATAATTAAAACTCCCACTGTGGTAATTAGTGATAGGGTAAAGTTGCCTGTCAAGTTAAACCAAATAATAAAAGTCAGCAGAGAAATTGCTATGACCGCAGGTACAAACCAACCTGTTACTTGGTCTGCTAATCTTTGAATGGGGGCTTTAGAACCTTGTGCTTGTTGTACTAATTGAACGATTTGCGCTAATACTGTATCTGCACCAACTCTGGTTGCTTGAAATTGAAAACTGCCGGTTTGATTAATTGTTGCCCCAATTACTTCATCTCCTGGATGTTTTTTTATAGGTACACTTTCACCTGTAATCATTGCTTCATCAATTGTTGATATTCCTGAAATTATTTCACCATCGACGGGGATTTTTTCCCCAGGACGAACTAAGATTACATCACCAATTTGCACTTCTTCTAATGGCACATCAATTTCTTGACCATTGCGAATTAATCGGGCTGTTTTTGCCTGTAAACCTACTAATTTACGAATGGCATCAGAAGTTTGTCCTTTAGCGCGATTTTCAAATAGTTTACCTAATAAAATTAAGGTAATGACTATGGCGGCTGTTTCATAATAGACATCTGGTTTTAATCCTTGATTGATAAAAAAATTGGGTAATAATGTGGCAAAAACTGAATAAAAATAAGCCGCACTTGTTCCCAATGCAATCAAAGTATCCATTGTAGCTGCATGACGTTTAAAAGCTTTCCAACCATTGATATAGAAGGAATAACCACACCAAAATTGTACGGGAGTAGTTAAGATTAATTGCGTCCAAGAATTATGTAACCATGCGGGAATAAATGGTAAATTTAATCCGGTCATCATTGGTAATGAACCGATTAATAGTAAACTACTAATGATTCCTCCCACTGTGATTTTTTGCGTTAATTGGCGTAATTCTTGCTGACGATATCTTTTTTCTTTGTCATCTTCTCCTAGTAGAATTTGCTGTTTTTGTAGTGGGTAAGCTGAATAACCTGCGGCTTCTACGGCGTTTTGAATTGTTGGTAAATCTGTAATTTTGGGGTTATATTTAACAGTGGCTTGTTCTGCGCCAAAGTTAACAATACATTCCTTGACACCTGGTAGAGCATTAATAGTATCTTGAATACTGTTAGCGCAAGATGCACAACTCATACCGCGTAGTTTGAGGGTGGAGTTTTCCATAACTGGATTTGAGGATAATTCACAACTGATATCATCTTCAATCCTCCAGTTAACTGGAGAGTCAAGGGGTAAGGGAAAAAATTTTAAATTAAAAATTTTTAATTGATTGATTTATTGATGTCTGCTTGATTTTTAATGTTGTATATAAAAACTCATCAATAAAAAAGTAATACTCAGATAACCGATTTTTTACCAAAGTCGGCGATATATATACTGAGCATTTTATATTTGTTTTATATTTGTTTTATATTTAATTATATTGACTTACTTACAAGTTATCTTTAGAGTTTAAACATAGGATATTAATGATAATGTATCACAAATTACGAATTTGACTAGCGTTAATAATTTGCTTAACTGTAATATTCGGTAAAAGTAGGAGAAATAATTATATTGTTTCCTGCATAAGTGTTGAATGTTAAAAAAAGATTCAACACTTCTGTGTCCAAATAAACAAAGACATATTGTAATGATAAAATACTTCATGTAACAGGTAATACCTATTTGCAAACTGTACTGGAGTGTAGGGAATGGCGACAAAGCTGTGGAAATTCTTAACAACCGATGTTCGTGATTTGAACTGGGGACAAGGGGTGGAGGTAGTAAAAACTGGCTCAGAAGCCGCCAAAGCCGTGTTAGACCTGGCAAAAGCTGTAAATGAGCAAAAATCGAAGTTATCCGACCTCAAGCCCTATGCAGAACAAATATCCTCGCTTTTAGATGTTCTCAATGGTCCACTAGGTCAGGTTGCTGGTGCAGTCATTCCCTTTGCACCTATTGCATTGACTATGATTAAATTGATTATTGACCAGACGCAAAAAGAGTTAAATTTAGAACAGTGTGTGGCACTTGTCAGCCAAGCGGCTTATTTACAAAGCTTTCAAGAACTTATCAACGAACAGCCAGAATTAAAAGATAAATTAAATTTAAATAAATCTCCCGCTTCTGATGCAATTGCACAAAAGATTAAAAAATTGGGTGAACAGGAATTAGATGAACGGGACGCGAAAAAAGCCATAGTTTATTTCCATGAATCGAAATTAGCAGCATCATTCAACGAAGTTTTACAACAACGTTTACAAGAAGCAGGTTTAGAAACAGCAAAAGCCGAAATTTTAACTGAACAAGTAGCACGAAAAACCGATGAATATCTGTTCTCAGAACTGGTAAAAACTGGGGATAAAGTTAAGCAGTTAGTAGAATGGTATAGCGTCGGGGGGAAAGAACAACTAGAGAAATATTTGAGTATTGAAGATTATTTAGAACAGCAAATTAAAACCAAACCAGAAGAAAAGATTTTTGATGAAAAAGAAATTACTTTCCGAGATTTGTATGTTCCTCTGCAAGTGCGGCCAGTAGATGATAAGGGTGAATATATTGGAGATGAAAAGCTGCAAATAGAAGAATGGGTCATAAAAATGCTGACTGACTCGGATACACAAAAGAAAGTTTTGTTTATTCAAGGTGAAGCCGGAAGAGGAAAGAGTGTTTTTAGTCGGATGTTTGCTGATAGGGTGCGGCGAGAATTACACCCCAGCTTTACACCAATTTTAATCCGCTTGCGGGATTTACGGGTGTTAGCAAATAACTTAACTGAGACGCTAGAGAACCAATTGGAAACTTTTGATTTTGTCAGTAGTGATTCTGGTTGGTTGACGGATAAAAAGACGCGATTTTTATTTTTATTTGATGGGTTTGATGAACTTTTACTAGAAGGACGAGCAAGCGGAGGACTGAAAGAATTTTTGCCGCAATTAGAGCTTTTTCAACAAACTAGCCATCATCGGTTTTTGCTTACAGGTCGCCCTTTGGCATTGCAAGGAATTGAGCGTTTGATTACACAAACCAAATGCTTAGAAAGATTTGAACTTCAGCCGATGGATGATGAAATTAGGGAAACATGGCTGAATAAATGGGAAGCTAAAGTTGGTACTCAAGAAACAACTGAATTTAAAGAATTTTTACAAGCTTGCCCAGAAGAAATTAAAGATAACCTAGCACGAGAACCCCTGCTGCTTTATCTGTTAGCAAAAATGCACCGGAAAAAACATTTTAACGCTCAGATGTTTGCAGGTGCAGAAGGAATTAAAGCCAAAATTATTATTTACGATACGTCAATTAACTGGGTGTTGGAAGAACAGCGTCAGGATGAAAATCTGCGTTTGGCTGGATTAGAAAGCGAAGATTTGCGAGAGTTTTTAACTGAGGTGGCTTTGTGTGTTGTGCAGTCTGGTAATGAATCTGCCAATATCAAAATGTTAGAGGCGAGAATTAAAGATAATCAACCCATTGCCAATTTACTTCAGCAAGCCAGAAAGGAGATACCCTACGAAAACCTGACAGAACAGAAAACATTAAATAACCTAGTGACGGCTTTTTACATTAAACCTGCTTCTGGGAAAGAAGGCGGTTCAATGGAGTTTGTACACAAAAGTTTTGGCGAGTTTTTATTTGCAGAACGTTTGGTAGCAAGTTTTCAAAACTGGACAAAAACGATACCTAATGGTAGGCGTGAAAAAGATTTAGTTTCAACGGAGGTGATGGATAAACAAATTTATGATTTGTTGGGTTATGGGAATTTAACGCCGGAAATTGTTGAGTATTTGATGGGTTTGTTAGCTGAAAGATCAGAATTTGATGCTAAATGCTATGTAAAACTGTTCCAACGATTGGAGGAATTTTACCTGCGTTGGTGTGATGGAGAATTTATTGATGCACCTCCAGAAACAGAAATCTTGCCTCTGTTTAAAAAAGAGCAGTTGAAGAAGCTATTACCAGAGCGAGAAAAACATTTGGGACTGCGACAGGTGGATGTGTATACAGGACTGAATGTGTTGATTTTGCTGTTGGAGTTGCATCGTTACGCTAAATACAAGGATGACTTGAAAGATGACATCAACTTTCATCCTTGTGGTCAGCCTAATACAGAGGGGTTTGATAAAAACCGCTTACTCCGCATTCTTGGCTATAGTCAGTGCTTGGGTGCTTATACCTATAACCAAATCCTGGGATTTTTCCTCAACGATGCCAACTTCAGCGGTGCAAACCTCAGCAGTATCGACCTCAGCAGTACCAACCTTAGCGGTGCTGACCTCAGCAATGCCAACCTCAGCAGTATCGACCTTAGCGGTGCCGACCTCAGCGATGCCAATCTCAGTAGTACCAACCTCAACCTTGCATTCCTCAGCGATGTCTACTTCAGCAATGCCAAACTCAATGGTGCTGACCTCAACCTTGCATACCTCAGCGATGCCGATCTCAGCGATGCTGACCTCAGTGATGCTGACCTCAGTAGTGCCAACCTCAGCAGTACCAACCTTAGCAGTACAAAACTCAGATGTACCGACCTCAGCGGTACAAATCTCAGTTATGCCGATTGTAGCTATGCTGATTTCAGCAATGCCGATTTCAGTGATGCTAACCTCAGTGATGCCAACCTCAGCGATGCCAACCTCAGCAATACCAATCTCAGCGATGCCAACCTCGGCGATTCATACCTCAGTGATGCTAACCTAAGCAATGCCAATTTCAGTGATGCTGACCTCAGTAATGCCACACTCAACAATGCCAATCTGCAAGAAATTAAATGGAATAATAATACAAATTGGGTAAATGCCAGAGGTTTACATCAAGCAGTTAATATTCCTTCAGAGTTGGCACAACAACCATTGTTTGCTGCTGCGGTGGCGTTAAGTCAGGGGATGAGCTTGGTGAGAGAAGGTAAAGTTGCAGAAGCCATTCAAGCTTACAATCAGGCTTTAAGCATAGACCCTAATTTACCGATTTCTGCCCAATCTTGGAATACTCTGGGTTGGTTTGGTAGTCTATATAGTTCTGCTGATGTTCTTTATGCCTGTGAAAATGCAATTACACTACAACCTGATTATGAACTGTATAAACAAAGTCGGGGACTGGCTAGGGCATTAACAGGTGATTTGGCTGGAGCATTAGCTGACTTTCAGGCACTTGTAGAAAATTATACATTTGATTACTACTATTCAGAAGCTGAGAAGCAGCACCGACTCCGTTGGATAGAAGCACTCAAAGCTGGGATAAATCCCTTTACTTCTGAGGAATTGGAGGAACTGCGAAAGGCTGAGGGGATGTTTTAAACGTGGTTTGTGATATGTCAAAAGATCCCCCTAAATCCCCCTTAAAAAGGGGGACTTTGAAACTAAATTTCCACTCTTACAGCAGTTTTCATGTATTTAGACCACATCTTGAATTAATCTCTTTCTTCCTTTGCGTCTTTGCGCGCAACCAAATCAAGATGTGATTCATTTACCTGAAAATGGCTGTAATAAAATCAGGAATTGAAGATAAAATTAGCCCCCCTTTTTAAGGGGGGTTGGGGGGATCTATTATTTCTCTTTTTTATAACTATCAACAGCAACACGCAAATTACCCTGATGTGCAGCTAAAAGTTGTTCACCTGCGGTTTTATCTAAACCAGTCCACTGCATTAACAAAGCCAGTTTAACTTTTGTCCCACTACGTTCTAATAAAAAACCTGCGGCTTCCCGACTTAAACCAGTTAAATCTTGTAAAATTCTTAAAGCGCGATCGCGTAATTTTTGATTTGTAACCGCCACATCAACCATGCGATTACCGTAAACTTTACCTAACTTCACCATCACGCTGGTAGAAAGAATATTTAAAGCTAGTTTAGTTGCAGTCCCCGCTTTCAAACGAGTAGAACCGGCTAAGATTTCTGGACCCGTTAACAAGCGAATATCAATATCAGCATCAAAATCTACTTGTTCAGCAGGAACACAGGCAATAAAAACTGTTAAAGCACCGCGTTGACGAGCAGCTTTTAAAGCACCCTGAACATAAGGAGTAGTTCCCCCAGCGGTGATCCCGACGACCACATCAAGTTGGGTGATTTTATGCTGGGCGATCGCACTTTCCCCATCTTCTGCCAAATCTTCTAAACCCTCAGAACTACGCAACAGCGCCCCCGCACCACCAGCAATTATCCCCTGTACCAATTCTGGGGGTGTGCAGAAAGTTGGAGGACATTCAGCCGCATCCAACACCCCTAATCTGCCACTTGTTCCCGCACCAATATAAAATAAACGTCCACCTTGATGTAAACGTTCCGCCGTGCGTTCAATGGCTGCTGCTAACTCAACCTTAGCCCCAACAACGGCTTCTACAGCGTTTTTGTCTTCATGATTAAATAATTCTACCAACTCCAGAGGAGTGAGTTGGTCTAAATTCAGACTATTAAGATTTACCTGTTCTGTGAGAAGATGCCCGCGTGACTGCAAATTCGTCATGTTTTGTCAGTGGTAATTGGTAATTGGTAATTGGTAATTAATTGGGTTATTCATCTTCATCTCATCTGTTAAGAGTTCCCTGTTAAGAGTTCCCTATTCCCAATGACTAATGAGTAACTACAATAACCCTTCTAGTCTGCGACGGATGCTGTCCAGATCAGAATTAGGTTCTGGTTCTTCTAGAGTCGAACCATAGGAGTCATCATTATTCTGGGTTTCAGTTTCCAGTTCCCAATCTGTTTTGTCTACGTTCAATTCTGGAGGAGTGACAAGCAAATGACTATTTTCTGGCACAATTTCCCAGTCAAACCCAGCGCCTTCACAAAATTCCTGAATATCCTCAGCCTCCATTCGTTCAACTGTTGGTGTGGGGAAATCCTGCGCTTCTAACATTAAAGCAAAACGCGTGGCATCATCTTCTGACTCGAACATCATGATTTTATTGCGATCACCTACCCGAATCGAGTGAATCCCTTCATTATCAGTGCCAGCATTGAAAATTAGTACAAAAACAGGCATCATCCATCCTTTGATTTCAGGTTTATACTATTTATATTTAATCAGGGACCAGGTGACAGGTGACAGGTGGGAGGTGAAGAATAACCAATGACAACTGGTAACTGGGAACTGATAAATGTATTCTGTCAATGGCTCCCGTCAAAAATTGTGCTAATTATGAGTGAAAACCTATGTCTAACTCTTTCAATCAAGATTCTCACACCGCAACCACAAGCCATAAACGCATCTGGTTGATTATATTGAGTCGGAGTAGCATGGCTTTAGGCGCATTTTTACTACTCTTAATCATCGGTGGTATTTGGCGGTTAAGGGATTTTATCCAAACAGAGTTAGCACCTTTAGCACAAAAAAATCTCACCAATACCCTCAACCGTCCAGTCGAACTCGGACAAGTAAAAGAATTCTCCCTCACAGGGGTAAGGTTTGCTGCTTCAGCTATCCCCGCAACTTCTACGGATTCAGATCGTGTAACTATAGAAGCAGTAGATGTAGGCTTTAATCCTTGGCAGTTAGTTGTTAACCGTCAATTAAAATTAGATGTTACTTTAATTAACCCAAATATTTACATTGAACAGGATCAGGAAGAACGTTGGATTAGCACTACCATAGCCCCACCAGGTAAAGCCGGACTAATTAAAACTGACTTAGATAAATTGCGCTTTCGCAACGCCAAATTGGTATTAGTAGGAAACCAGGAATCAGGGGAGCAGAAGAGAAATAGCACTTTCCCAGTCCCCAGTAAAGAGTCCCCAATCCCTGTAGTATTTTCAGGATTATACGGAACAGCCCAACTGGTAGAAAATAATCAATTAATTAAATTTGACGTAGCTGGAAAAGCCGATAGTGGCGGTAATATTTTCCTTCAGGGAGATATTCGCACCCAAGCAACTTTAGAAGGAAAATTAAAGCTAAAAGCGCAGGATTTACTAGCCGCAGATGTGACTCGTTTGGTTAAGTTACCAATAGATTTACAAGCAGGTCGGGTAAATGGTGATTTACAAATTCAATTAATTCCACAGCAACCGACTTTATTAGATGGTACTGCTGCTTTACAAGGGGTGAATCTGGAAATACCAAGTGTACCTCAAATATTGAGTAATACTCAGGGAAATGTCAAGTTTCAAGGATTAGCTATAGAGTTAGATAATGTAGTTAGCAACTATGGCAAAATTCCCGTGACTGCTAAAGGTTTGATCGATAGAGAAAAGGGTTTTAATTTGGTAGGGCGTGTCAATGCGGTAAGTTTGTCAAATGCTCTAGAAACTCTGAAAGTAGATTCTCCTTTACCTGTTAGTGGCGTGGTAAAAGCAGATTTACAGATATTGGGAAATATCGAAGAACCTGTGCTTTCAGGAACTGTTACTAATATCAAAACTGCTCAAATTGATCAAGTTGATTTTCAGAAAGTTAGTAGTAAATTTGAGCTTTCTACTCGTGATTCTCTGATTACTCTTAAGGATATTCAAGGACAAACTACATTAGGTGGTGAAGTTAGGGGAGGAGGAAAAATTCAATTAAAAAAATTACCAGAACTACCAGAAATAAATATTAATTTAACTGCTCAGAATGTTCCAGGGGATGCGATCTCTAAACTTTATATTAAAAATAACAACAACAATAATAATTCTACTTTTCCCATTGGTACTGTTTCAGCTACCGCTAACATTAGTGGTGCAGCGGGTAATGTCCAGACTTTAGTAAAATGGCAAGCACCACAAGCAAAATATCCAGCAACTGGGGAAACAATTATCAACCCAAATCGGACAGTAGACTTTCGTAATGTCGCTGTCAATGTTGCAGGTAATGTGGTGCGGGGTTATGGTAGTTACAATCCTGAAAGTTGGCAAGCTGTAGCGGAAGCTTCTGGTGTGAAATTAACACCATTCCTCAAAGAAGAACAACTAGAAAATATTTCTTTGGGAGATGCAGCATTTAACGGTAAGTTACTCATATCAGGAACTTCTGAAAAATTCCAAGTTACGAATATTCGTCCTGAGGATGCAAATATTAATATCGCTGGAGGAAAAATTGCTATTTCTCGTCTCCAGTTAGACAATAAAAACTTTGTCGCGGATTTAATCGCTAAAGATATCCGTTTAGGGAAAATATTAAAACAATCTCTGCCAATTTTAAATAATCCCATCGCAGGTAAATTCACCATTGCAGGTAACACTGGAAATTTCAGTCTTAAAACTTTTGGTGGTATTGGTGAAGGCAGTTTAAAAGTTGATAATGGTACAATTACAGCTAAAAATATTCAAATTAGTAAAGGTCTTTATAAAGCGCAAGTTGCTGTAGAAAATGTACCTTTACAGAGCTTACCAGCAGTTGCACCACCATTAGAAGGTATATTAACAAGTCAGTTCAATATTGCTGGTTCTGTTGAATCTTTTCAACCAGCAACCATTCAAGCAACTGGTAAAGCAAAGCTAAACCTCGCTGGAGGCACAGTTACAGCATCTAATATCCAAGTTGCTAATAATAGTTACCAAGCTGTAGTTACTGCTGCCGGTGTGCAGTTAAATCGGTTAAATAAACAATTGCAAGGTCAATTTGCAGGTCAGTTGCAAGTTGCTGGGATTTTCGGGTCTGCGAAATTAGCTGATGTGCGTGGTGCTGGACAGGTGCAGTTTAGTCAAGGTATTCCCGGAATTAATTCTCCTTTAAATGCAGCAGTATCTTGGAATGGTCAACAACTAACTATTCCGCAAGCGAGAACTCCAAATATAAACGCCAGTGGTTATATTTTAACTAATGCTCAACAGCCAGGTATACCCGAAATTACCCAACTAAATCTGAATGTACAGGCTCAAAATTACGACCTCAGACAATTACCTTTTCAATTACCTAATGCTGTTAATGTAGCTGGCAAGGCTGATTTTAAAGGAAAAATTACCGGAAAACTTACAGCACCAAATGTGATTGGGGAGTTGGGTTTGCGAAATTTGCAAGTTCAAAAATTTGCCTTTGAACCATTGTTAACTGGTAATATTAATTTAGTACAAGGGCGGGGTTTAAGTTTAGATGTTGCAGGTCAACAAGACAGATTAGCTGCTAAATTAAATGCTAATAATCAACCTAGCGCCTTTTTGGTACAGTGGCAACAAGCATTAGCCACAGGTGAAGCTAAAGGCGATGATTGGGCAGTTAAAGTCAATAATTTTCCCCTAGAAGCTTTAAATTTTACTTTACCGAACAATCCGATTTTAGGTAAAGGTGCATTAGCTGGTTTGTTAACTGGAGATTTGCAAATCAATCAAAAAACATTAGCCACTAAAGGCAATATTGCGATCGCCAAACCACAACTTGCTAGAATTAGAGGAGATAGCTTCACTACTCAATTGAGCTACAACGATAATACAGCCACACTCACCAATAGCGAATTGATCGCCAACCAAAGCCGCTACTTATTTGACGCTAACCTCAAACAAACTGCCAAAGGTCCCCAACTCCAAGCCAAAATTAACATCAATCAAGGCAATATTCAAGACTTGCTCACCGTCGCGCAGATATTTGAACTCCAAGATTTACAAAGAGGTTTTAAACCACCAACCTACGGCACATCTGCGGATTTAATCACCAACTCACGGGGTTTACCAGAGCAAACTTTATTCAATCAAATTCAGCGTCTAGCAGAAATTGATGCACTTATAGCAACAGAAGAAAAAAAACGGCTAGAATCTCAACCAATCCCAGATTTAAAAGACTTAAAAGGCATTTTTAACGGAGAAATTGCCATCAATACCGCTACAAAAAACGGATTAGCAGTACAGTTTAACCTCAAAGGACAAGAGTTTACTTGGGGTAGAAAAAGCGAACCCAGTCGTTTTTATGAGGTAGAAAAAGTCATCGCTGAAGGTAGTTTTGAAAAAGGGATTTTACGTTTACAACCTTTCCGGATCGAAAATCAACAAAAACTACTCGTAGCTTTTACTGGTAATCTAGGTGGTGAAGAACAATCAGGAAAATTAACAGTCAATAATTTTCCCATTCAACTATTAAATAATTTCGTCAAGTTACCAGTTGGGATTACAGGAAATCTCAACGTTGATGCAGCTTTAGCTGGTAGTATCAAAAATCCTCAAGCTAGAGGACAATTAGATATTACAGAAGGAACACTCAATCAAAAACAAATAAAATCAGCTACCGCAGGTTTCAGTTATGCCGATGGACGCTTAAGATTTGGTAGTCAGGTTATAGCTGTTGGACCCGAACCTGTGAAAATTACTGGTGACATTCCCTATAAATTACCTTTTGCATCTGTAGAACCAGACAACAATCAAATTACTCTCGATGTCAAAGTCGAAAATGAAGGTTTAGCATTATTAAATCTGTTCACCAATCAAATAGCTTTTGAAACCGGTGAAGGAGTAGTAGATTTAGCTGTCAGGGGAACTAGACAACAACCATTAGTTAAAGGTATAGCTTCCCTAAATAATGCCACATTTGCAGCCCAAGCTTTACAAGGTAAGCTGACAAATGTGACTGGAAAAGCCGAATTTGATTTTGATCAAGTATTAGTAGAAAATCTCCAAGGTCAGTTTAGCAATGGTAAAATAGAAATCGCCGGGGAAATCCCTCTTTTTAACAGTCAAAACATCATCAGGGATAATTACCTAGCGGTTAATCTTCAACAATTAACACTAAATCTCAAGGGATTATATCAAGGTGGTGCTAGTGGTAATTTACAGATTAAAGGTTCTGTTCTGCAACCAATAATTGGTGGTAATATACAACTAGCAAATGGTCAAGTTTTACTAGCAGAATCTAACACCTCTACCTTATCTAAAACCAGTTCTGATTTATCACTCATCGCTGCTAACAAGCAAAACAAAAATAGTGCTGTTGACAGTGGAATTACAAGATTAAATGACTTACAAATTGAACTAGGAAAAAATGTCCAGATAGCTCGTCCACCCGTCTTTAACTTCCTAGCATCTGGTAATTTAAGTGTGAGTGGTTCTTTAAGTGATCCTCTACCAACAGGAACTATCAAATTAACTAAAGGTGGCGTAAATTTGTTTACTACCCAATTTAATTTGGCTCGTAACTATAAACATACTGCAACTTTTAGAACTTCTCAACCCCGTGATCCCGAATTAGATATTAAGCTCTTTGCTAAAGTATTAGATGGAATCCAAACCAGTGATTTGAGCAGACAAGTTGCTTCCGGTTTATCAGCATTAGAAAGTGTCCGCGTTGAAGCAATAGTTAAAGGTCCAGCTAGTCAATTGAATAATAATTTAGAATTGAAAAGTAGTCCCACACGTTCACAAACCGAAATTGTGACTTTGTTAGGAGGTGGTTTTGTAGATACCCAAGGACGTGGTGACAGTACATTAGGTTTAATTAATATTGCAGGTTCGGCTGTTTTCAATAACTTTCAATCTGCATTTAACCAAATTGGTGATGCTTTTGGTTTAAGTGAACTGCGGCTATTTCCTACTATTCTTTCTGATAGACCAGAAGCTGGTAAAAGCAACTCTAGTTTAGAATTAGCATTAGAAGCCGGAGTTGATATTTCTAGCAGATTTTCTCTTTCTAGCATCAAAATTTTAACAGCTAGTGACCCCTTCCAGTGGGGTATTAATTACAGAATCAATGACGATTTTCGTGTCCGCGCTTCCACAAATTTAACTGATGATAGTCGTGCGGTTGTTGAGTTTGAAAGACGATTTTAACACTGATACAGCAGAATTCAGGAGTCAGTAGAGACGTTCCGGTGGAACGTCTCTACAGGAGTCAGGAGTGAAACCTTTGAATGTGTATAGGTTTCAATTTTGATTCTGTACCTCATTGGAGAGCGAAAAATTTTGGGGGAGATGGGGTACATAACACGATAAGATGCACAAATGCCTGATTCCTCTGAACCACTCATTTACCAACTAAAGATAGT